>NZ_CP015031.1:321884-643769 GCF_011455875.1 Basfia succiniciproducens | reverse complement strand
AGTCACTTTATTAATCATTTGATCACCAAATTTCTTGGCATAATCATCCCAGGCTTTTTTAGCACCGGCTTGGAAAGAGGCTGTATCCGGATCTTCCTCAACGTCCATACCTTGCTGTTTTAGTTTCTCCAAATAAACCTTATTTTCTTCCACATTCAGTTGTTTCTCTAACTCGGCGCCCTCTTTTGCCGCTTGCAACAAAATATCCTGATCTTCTTTATCTAAAGAATTAAAGCGATCCAAATTCATTGACATTGGTGCCGCGGTATAAGCATGATGAGTTAAAGACAGATATTTCTGAACTTCCTGTAAGTTATTGTTGTAAATATGATGAACCGGATTTTCCTGTCCATCAATAACGCCGGTTTTCAGAGAAAAATAAACTTCGTTAAACGGCATTGGCGTCGGATTTGCACCCCATTCTTTAAAAGCCGCGATATGTGCGGGATTAGGAGTGGTTCTTAACTTCAGACCGGATAAATTCGCAACGGTTTTAATTTGTTTTTTGCTGTTAGTGATATCTCTAAATCCAATCTCATAGAATGCCAACCCTTTCAAGTTTGCACTTTCCAATGATTTCAACAGATGTTCCCCGACTTCCCCATTTAATACTTTTTCAACATGAGCTTCGTCTTTAAATAGGAATGGTAAATCCAATAAATTGAGTTCTTCATTAAAGGTGGTGTAATACGGGTTTCCTACTACAACAATATCAATCGTCCCTATTCTGGTACCGTCGATTTGAGTATCGGAAGCGCCCAATTCACTATTGGGATGTAATTTAATCGTGATACGTCCATTAGACAGTTCATTGGCTCTTTTAGCCATCAACGCAGTTGCTTTTGTCACGGTATCGCTCGGCGAACCATAGTGACTAAGCGCCAACGTATGTTCTCCCGCGGCAAAGGTAGACGCAGAGAACATAGCAAGTAATACGGTTGCTGAAATAACAGTTAATTTTTTCATAATTACACCTTCACTCATTTTCATTGTGGATAAATAGGAATAATACTTTTAGTTTATTCACTACTAACGTTTATTATATTTAGCATCAATTTCTTTAATTTTTGCTAATTTTGGTGTTGAGCCACCGCCTGCAAAATCACATTCCAACCACACTTTAAGTAGTGATTTTGCTAATTCCACGCCAATCACACGCTCACCGAAACAGATAATTTGCGCATCATTACTTTTTCTTGAACGTTCGGCAGAAAAAACGTCATGACAAACCGCCGCTCTTACCCCCGGAACTTTATTTGCCGTAATGCACATGCCGATACCGGTTCCGCAGGTAAGAATTCCACGATCATATTTGCCTTCGGAAACCGCCAAAGCTACTTTCTCGGCGACATCCGGATACAATGTCAAATCGCCCGCACCGGCGCCAAAGTCATCGCATTCAATACCTAATGTTTCCAGATATTTGATTAACTCAATCTTTAAGTTATATGCGGCATCATCACATCCGATAGCAATTTTCATAATTATTTCTCCTATGCTATTAACCCTTTATTAAATTTAAAATTGAATTTATATTGCTTGCACTGGTGGCAATAATGTCAATAATCCCCGTTCTTAGCGCACCCAATATTGCCATTGCCTTACTACTTTCGGAAGCAATGCCGATAACGCAGGGAATGGCTCTAAGATCTTCTAAGCTTAATCCGATCACCCGGTTATTCATTACCGTATCGACAGGTTCTCCCTGCAAATTGAAAAAACCGTATCCCGCAATATCACCAATGACCCCCAGGTTCATTCTTGCCTCGGTAATTTCTTTCGGTGTAAACCAACCTAACTGAACCATATAGCTTTCTTCACTCATATCGCCGATACCGACCAGCGCGATATCCGCCTTACGGGCCCGATCCAGGGTCTCTTTAATTACCCCGTTTTTCATAAATACATCGCGAAACGCTTTATCTTCCAAATACGCCGGAGCGTATAAAGTTTCGTTCGCCCCGTTAAATTTACGGGCTAAATTACGACAAATATGATCGGCATCAACAGGATCGCCTAACCGTTGAACCCCGCCTATTCCGCAAATAAATTTACAGTTTTTTTCTGGGAAGATTCCGATATGTTCGCCCACAGCGGCAACATTTCGCCCTTGTCCGACAGCAACTGTCATACCGTCTTTTAATGTATTGGATAAATAAGAGCTCACTAATGTGGCGACCTGTTCACGTTGTTCGCTCTCATTTTGTTCATCAATTGCAATCAATGCCCGTTGAATACCGAATTGCTCAATCAATCTGTCTTCCAGTTGAGAGGTAAAAACAGGATGATATTTTACGTTGATCTCAACAATGCCTTCTTGCCTTGCCTTTTTTAATAAACGCCCGACTTTAATACGTGAAATATTAAATTTATTGGCTATTTCTTCTTGAGTAAGCTCGTGCTCATAATAGGCAATGGCAATTTCCGTCAGTAGACTCCCTTCTTTATATTCAACCATTACTCCCTCTCAAAATTGATATTTCCAGGTATAGTTTCAACATACTCTCGCGATTTAATTAATGTGTTTTCAATTACGGCAAGTTCCGCCGCTTTTTCAAATCTACGCGGCGTAGAATCCAGCTCACGGTATATTCTGAGTGGGATTTCAAAGCTACAAGGAATACCCCGCTGTTTTAACCCATAAATAATTTCCTGATAATTAATCAGTCCTCTGCCTTCCACCGGAATAAATCTGAATTTTTCACCTGTAATACAAACATCCTTAATATGAAAATAACGTACATAATCCAATGATTTTATTGACTGTGCGACGACATCCAGATTTTTATCGTAGGTCACCATATTACCCGGATCAAAATTAATGGAATAAACGTCATCTCCTAATTCATTCAATAACTCAATACCTTCTTCAAGCGTAATAAAGGCATTAAAATTATAATCACCACCATTCTCTAAGCAGAGAATACACCCCGTTTCTTCTAATATTGGTCTTAATGATTTTAGATTGCATATCATTTTGTCTTTATTCTCGCGCTTAGCGGTACATACATTAATGTATTTAGCTCCGATTAATTGAGCAAAACGCAGTCTTGGCGAAAAAATTTCCAGAAAATTATCCGAGGATAAATCCATGGTACAACCAAGCGCTAAAACGGATAATTGGTATTTTTCTTTTAATTTATTAATATTATTTCCATTTTCAACACCAAATAAATCCTGATTTAAATTACCTACATAACCTTGGTTGTATGCCAATTCAAAAAAATTAAAACCACATTTTTTTATTGAAGCTAACGCTGTTTCTAAATCATAGCCGTCAAAAATCGATGTATTTACCGCTAATCTAAAACCCTTATCCATTCTTGTAGCCTTTTGTTGTGTCATAACACTTTCCTCCGTTGAAAGGCGTAAAAATTTACGCCCTATCTTCTGAGACGATTATTTATTCACAAATTCGGACATATATTTCAAAATTAACGACATTGAAACGGCGCCCGGATCAACATAACCCAAAGAACGTTCTCCCAGACTTTTAGCCCGCCCGAATACGGCAACCTGATCACGGGTACTTTCTGCTCCGTCTTCCGCCGCTTTGGCAACGCGGGCCAACGCATCTTTCAAATCCGCATTTTTTTCTTGCTCGGCTTGTTTTTCCGCCGCGACCAAAGCATCCATCATCGTTTTATCGCCCGGTTTCGCACCGCCGCGGGCAAATACCCCGGCGGAACCGGCAGTTAAAAACTGAGATAATACAGTCGCATTGAAAGTATTTTGACCGGCGATAGCTTTACCGCCCGCTCTGAATAAGGTACCGAAAATCGCACCGGAAGCACCGCCCATACTGGACATCATTTTGGTACCGGCGGTTAAAAACAACTCACCGATGTCTTTAGGTTGGAAAGCATCGGTTTTAAGCAAATCCCGGACGGCCGCAAAGCCCCGTTGCATACCCAATCCGTGGTCTCCGTCACCGATTTTTAAATCCAGTTCGGTTAAAGTCGGTTCGCTATCCACCATTTTTTCTGCGGTGTAGAGTAATAATTCTCTTGTTTCTGCTACGTTCATATCATTTTCTCCAGGCAAAACTATCACAAGGCATATCGTAAAGTTTTTGTAATTCGTCATCTAAACGGAAAATGGTAATGGAATAACCCGCCATTTCCTGTGAGGTGCAATAACCGCCGATTAACGTATCGTGAATCTGAATACTACATTCGCTTAACACCTGATGAACTTTCCGGTTGGCAATCAGCAGTTCCGTATAAGTCGAAGCCCCTAAGTTATTAATGGTAACGCAAACTTTATCACCGGCTTTTAGTTCAATATCGGCACATAAACGTTCGATCATTTCTCCGTTAATTTCATCCGCACTTGCCATTTTCTGACGTCTGACACCGGGTTCACCATGAATACCCATTCCAAGTTCCAGCTCATCATCCGCTAATTCGAAATTAAATTTACCCGTTTGCGGAATAGAACAAGCCCCCAACGCCACCCCCATTGTGCGCGTATTGAAATTTGCTTTAGCGGTCACTTCATGTACTTTATCAAGATCGTAACCGGCTTCTACCGCCGCACCGGCAATTTTAAGCACATACATATCACCGGCCACACCACGTCGGTCACTCATTCTAGATAAGGGGGCGGCCGAAATATCATCGGTAACCCGTACGGTTTTAACCTGAATACCTTCTTCTTCCAATAACTCGGCGGCAATATCAAAATTCATATTATCGCCAGCATAATTACCGTAAACGAATAGTACGCCCTGACCTTTTTGCGCCGCTTTCGTCGTTTCAATAATAATGTCCGGAGACGGCGAAGCAAATATTTCCCCCAGCGCCGCCGCATCGGCCAGCCCTTTGCCGACATAGCCGGCAAACATCGGTTCGTGACCGCTGCCGCCCCCCGTCACCACGACAACCTGATCCGCTTTAATATCATTACGGTACACTCCGCTGTAGCCTTCAACTTTGATAAGTTTATCGCCACAGGCATAAATCAATCCTTCCAGCTGTTCTGCCGGAACATCATTCGGATTATTCAGTAATTTTTTCGGTTTTCTGCTCATAACTCGTCTCCTGATGTTTAATTCTAAAATTTTATTTGGATTCAAGAACCCCGTTACCCATACGTACGGCAATATTAAAGGCTTCCTCAAACGCGGTTGGAATGGCAACATTTTGGCCATATAAATCGTATGCCGTGCCGTGATTTGCCGTAGTAATCGGAATCGGAATACCGCCCTGTACCGTGACGCCGCGCTCAAATCCTAATAATTTTAAAGCGGTGGAGAACTGGTCGTGATACATAGAAACCACACCGTCAATTTTTAACCGATTAACCTCACGCATTGTCGTATCACTCGGGAACGGACCGTAGAGCTCAAATCCATACTCCTTCCGCGCCAGTTCGATAGCCGGTGTAATAATTTTAATTTCTTCGTCACCGAATACACCGCCTTCACCTCCGTGCGGATTCAACGCCTGCACTGCAATTTTCGGATGTTTCACGCCGGCTTGCGTTAAGGATTTATGTAATAAACAAATACAATCGACGACGTTTTTTATCGATAAATTCGGCACAATATCCTTAAACGGAATATGTGAAGTAACGCGGCCTGCCCAAATACCGTCTACCACATTCAGTTCACACACAAATTCGTGAAAATTTGTTTGGTCTGCGAACCAATGTAACTCATCACGATACTTCAATCCTCCTTTATGCATAGCCTGTTTATTCAACGGCGCAAAACAAATAGATTGCACATATCCTGCTTGAGCAAAGTCAACGGCTTTCTTTAATGTCTCTAAAATATACACCCCGCTTTGCTCGGTCGCCTTGCCATATTCAAATGGAACAGGATGTGAACATTTGTGATGAATTAATGCCGGAACACCGCTTTTGAAAGCATAATCCGGTAAATTTTCCGGTGATATTTCATCATATTCAAATGTAGCCTGAGCAATTTTCAACCCTTTGCGTAACTCTTCTCTATCCGCTATCAGCAACACATTCGCTTTTGTTCTCTGTTCAGTTTGTGCCAATAATTTAGCCACCAGCTCGGGACCGACGCCGGCAGGATCCCCCAGAACCATTGCAACTGTAGGTTTTTGCATAAAAATACCTCACCAAATTTCAATTTTTTTCACTTTCTAAAGATAAAAATACTAAAAAGCCATGAACAAAAGAACAAGTATCGTTCTTTTGTTACATTCTAAATCAAAGTTATAGAGAAAAAATGTGACCTAAATCTCAATATTGAAAAAGGGATAAAAATGAATATTGGAAACGTGATAATAATCACAAATTTACGAACTAATACATCTGCACTTAAACTAAAGCTCATTAGATATAATTCTTAGAGCACTACATTTTTATAACCTCTAAATGAGAGGTATTCCTAAATAGCAATAAATTTTTTAATCTAGATCAATAAAATACAAGATAATTTTTATTTAACGTAAATTAGGGATGTTTTCTTCTCTTTAAAGACGAATAATAGCATTACTTTATGGCGATTAACATAAAGTTTACAATTTGGATACATGTGTGTGTTTGCTACACATTTATTAGGAGTGATTATGCAGGTCTCTAGACGTAAGTTCTTTAAGATCTGTGCAGGTGGTATGGCGAGTTCGTCTGCTGCAATGCTCGGCTTTATGCCGACCCAAGCGTTAGCAGCTCCGCGTGAATATAAACTTATTCATGCAAAAGTAGCCCGTAACAACTGCACATATTGTGCTGTAGGCTGTGGTATGTTGATGTACAGCCTTGGTGATGGTGCAAAAAATGCACGAGGTAAATTATTTCATGTGGAGGGTGATCCGGACCATCCGGTCAGCCGCGGTTCACTCTGTCCTAAAGGTGCGGGGGTTCTCGATTTCGTGAATAGTCCGAACCGTCTCAAATATCCCGAATATCGCGCACCGGGTTCCGACAAATGGGTGCGTTTATCCTGGGAGGATGCGATTCATCGCATTGCCAAATTAATGAAAGAAGATCGTGATGCGCATTTTGAAGAAAAAAATGCACAGGATACAACGGTTAACCGTTGGCTAACCACGACGATGTTCTGCTCTTCCGCCACCAGTAACGAAACCGGTATTCTAACCCACCGTTGGGCTCGTTCGCTCGGTATGGTCACAATTAATAACCAGGCGGCGACTTGTCACGGCCCTACCGTTCCTGCGCTGGCGGCGACGTTTGGTCGCGGTGCGATGACTAATCATTGGGTCGATATAAAAAACGCCAATCTGGTAATCGTGATGGGCGCCAACACTGCGGAAGCGCATCCGGTCGGCTTTAAATGGGTAATTGAGGCCAAGAAAAACGGAGCGAAACTGATGGTTGTCGATCCGCGCTTTAATCGTACCGCCGCGGTTTCGGACTTCTTTGCCCAAATTCGTGCCGGCTCGGATATTGCCTTCCTGCTGGGGGTTATCCGTTATTTACTCGAACATGACGCTATTCAACACGAATATGTAAAACATTACACCAACGCGGCGTTGATCGTAGCTGATGATTTCGAGTTTAACGACGGATTATTTTCCGGATTTGATGAAAATACCGCACAATACGACCGCACTTCCTGGGCATATGCAACGGATGAAAGCGGCCAGCCGTTGCGTGATTTAACTATGCAACATTCGCATTGCGTGCTGAATTTGTTAAAAAAACACGTCGAACGCTATACGGCGGAAACCGTTGAAAATATCACCGGCGTAAAACAGGCGGCGTTTAATCAATTCTGCGAAACCCTCGCCGAAACCGCCTCACCTAATAAAACTGCCACCTTCCTATATGCCCTAGGTTGGACACAACATACCGTAGGTGCGCAAAATATCCGTGCTATGGCGATGATCCAGTTACTTTTAGGTAACATCGGTATGGCGGGCGGCGGCGTAAATGCCTTGCGCGGACACTCAAACGTGCAGGGTGCCAGTGACATGGGCTTAACCCCGGTGGGTTTACCCGGTTATTTGCAGCTACCAAATGAAAAAGATGTTAGTCTTGAAAAATATTTGGAACGTGTTACGCCAAAAACCTTAGTACAAGGTCAAACTAACTTCCTGCAAAACACGCCTAAATTCGTGGTGAGCTTGCTGAAATCTTTCTATGGCGATAACGCGACCGCCGAAAACGAATGGGGTTTCCACTATTTGCCTAAATATGATCAGGTTTATGATCAATTAAAAATGATCGAAATGATGAACGAAGGGCAAATTAACGGTTTTCTGTGCCAGGGCTTCAATCCGGTTTCTTCGTTGCCGAATAAAAACAAAGTGGTCAGTGCGTTAAGCAAGCTGAAATACTGTGTAGTATTCGACCCTACCGAAACCACTACCAGTAACTTCTGGCAAAATCACGGCGAATACAATGATGTAAACCCTGCCGAGATTCAAACCGAAGTATTCCGCTTGCCGACGGTCTGTTTCGCGGAAGAAGACGGTTCTATCGCCAACTCCGGCCGTTGGTTGCAATGGCACTATAAAGCAGCCGAACCGCCGGCGGAAGCGAAACCGGACGTAGATATTTTGGCGGAAATCCGCGAAGCCATACTTGAAATGTATGAAAAAGAAGGCGGACGCGGTTTAGAGCCGCTCAAAGCAACCGCATGGGATTATGTTAATCCGCTGGAGCCGAAAGCAGAGGAATTAGCCAAACAAAACAACGGTTATGCGTTAGCCGATTTATATGACACCGCAGGTAATTTAATTGCGAAAAAAGGCGAATTATTGTCTAACTTCGGACAATTACGTGATGACGGCACAACCGCTTGTTCCGCCTGGATTTATGCGGGGCAATGGACGGAAAAAGGCAACCAAATGGATAACCGCGATAACAGCGATCCGTCCGGCTTAGGTAATACCTTGGGTTGGGCGTTTGCATGGCCGGCGAATCGCCGCATTGTTTATAACCGCGCCTCTGCGGATTTAGCCGGTAAACCATGGGATCCGAAACGCCAATTGGTGAAATGGAACGGCAAAAACTGGAATTATATTGATATAGCCGACTTCGGCACGGCACCGCCAAATTCCGAGATAATGCCGTTTATTATGCAAAATGACGGATTAGGCGGTTTATTCTGTTTAAATCGCCTGGCCGACGGCCCGTTCCCGGAACACTATGAGCCGATAGAAACACCAATCGGCACCAATCCGTTGCACCCGAATGTGATTTCCAGCCCGGTGGCGCGTGTAATGGAAAATGATAAACCTAATTTCGGTACATCAAACGAATTCCCTTATGTAGGTACTACTTATAGTTTGACGGAACATTTCCATGCCTGGACGGCACAAGTGCAACTAAGCATGATTACCCAACCCGAGGCATTTGCCGAAATCAGCGAAGAACTGGCGCAAGAGAAAGGCATTAAACAGGGTGATGTGGTGAAAGTGCATTCTAAACGCGGTTACATCAAGATGAAAGCGGTAGTCACCAAACGGATTAAGCCGTTAACGGTAAACGGGCAAATCGTGCATACCATCGGCTTCCCTATTCACTGGGGTTTTTCCGGCGTAGGCAAGAAAACCTTTGTGACAAATACACTGACACCACCGGTAGGCGAAGTTAACTCACTTACCCCTGAATACAAGGCATTCCTTGTTAACATCGAAAAAACCACGGAGGCCCTGTAATGTCCGCAGTACAAGAACAAAACATTATCAAGCGCTCCGCCACTTCCGGCGTCACGCCGCCGCCGCAAGTCCGCAAAGACGTGGTGGAAGTCGCTAAACTTATCGATGTCACCATCTGTATCGGTTGTAAAGCCTGTCAGGTCGCTTGTTCCGAATGGAACGATATCCGCGCTCCGCAGGAACAATGCGTTGGGGTTTACGATAATCCCCGCGACATGAACGCCCAACAATGGACGGTAATGAAGTTCAGCGAAGTGGAGGAAAACGACCGGCTGGAATGGCTGATCCGCAAAGACGGCTGTATGCACTGCGCCGAACCGGGCTGCTTAAAAGCCTGTCCGGCACCGGGTGCCATTATCCAATACGCCAACGGGATTGTGGATTTCCAATCGGAAAAATGTATCGGTTGCGGTTATTGTATCGCCGGCTGTCCGTTTAATGTGCCGAAAATGAGCAATGAAGACAACCGCGTATACAAATGTACCCTCTGTGTGGATCGCGTCAATGTGGGTCAAGAACCCGCCTGCGTGAAAACCTGCCCGACCGGCGCCATTCATTTCGGCTCCAAAGAGGAAATGCTGCACTATGCGGAAACCCGAGTGGCGGATTTGAAATCCCGCGGCTATGACAATGCCGGCATCTATAATCCCGAAGGCGTAGGCGGTACTCATGTGATGTACGTGCTGCACCACGCGGACAGACCGGAGCTCTATGCCGGCTTACCGAAAGATCCGGAAATCGACGTTACCGTCAAACTTTGGAAAGACATCTTAAAACCGGTGGCGGCAGTCGCGATGGGCGGCCTGGCATTAGCCGAAATCGCCCATTATGTAGGGGTCGGCCCGAACAATGAAGAAGATGTGGAAGATCACAGCGCCCACTTCGAACGGGAAGATGCGGAAGAAGAACAATCACATCATAACAAAGGTGGCAAATAATGAGTAAAGTCGAATTTACGAACGATACCAAAATCGTTCGCCATAAATACCCCGCTCGTGTGAGTCATTGGTTTTTAGTGATTGCCTTCTTTATGACCATGTTCACCGGAGTGGCGTTTTTCTTCCCGGATTTCGCCTGGTTACATGAAATTTTGGGGACGCCGCAACTGGCGCGCGCCATTCACCCGATTACGGGTATCATCATGTTCATCGCGTTTATTATTCTTGCCTTTATTTATGCAAGCCATAATATTCCGGAACGGAACGACATCCGCTGGTTGAAAGGCATCGTGGAAGTATTGAAAGGTAACGAACATGGTGTGGCATACAACGGCAAATACAACCTCGGTCAGAAAATGCTGTTCTGGACGTTGAATCTTGCCATGATCACATTGTTGGTAACCGGCATTATCATGTGGCGGCGCTACTTCTCCGGCTACTTTTCGGTAACAACGCTGCGCATTGCGATTTTATTGCACTCCGCCAGCGCCTTCGCGCTGTTCACCGGCATTCTGGTGCACATCTACATGGCGTTTTGGGTGAAAGGCTCCATCCGCGCCATGGTTGAAGGCTGGGTTACCGTACGCTGGGCGAAAAAACACCACCCGAAATGGTTCAATCATGAAATCAAACCGGAAATCGAGCGTTATATGTTAGAGAAAGATAAAGCCTCTAAATAACTATCAACTTACAGACAAAAGTGCGGTAAAAAATCTTAAAATTTTTACCGCACTTTTTATATATTCCGCCTAATTAACTCCGCCACCATATCCCCTTCAAACTGCGTTAAAAACTTCACTTGTACCTTTTCGGCAATTTTCGTGAATAGCTTTTCCGCATGTTTGATTTTCCGCTCTTCACTTTTACGCAAAATATCCGAGCTTTCTACGCCTTTGGCTTCAATCACAAAATTCAGCGTTTCGCCTGATTTGGTTTTCACAATATAGGCAAAATCAGGCGAATAAGAGCCGCCACCGGCAACAGGAATTTTGATGGAATTTTTCGGGATTTTGGTAAATACCGTTACATTCTCAATCTCATTATCCGCAATGTTCTGATGCTCAATTTCCGAATCAAAGAAAATTTCATCAAATAGATAATTTTCAGACGGTCTTTTCTCCGTATCGCCAAATATGCCCAAATCCGCCCTATTAACCTCTTTGGCACAACCTTTTTCATCGGTAAATTTAGTCGGATGAATGCGGTTATTGACCAACTGATAGCCCAATTCAAATTTACTGAATGAATGATTCAACAAGAATTGATTAAATCCACCACAAATTTGGTTAATCGTCTGTTGATTCATAAACTCGCTGATATTCAGCTCATCCCGCAAAGCATAAAACGCTTGGTGCAATGTATTCATCTGAATTTTGGCACTCACGGCAAGCTCGCTGAGGAATTCACGATAACTCATTGTGTTAAAACGGATAAAATCATCATTTTCAAGATTCTCTTTACGGCGGTTCAGCATAATGCCATTATTGATATACGTTTCATTTATCGCCGTGCGAATCCCAGCCTGTTTGAATTTAGTGAGATTTTCACGCAAATAAGCAGTAAATAATGATAAAAATTCACTTTCTGAACCAATCTTGTATTGCAGAATCGCTTTATGATGAATCAATTCCCACAAGGCTTTGAGTTCTTCATATTTGCCTACCCGCATTTTGATGGCGTCTTTACCTTCTCCTGCTTTACTGATTTTGTCTTTTTTCAGCGTTTGCTCAAAGGCTTGCGGATAAGCAACTTTCAAACGGGTATAACCGTTTTCGGTAAAGACCTTTTTGCGGTCAATAATGCCTTTTTCTACCAATTCAAACATCAAATCAAGCGGTTCAATTTCAGGATATTTTTGCAAAATTTTCTGTTCAAGCGCTTCATCAAATTTCTGCGGAATGGTTTCGCTAAATGAATGTTGATTTACCTCACCAATCAGCTCCGCCACAAAATCCTTTTCGCTGCTGTCCACAAAATAATTGAGCTTGTATTGCGGTTCACGCACACGCTCCATCAACTCATTCACCGGCAAGCGTAAACCACGCCCCACTTCTTGCAGCTTAGATGTTTGGCTGCCGCTTGAGCGCAATTTGCAAATCTGAAATACATTCGGATTATCCCAGCCTTCTCGTAGCGTCCATTTGGAGAAAATAAAACGACGAGGATTATCCAGCGACAGCAACGCCTGTTTATCGTGTAAAATCTCGTTGATTTCCTGCTCGATTTTGTCATCGCTTTCGCTGTTATCTTTAGAAAAATAACCGCCGTGCACCAGCGATAAATCCGCCAATGTTTTTTGCAAATAGGCGCGATAAAATTCGTTGGTTTCGTTTTTCAGACGGCGTTCTGCTTCCGCTTTCACCCAACTTTCAAATTTTTCTTTTAGGCTACCAGTAATTTCATTATCTTTACGATACCCCTTAATATCATCAATAAAAAACAGCGTCAGCGGTTTGATTTTGGTGGTACGTTCTACCAACAATTCACGTTCCAGCTTAAAATGCTCTGCAATCGCACGCTGCATCATCGCATCTTGCACGGTTTGAGCGTAAGAATAGGGATTTAATAATGCACCACGTTTCAGCTCCAAGCCATTGCTTAACACCAGCGTGGTTTTATTCATCACATCAATTTTTAGTTCAAAAATTGCCGAATGAATTTGTGTTAGATCATCGCCTTTGCCAAGTACGAATTTTTTGCTTTTGCCGTTTTCAGTCAGTTCAAACATCGCTTCTTTGCTGTCTAACGAAAGCAGTTTAATGCTTGCCTCCATTCCGCCTTGCATTTCTTCCTGAAACACACGTACGCCTTTAACCAAACCATCATTAAAGGCATCTACCGCCGTTAAGCGGTAAATCAAGTTGTAATATTGCTCATTAAAGGTCGCACCATAGCGCAAAATATATTGCGGATTTAACTGTTTGATATTCTTCCACGTTTTGGCACTTTCACGAGTCGGGAACTTATGCGGTTCATCAACAATCACAAACGGACGCACCGCCGCAATGGCTTCCACAGGGTTATCAAACAGATCTTTCAATGCAACATCGCCCGCATTGCTCATCGACGGCGAGTTAATCATCCCCGCATTAATCAGCAAAACGTGGATTTCTTGGCGGTTTTCCGCCTTCACAAAAGCATCGATGGCCGTCTGAATATGCGTTTTCTTGCCTTTGGCGGCTTTTTGACTCTCCACCACATAAGTTTTCAGGCGGATACCTTGATAATCGCTGCCGAAATCCTGTTCAAAATGCTCTGCCAGTGATTGGCTTTGCAAAAACTGTTGCGTACCCGCTTTAATCGAAAGCGTGGGAACCACCACAATAAATTTGAACACGCCCAGCATTCGGTGCAAATCAAACATCGTTTTGGTGTAGGTATAGGTTTTGCCCGTACCGGTTTCCATCGAAACATCCAGCACATTGATGCCGTCTGAATCCAAACTCAAAGCGCGGTCAATGCCGTTTTCATTTTGCACTTTTTGCAGATTGGCAGTGTATTGATTTTGCCCAAACATAATTTGCGGATTTTCATCGGGCTGATGAAATCGGCGGGAAGCATGGTCAAACACGCCTAAAACCGCTTGAATACCTTGTTCCTGATGAGGTAGATTTTTTTCGTAATTAAAACCAGACATAATTTTCCTGTAGTTTACAATGGTTATTATTTTTTGGTGGGCAAGAATGCCCACCCTACGCGCGCACAATCAAACTCAAACTGATGTTTTTGCGGTTGCTGTAACTTGCCAATGCTTGATTTAACTCTTGCTGCATCGCACTTTCCATATGATTGCCAAATACAATTACACGATTCGGATTAAATGCCGTGTCGTTATCCAGCTGTTGAATAAAGGTAAGCAGATGTTGGCTGTTAAAATGCTCATTGAGCAAATACAGGCGTTTATCGCACAAATATGCAATATATCCACCCAAATCGACCGCTTGCACAGTTTCGGTAAGTTTTGCACCGTCATACACACGCCAAGTGGTCAGCAAGGTTTGAATTTGGCTTTCCGTCAAACTGGTTAAATGCGGTAATTGCGCTTGGTTTGGATGAAATTCATCCTCTGCAACCGCATTGAAATTGTCGGTAGTTTGGTAAATTTTGAAACCAAGATCTATTTTTTGCTCAGTGCTCGTAGGGACAGGGTTTATCCCTGTCCGTTCATTATCAGTATTTCGGGCGGGGATAAACCCCGCCCCTACGGATATCGCAGCTCTTTCAATACGAGCTTTGGTAATCTCAAAAATCGTTTTGTAGCCTGCTTTATAGGCCTCGGATTTTGGATCCGTTTGTTCCAGCAGTTGCACCAAAATAAATTGGCGGTTGCCGCCGTCTTCGGCATTTAATTGCATTACGGCGTGAGCGGTTGTGCCAGAGCCTGCGAAGAAGTCTAGGATTAGGTCGTCTGAATTTGTTGCTAATTCAATGATTCTTTTTATTGTTCCTATCGGTTTGGGTTTTGGAAATATGTCTTTATTAAATCCTAAATCTTTTACAAATATCTCTGTCCCTCGTTCACTATTTACATCTTTAAAATCCCAAACGCTTGTAGATTTAATAAAATCACCTTCATCAAAATAATCTTTTTCAAATACAGACCATTGTTTTTTTGCCGGCATATATCTTGCAAATAACTTGCTTAAATTTGCTTTTGAATTTTCATATCCCCAACGCCATCTCCCTTTTTGTTCAACATCTTTCATTGGGTAAATTTCTATACTGCTATCTATTTTTTCTAATGATAAGGTCTGATTTTTTTCATCCCAATAAAATGGATAATACATATTTGGTCGATCTTCAAAACGATCGTTATCACCTGTTTTTCTTAAATCAATTTCACGCCAAACACCTAACTCATCTTTTTTGTTGTATCTTTTTGTAATATGTTTTTCTGCTTTAAATCCTTTCAATAGTACCTTATTAGAGTTTTGATAAACTAAAAGATATTCGTGTGCTGTTGCTATATTCTTTTGATCACTTCTGCCTTTTGGATTATTTACTACCGAAATCAGCCCAACAAAATTCCCCTCCCCAAACACTTCATCACACAACAATTTCAACTGTGCCACTTCGTTATCATCAATGCTGATAAAAATTACACCATCTTCTTTTAACAGTTCTCGTGCCACATACAAACGCGGATACATAAAGGTGAGCCACGCGCTGTGGGAATTGCTGCCTTTATCGGTGAAATTCAAAATGCGTTCGGCTTCCTCTTGCGTGATATTGGCAAGCGTTGCCAATTGTTTGGGGGTAAATTTACGGTCGTCTTGATACACAAAACCGTCCGAGCCGGTGTTATACGGCGGATCGATATAGATCATTTTAACGCTATTGCGATAAGCATTTTTCAAATGCTTCAAGACTTCCAAATTATCGCCTTGGATTAACACGTTTTGGCTATGGGCATTTTCTTCTTTTGAATTGTGTTCTACATCTTCGGCAAGCAAAGTTTCAGGTGGAAGATTGCGTAGTAATTTCGCATAAGATTTGCCCAGCCAGTTCATTGAGTAAAACTCGCGGCTGATGTCGGTATGCTGTGCAATTTCCGCTTGGAATTTTTCCAACAGAAAACGACCGCTTGTGTCAAAGCAGTTGGGGAAAAGTTGTTTTAACTGTTCAAGCTGGGGAGAATTAGCGGTGATATTTTCCGCATTGAATAGGGTTTCGGTGATCATAAAATCACCATTTGTGAAAATTTAATTACATTTTGCTTGCAATTATCGCCTAGACTAGGCATGGCATGGCATGGCATGGCATGGCATGGCTATTCTTTTATCCTTAATTTAAGTTGTCAATAGTTTTTTATTCTAAAACAAATTTTATTCATTTCAATATGTTAGTAGCTAAAAGTGCGGTAAAAAATCTTAAAATTTTGACCGCACTTTTTTATTACCATTTTTCCGCAGCCTGTTGATCGCTGTCTCGACTTTCTATCCAGCGTTCGCCTTTATCCGTTTTTTCTTTTTTCCAAAACGGCGCTTTGGTTTTCAGGTAATCCATAATAAATTCATTGGCATGATAGGCATCGCCGCGATGAGCCGAACTTACGCCGACCAGTACTATTTCATCACCTGTATGCAATAAGCCGACTCTGTGGATAACGACAACCCGCTGAATATCCCAGCGGGATTTTGCTTCCGCCACAATTTCATTCAGTGCTTTTTCCGTCATTGCCGGGTAATGTTCTAAATAAAGGCTTGATACTTCATCGCCCAAATTGAGATCACGCACTTTCCCTACAAAAATGACACTTGCCCCCACTGAATCGGATTGTGACAACCAGCGATATTCGCTGTTTTGATCGAATTCCGCTTCCTGCACTGCAATTTTAATATCCGACATTTTATCCCCCGGTAACAGGCGGAAAAAAGGCAATTTCATCGCCGTCCCGAATCGAGCTGTCCAGCGATGATAAAGTTTGATTAATAGCAACCAATAATTTGCCCGCTTCTAGAGCCAACGCCCATTTTCCGCCTTTTTCCGCTAAATGCGCACGTAATGCTTCAGCCGTTGAAAATGCCGCTTCGACATCAATTTGATCGACGCCCACCAACTCTCTCGTTTGTGCGAAAAATAATACTTTCAGCATTTATTCCACCTTAAAATGACCGGATTTACCACCGGTTTTTTCGAGCAAGCGAACATTAGAAATAACCATATCTTTTTGTACCGCTTTGCACATATCGTAAATAGTTAAGGCGGCAACACTTGCCGCTGTCAGCGCTTCCATTTCAACACCCGTTTTGCCCGTTAATTTACATAAACTTTCAATGCGAACCTGATTGGTATCTAAAAGTGCGGTCAGTTTTACCTCAACTTTTGAAAGCAATAAAGGATGGCAAAGCGGAATTAATTCCCAAGTGCGTTTTGCCGCCTGAATGCCGGCAATACGGGCCGTGGCAAAGACGTCGCCCTTATGATGTTCGCCAGATACAATCATCGCCAAAGTTTCGGCGGACATGCTCACAAAGGCTTCCGCACGCGCCTCACGGACGGTTTCCCGTTTATTGGAAACATCCACCATATTGGCTTCACCATTACTATTAATATGGGTAAATTCTGTCATTGTTAATAAAATTCCGGATGGATGAGCTTCCCGCTCAAGTTGATTAATGTGTTTTTTATAAAAAAACAGACGAAATCAGCCGCCGATACTAGCTAAATTTGTGCGAATTCCGCTGTTTCCCTGTGCCAATAAATGATGTTCGCGTTTACCCTGCAAGGCGGCGTATAAGCGGGATTGCAAAATTACCTGTTGCTCGTCTGACACTAACAGATCCCGTAAATCCACGCCTTCTTCACCGAATAAGCAAAGATGTAATTTTCCTTTTGCAGAAACCCGCAGGCGGTTACAGCTTGCGCAGAAATTCTTTTCATAAGGCATAATTAAACCGATTTCACCTAGGTAGTCAGGATGTGAGAAGACTTTTGCCGGCCCGTCGGCACGATCTTTTTGCCGTAAAATCCAACCTTCCTTCAGCAGTTTTTCCGCGAGAATTTGCCCGGATAAATGATACCGATTAAAAAACTGATCCATTTCGCCGGTTTGCATTAACTCAATAAAGCGCATTTGGAGCGGTTTGTCTTTAACCCAGTTTTTGAAACGGTCGAATTCCTGATCATTCAGGTTTTTCATTAATACGGAATTGACCTTAATTTTTTCATAACCGATTTCAAATGCCCGCTCAATGCCTTTCATTACTTGATGAAATTTATTTTCGCCGGTGATGCTGTAAAATTGACGGGGATCCAAACTGTCCACGCTAACATTAATGGAGCTGACACCGGCTTTTTTCCATCGCTCGACATCCTTTTCCATGCGATAGCCGTTTGTAGTTAATGCGACTTTTTTAATGCCTTCTAGGGCGCTGATGGTTTCAACAATAGCTAAAAAATCTTTGCGTAACGTCGGTTCGCCGCCGGTTAAACGCACTTTTTCCGTTCCCATTGCCGCAAAAGCACCGACAATACGGCGTATTTCATCCAAGCTCAAAAAACTTTCTTTTTGCACAGGAGGCTGATACCCACTAGGTAAACAATAGGTACACTTGAAATTGCACACATCCGTTACGGACAGGCGCAAATAATAGTATTCGCGTTGGAACGTATCGACTAATCGATTGGTTCCTACGTTTTTGATAGGAATAGATTGCATTTGATACCTTTCTGAAGATGAGAGGATAAGTCGTTTCCCACATTATCCCTGAGCAATAAAATTCATTGCTGGCATTGCCGCCTTATTTTCAAATAAATTTAAAAACTTAGGCGTACAAGCTCGGTATATAAAATTTCTAACTATTTTAAAAGAGTCAATCTGCGCATACAAGTCTAAAACGCGAATATACTTGTATTTAGTTATAAAAAATAAAATTTCTTTTAAATCAGTTATATATAAATGTATATAACAGAACATCGGTTTTGTTTTCAAATTTTTTACTTAATTAATCATAAAACTCCATGTAGAATAGTTTTAGTGCATATTTATCCCATTCGAAGGAATTATTATGGCAGTTACCCCGATGTTTAATCATCAGTATTTAACGGAATCCAATCATATTGTTGCCATTGGTGGCGGACATGGTCTGGGACGTGTAATGTCGGCGCTTAATTTTCTGAAAGAAAATTTGTCCGGTATTGTCACTACTACCGACAACGGCGGCTCTACCGGCCGCATCCGTCTTCATCAAGGCGGGATTGCCTGGGGAGACTTGCGTAATTGTCTGAATCAGATTATTGATGTGCCGACAACGGCATCTGCAGTTTTTGAGTATCGCTTTGCAGGTACAGGTGATCTTGCAGGGCATAATTTAGGCAATCTGATTCTCACGGCTCTGGCGAATATGCAAATTCGTCCCACCGAGGCGATCGACTTAATCCGCAATTTTCTGCGCGTGCGTTCCGCCATTATTCCAATGTCTGATATTCCGGTGGATTTAGCCGCCACACTTAAAAACGGCGAGCAGGTTATCGGCGAAGTTGAAATCGACAAATTACCGGAACCGCCGGCATCGCTCTATCTTCATCCTCAGGTTGAGGCGACGCCGGAAGCCATTGCCGCTTTGCGACAAGCCGATATTATTTTATTGGGTCCGGGCAGTTTTCTCACCAGCATTATGCCGGTACTTTTAATGGATGAAGTAAAAGCCGAATTGCGTCAAAGCCAGGCGAAAAAGATCTATATTGATAATCTGGGATTAGAACTAAGCCCGGCGGCAAATCTGAGTCTGGCGGAACGTATCCGCTGGATTAACCAAGCCGTTGGTAAAGATATTATCGACGGCATAATTACCAAACCGGAATTTGCACAAAACTGCGGTCAAATTCGGGCGAAAATTATGGCGCGCCGCCTTAATGCCGGTGATGTGTCTTATCGTCATGATCGCGCTCTGCTCTGCCAGGCGATTGATGACTTAGTGGCGGAATTAAATAAATAGTATTTATTGTAAAATTTTATTAAGACTCAAAAAAACTATTTTTTTGACCGCACTTTTAGAATTTTTCATATAAAAAAGACATATATCGCAAAATATATGTCCTTTTATTTTAATGGGTTAGGTTCTGTTTATAAAAGATAAACAGACCTTAAATAAACGTTAGAAATTGATAACTTTATCCGCCCATAAGGTCCAGTCCGACACATCATCCAACGTGCCTAAGCTAACGCCTTTAACTAACGGTAATTGCGTAATACCACGCGCTTTCGTACAACTTGTACAAAGTTTCACCTCCGCACCTAAGCCCGCCAGCACTTCTAAGGTTTGCTGAACATTCGGACCGTCATTCGGATTTTGACCGCTCAACCCGGCAAGTACGGCATCCGAAAAACAGAATACTTTCACTTCGACTTCTTTGCCGTGTTCCTCTAATAAGTTCACCGCATGACGCAGCCCGTTAAAGGTTTTTTCCGTTCCATAAGGCGATTCGTTTAAAATAAAAAGTAATTTTTGCATGCTATTACCTCAAGACTAGCCGATCCAAATAAATTTGATTAAGAATAAAACAGAGACCACCCAAACCGGCGCATTAACTTCTTTCCAACGGCCTGTTCCCATTTTCATTACGCAATAACTGATAAAACCAAAGGCAATACCTTCCGTAATTGAATAAGTAAACGGCATCATTGCTGCGGTAATAAATGCCGGAGCGGCTTCCGTTAAATCTTCCCATTGTACTTTAATTAAGCTTGAAGCCATTAAAATACCCACATAAACCAATGCGCCTGCGGTCGCATAAGCCGGCACAAGCCCCGCCAGCGGCGAGAAGAAAATGGTTAATAAAAATAATACGCCAACAACTACCGCAGTCAAACCTGTGCGCCCGCCGACAGACACGCCGGCACCGCTTTCCACATAGGTACTAATGGCGGAAGTACCGATTGAAGAACCTACCACCGCACTCACACTGTCCACATATAATGCCTGACGCATTTTCGGGAAACGGCCTCTTTCATCACAAATTCCCGCTTTATCGGTAACGCCCAATAAAGTACCTGAAGAGTCAAACAGGTTGACTAATAAGAAAGAGAAAATAATTCCGAGCAGAGCGATATCCAGTGCGCCGGCAATATCCACTTTCCCCACAACCGCATCCAAACTCGGCGGCATAGAAACCAAACCGCGATAAATCACATTTTCATCAAATTGCAATGCTAAAGCGGTAACCACAACGATTGATACTAACACGCCGGAGAAAATATTACGCGCCGCCAATACGACAATAATGAAAAAACCTAGGATCCCCATTAATACTTTAGGATCGTGAAGCTCCCCCAACGCCACTAAGGTTGCCGGATTCGCCACCACTAATCCCATATTTTTAAAACCGATTAAGGCGATAAAAAAGCCGATACCGGCACCGATACCCACACGCAAAGCCAGAGGAATGGATGCCATTAACCAATAGCGAACCTGTAATAAGGTTAATATTAAAAGCCCTACGGATCCCCAGAAAATCGCCCCCATGCCGACCTCCCAGGAATAACCCAATTTGCCTACAACCACATAAGCAAAGAATGCATTCAAGCCCATAGCGGGTGCAAGCGCAATGGGCAAATTACTGAATAACCCCATAGCCATAGTACCAAAACCGGCAATCAAACAGGTAGTCACAAATACCACTTGCTTATCCATGCCCGCATCCCCCAACACGGAAGGATTTACAAACACAATATAAACCATGGTAAAAAAGGTGGTGATACCCGCAATGATTTCTGTTTTTGTACTGGTTTTATGTTGATTTAATTTAAAGAAATTTTGAAGAAAAGATTGATTTTCCATTATTTTTTCCAAAAAGATTGAAAATTGAGACTAATGAAAAACAAGAACGGTTAGATTGGTGTTTTTCTGTGGGATTCTATCAAAAATTCTTATAACCTGCGACGAGTTTTTCTAAAAATTTAAAGTATGAGCTATTAATTTGATTATTTATTAAGCTTGCACGATTTTACTAAAATTATATTTAAAAAAATTCATATTTTTTTGAATAAAATAGATATAAAACAATAAATTTGTTATTTTTTCGTTTTATCAAAAATATCATTTGATCTTTACAAAACTTTTGTTTATACCTACCCCATTACAGGTAGAAATACCTCAAAAATTTTTATTTTCGGAGGACTTATATGACAGAAGAATATTTAATGATGCGTAATAACATCAATATGCTGGGGCGCTTTTTGGGCGAAACTATTCAGGAGGCGCAAGGTGACGATATTCTCGAACTGATTGAAAATATCCGAGTACTGTCCCGCAATTCCCGTAGCGGCGATGACAAAGCCCGGGCGGCATTATTAGACACACTTTCCACTATTTCGGCGGATAATATTATTCCGGTTGCCCGCGCTTTCAGCCAGTTTCTGAACCTGACTAATGTGGCGGAACAATATCAAACCATGTCTCGCTCCCATGAAGATAAGGTTTCTGCGGAACGTTCCACTGCTGCGCTGTTCGCCCGCCTGAAAGAACAACATGTTTCTCAGGAAGAAATCATTAAAACCGTGCAGAAACTGTTGATTGAAATCGTCCTTACCGCTCACCCGACGGAAGTTACCCGCCGTTCATTAATGCACAAACAGGTTGAAATCAACAAATGTCTGGCTCAGCTGGATCATACGGATTTAACCGCCGAAGAACAAAAAAATATTGAGTATAAATTACTTCGCCTTATCGCCGAAGCCTGGCATACCAATGAAATCCGTACCAATCGGCCGACACCTCTGGAAGAAGCCAAATGGGGTTTTGCCGTTATCGAAAACAGTTTATGGGAAGGTTTGCCCGCCTTTATCCGCAAACTTAACGATGCCGCCGTCGAACATTTAAATTATGCTTTGCCGGTAGACCTCACACCGGTACGCTTCTCTTCCTGGATGGGCGGTGACCGTGACGGCAACCCCTTCGTTACCGCGAAAATTACCCGGGAAGCGCTGCAACTTGCGCGCTGGAAAGCGGCGGATTTATTTTTAACCGATATTCAGGAACTCTGCGACGAGTTGTCAATGACGCAATGCACTACGGAATTCCGAGAAAAATACGGTGATCATTTAGAACCCTATCGTGTAGTTGTGAAGGATTTACGCAGCAAATTAAAAAATACGCTGGATTATTACAACGATATACTTGCGGGTCGCATTCCGCCGTTTAAACAAGATGAAATCATCAGTGAAGACCAACAACTCTGGCAACCGCTTTATGACTGCTATCAATCCCTAACCGCCTGCGGTATGCGTATTATTGCCAACGGATTATTGCTGGATACCTTACGCCGCGTTCGTTGTTTCGGCGTCACATTACTGCGTTTAGATATCCGTCAGGAAAGCACCCGCCATAGCGACGCCATCGGCGAAATTACCCGCTACATCGGTTTAGGCGATTACAGCCAATGGACAGAAGATGACAAACAAGCCTTCCTGATCCGGGAATTAAGCTCCCGTCGTCCGCTAATTCCCCATAACTGGACGCCTTCGGAACACACTCGGGAAATTTTAGACACCTGTAAAGTCATTGCAGAACAGCCGGAAGGCGTTATTTCCTGCTATATCATTTCCATGGCGCGTACCGCTTCCGATGTTTTGGCGGTGCATTTATTATTGAAAGAAGCGGGCATTTCATACCATCTGCCGGTAGTTCCTCTATTTGAAACATTGGACGACCTGGACGCTTCTAAAGAAGTGATGACGCAACTGTTTAACGTAGGCTGGTATCGCGGCGTAATCAAAAACCGCCAAATGATCATGATCGGCTATTCCGATAGTGCTAAAGATGCGGGCATGATGGCGGCCTCATGGGCGCAATACCGAGCGCAGGACGCTTTAGTCAAACTTTGCGAACAAACCGGCATCGAACTTACCCTCTTCCACGGCCGCGGCGGCACCGTAGGACGTGGCGGCGCACCGGCTCACGCCGCATTATTATCCCAACCGCCACGTTCCCTGAAAAACGGTTTACGTGTAACCGAACAAGGGGAAATGATCCGCTTTAAACTAGGATTACCGGCTATCGCCGCAGAAAGTCTGGACCTCTACGCCAGCGCCATTCTTGAGGCCAACCTCCTGCCGCCGCCGGAACCGAAAGCCAGCTGGTGCCGGGTAATGGACGAACTTGCCGTCGCTTCTTGCGAAATCTATCGCAATGTGGTGCGCGGCGATAAAGATTTTGTGCCTTACTTCCGCAGCGCCACACCGGAACAGGAACTGGCAAAACTGCCTTTAGGTTCCCGACCGGCAAAACGCAATCCGAACGGCGGCGTTGAAAGCCTGCGTGCCATTCCCTGGATCTTTGCCTGGATGCAAAACCGCCTGATGCTGCCCGCCTGGCTCGGTGCCGGCGCCTCAATCCGTCAGGCGATGGAAAGCGGCAAAGCGGCGGTGATTGAAGAAATGTGCAACCATTGGCCGTTTTTCAATACCCGAATCGGCATGCTTGAAATGGTATTCAGTAAAACCGATAGCTGGCTGTCCGAATATTACGACCAGCGTTTAGTGAAAAAAGAGCTTTGGTATTTAGGCGAATCGCTGCGCAAACAGTTAAGCGAAGATATCGCTACCGTGTTACGGCTTTCCGGCAAAGGCGATCAATTAATGTCGGATTTGCCTTGGGTGGCGGAATCCATTGCACTGCGTAACGTTTACACCGACCCGTTAAACTTATTGCAAGTGGAATTACTGCGTCGTTTGCGAGCGGATCCCGAACATCCTAATCCGGATATCGAGCAGGCGCTGATGATCACCATTACCGGTATCGCCGCGGGTATGCGTAATACGGGTTAGCCAATATTTATTAATAGGGTCTATCCTTTATAAACAGCCCTAGTCTTCATCGCAAAAGTGCGGTCTATTTTTTGTAAGTTTTAAAACTCGGCGAAAATTGACCGCACTTTTTATTTACCCCGATTTAGGCTATGATGTGGCGTAAATTTCTTAATCGGAACAAAACATGACAGTACAAATTAACAAATTAGATCCTGATGCGGCGATTGATATCGCCTATGATATTTTCCTCGAAATGGCACCGGAGAATTTAGATCCGGCGGACATTATGCTATTTAATCTGCAATTTGAAGAACGCGGCGCGGTCGAATTTGTGGAAACAGCCGATAATTGGGATGAAGAAATCGGCGTATTAATTGATCCTGACGAATATGCCGAAGTATGGGTTGGCTTAGTTAATGAAAATGATGAAATGGACGATATTTTTGCCAAATTTTTAATTTCTCACCGTGAAGACGACAGAGAATTCCATGTGGTCTGGAAAGAATAAATAAACAAGCTAAAAAAACGAAAAAATTGACCGCACTTTGTGTTGTTTTCATCTGATAATTATGAAAAAGATTGATGTTTATCATGAAAATTTCCCACTAGAAAATTCTATCCGATTGGATAGAATTTTCTTTATTTTAGCGAAGGAATCCGCCATGAAACTCAATCTTATCACCTCTGCCCTTTTGTTTAGCACGATTCACTCGTCTTTTGCAGTCGAACCGATAAAAACCGAGCTTACACCGATCGAAGTCTATTCGGCTTATGCTATCCCCGTCAATCAGGACCAAACCGCTTCATCGCTGACCGTTTTAACCGAAAAAGACTTTGCCGGGCGCAATGCCGCTTATGTCAGTGATGTGCTGAAAACCGTGCCGGGTATGGCATTCAGCAGCTACGGCGGGCGCGGGACCTTAAACAATGTTTATTTGCGCGGGGCGGATGCTAATCATGTAGCCGTAATTATCGACGGGGTGAAAGTAAATCCCGTTACCGGCTACGGCTTTGATTTCGGTGGTTTGGCCTTAAGTAATATCAACCGTATTGAAGTACTGCGTGGCGAACAATCGGCACTCTGGGGCAGCGATGCTATGGGCGGCGTGATTTATATCACCACCAAAAGCGGGCTTTATCAGGATAAACCTTTCAACCTGGATTTTGATGTGGGCACCGGTTCGCACGATAGCACGGACGGTTCGGCAACGGTCTCGGGTTATAATAACGGCTTTTATTACGCCCTGCATGGCGACAGCCACCGTACTCGCGGCATTTCCGCATACAGTACGGATACCTTCCGTTACCGCACGGAAAACGGCGACAACGTCAGTACGGGCGGCGCCAAAGAACGGGATAAATTCCACCGCGATAACGCGTCTCTGCGTTTAGGTTATGACACAGACAATAAAGGTATCGAAGTGTTTGCTTCCCACTCAACGCAAAATTCCCATTACGATACCGGTTACAATGACACCGATTACGATAATTACAGCCACACCCGCGAAACCCTCTTGAAATTGAGCGGTTATTTAGGCAGCGAACAGGAACTTTTTAAGCAAAAAGCGAGCGTCAGCCATATTAAAACCGACAGTAACTCTTACGAAGCCTATTCCGACAGCAGTTATCATGCCAAACGGCTTAACGCCAATTATCAATTGGATGTTAATTTCGACAGAACGGGTCCGATTACCCAGGCGCTGAGCATTTTAGGCGAATATCAAAAATCAGAATATGCGGCAAACTATAACTATCCCTTTTATCCGCTTTATTCATACGCTTTGCATGATAAAAAACTGACGGAAAAAAGTATTGCCGCCGAATATCGCTTATTCACCGAGCAAGACAACAGCCTTTCCGCCAGCGGTCGCTTTAGCGACAGTTCCGAATTTGAAAACACCTTTACCGGACGTATTGCCGGCGCTTACCGTTTATCGCCGAACTTTAAAGCTCATGCGAGTTTAGGTTCCGCCGTACAGAATCCGACCATGACGGAATACTACGGCTATAACGGCAGCTATATTGCTAATCTGGCATTAAAACCGGAAAGAAGCCGCGGCGGCGAGCTGGGGTTATTAATGGAATCCGGCAATAAAGTCCATAGTCTGGACGTCACCTATTTTGCCCGTAATGTGGATCGAGCCATCAGTTACGAAACCGTGAACGGTTATACGCGAGCCGTAAACTTAGAGGGCACAAGCAAAATCCGTGGTCTGGAAATCGCCTACAACGGCAAGCTGAGCGATGATTTAACCGCTTATGCAAACTATACTTTCACCCGTGCCAAAGACGCGCAAAACGCCGAATTGGTGCGCCGCCCGAAACATACGGCCAATTGGGGGTTAGCCTATCAGATCACTCAACAGTTAGGCGCTAATGTGAATCTTTCCTATGTGGGCAAACGTATTGACAGCTATTATGACGAAAATACCTGGACGTCATCACGGGTGAAAATGCCCTCTTATACGCTACTGAATCTAGGCACCGATTATCAACTGACGGAAAACATCAACCTGTATGTACATCTGAATAACTTGTTCGATAAGAAATACGAGCATACCGTCGGTTACGGACAGGACGGGCGTAATGTTTATGTGGGCTTAAAAGGTTCATTCTGATTGCGATGAAAATGTACAAAACATTAAAAAAACTGACCGCACTTTTGCTTGTAACACAAACCGCTTGGGCGCAAGAACAGTTTGAGGAAAAATTTGTATCCCTCACCCTGTGCAGCGATCGCTTGCTGATGGAAATCGCCCGTCCCGATCAGATTGCGGCAATGTCGCCTTATTCGAAAAATCCGCTGATGATGCCGGATAAAACGAACCGCGACAAACCGACCATTGAACCGCGATTAACCGCCTTGTTGCCCTATCTGGATAAAACCGTACTGATTAACGAACATTTTTATCCGCAACTGACTGCGGATCTGAAAGAACTCGGCGTAAAAATAATCCCGATTAACGACAGCCCGCAAACGCCCGAACAGTTGTTCGAGCTGATTATCCGACTAGGCAAACTGACGCAAAACGAAAAACATGCGGAGCGGTTAGTAACAGAGCTAAAAACACAACATTTCAATCTAAACCAACCATTGTCTGAAACCCTGATTTTGTCGGAAACCGGCGTTGTCGACGCCTTTTTACCCCAATATCAGACCTTATTGCAACTGTTAGGATTAACCCCGCTGAAAACCGCAATCAACACACAGAATTTTGCTCTGGAAAAATTGCTGCTAAGCCAACCGAATTTACTGATTACCTTAACGGATAAACAAGGCTACAGCGAACAGGCGAAACTGCTTTCCCATCCGTTATTGGAAAAACTCTTTAAAAACCGACCGCACTTTACCCTCCCGATGAAATATACCTATTGCTTTGATCACGGCGTATGGCAAGGCGCGAAAGTGATTTATAATCAACCACACAACTCCCCTCTTTAGCAAAGAGGCGCAGGGGGAAATTTGACAAGGTTGGATTTCGAAGAAAATAATTGGGTTGGAATTAAAAACATAAAAGAGAATGGACTTTTTTCTGACTGATACATAAAAATTCGTAGGGACAGACTTTATGTCTGTCCCCAATTGGACACACAACGGATAGACATAAAATCTGTCCCTGCGAGCATAAGGCTATTTAACAATAAAATGAATAAACTCAATATGTTGCTAGGCATACTATTAACCTTATTAATCACTCTAGCCGCCACCCACCGACTCGGCGATTTTTCCGCCCTGCTTAACCCCGACGGCGTATTAACCGATATGCGTTCCCTCGTATTATGGGAGATTCGCCTGCCACGTATTCTGCTTGCCCTGTTAACCGGTGCCTGCCTGGCGCTCGCCGGCAACGCCATGCAGGGAATCTTTCAAAATCCGCTGGCAAGCCCGGGTTTATTGGGCAGTGCCAACGGCGCAACCACGGCAAGTGTTTTTATTCTTTATTATTTTTCCGCTCCTTTTACTATATTGTTATGCGGCGGTGTGCTCGGAGCGTTATTGAGTTTTCTGTTGGTCTATCTGATGGCCAAAAACCGCGGCTCGACGATGATGATTTTAAGCGGCGTAGCCATCAATATGCTGCTCGGTTCATTAATTGCCTTATTGCTTTCCAACGCCGAAAGCCCCTGGGCGCTGGCGGAACTGTACCGCTGGCTGCAAGGTTCGCTGGTATGGGCAAAAACGGATACCTTGCTGATGTGTTTACCCATTGTGTTAGCGGGTTTGTTCTGCCTGTACAGCCAACGCCGTTATCTGGATTTGCTCACTTTCGGTGAGGAAACCGCCGCTACTATGGGCGTTGATCCTAAGCGCAGTTTTTTTATCACCACCCTAGGTGTGGCGTTATTGGTCGGCGCCACCATTCCGCAAACCGGTACCATCGGTTTTATCGGCTTAATCGCTCCGCACCTGGCACGGATGATGTTGAAAAAACGCCCGTCGCAGCTTTATCTCACCGGCGCACTGTTCGGCGCCTTATTGCTGCTGATTGCGGATCTCTGTATTTTGTATATTCCGTTGTTCTCACATATTTACATCGGCACGCTCACCGCCATTATCGGCGCACCGTTTTTGATTTGGATTTTGTTGGTGCAGCAGTGGAGATTTAGCAATGATTAATAACGTGATTAAGATTGAAAACATTAACCTGCCTGAACGATTAAATAATGTGAGTTGTATCATTCCGCAAGGCAAATTAATCGGCATTATGGGCGCCAACGGTGCGGGGAAATCCACCTTACTGAAAGCCTTGGCGGGAATTTTATCCCTGACAAACGGTGAGATTTGGTTTGGCGGGCAAAAATTATCCGCCATGAGCGCCGCACAAAAAAACCAACAATTTGCCTATCTTGCGCAAGATAGCCGGGTTCATTGGGATTTGTCCGTGTACGACGTGATTGCCTTGGGCCTGCCTTATCAGCTACAAACGACGGCGGAGCAAACCAAAGTGCGGTCGGTTTCCGAGAAATTTTCTATCTCTCATTTGCTCGAAAAACCATACCGACAACTTTCCGGCGGCGAAAAAGCTCGCGTCCAGCTTGCCCGCTGCCGTATTAAAGATGCCCCGCTCCTGCTGGCCGACGAACCCATCGCCTCGCTCGATCCCTATTATCAAATCGACATTATGCAACAGCTCAAAGCCCTCACTCCGGAGCGTACCTGCGTCGTGGTGATTCATCATCTTGATCTGGCTTATCGTTTTTGTGATGAAGTGATTTTGTTACATCAAGGCAACCTGATTGCCGGCGGCGAAACTCAAGCGGTGCTTAATGCAGAAAATCTGGCTAAAGCCTTTGGTATCAGAGCAAAAATTGATCTGACCACCAAAGGAATTAATGGAATTGAAAAAATCGGAGGCTGAGCTCCAATTTGTCTGAATTTATCTAACCTTCTTTGCAATCTAACCAAGGCGAGCGCATTCCTCGATAATCTTTGTAGTATACCGAACTGCTTTCACTTGCAATTAAATCAATATAGGCGCCCTGAATCGGATGGTAGGAGCGATATATCACTTCAAAACGAGAACCTTGGACATTGAGCGGTTTATTAGCAATGTGGTCAAAAGGCTGTACTTTGTCGTTATCCAACTGAAAATAAATACCGAAATTATCCTTCATACGACTTTCCCTTGAGAGCGGAAAATAAGTCGATAAATAAGATTCCGTGCCCGTTTCAAAATTCTGACAGCTGTAATAATAACGCTTGTACTGGGTCGGGTTAGATAACTCCTCTTGGCTGATGTTATCTTTTAAATAACCTGTTTTTATTTGAGTTTTTTGTGTATTGCTACAGGCAAATAAGCCGAAAAGTGTTGATGTAAGCAAAATAAGTTTAAGTTTGTGCATAGATAAAGTTCCGGGAAAAGGATGGATTAAATTTTAGTTGCGTTATGATAGCTGAAATTGTGGGGAGTGCCAACTTCCCACGGCTCACGCCGGAAGCACGATACTATGCCCAACCTAATTGTAGGGTGGGACTTGTCCCACCGCTTATAATGTTCATGGTGGGATAAATCCCACCCTACATTTCACCTTTGATTATTAAATCAGGGCAACCACCCCAATCTTCGGGATAAATTCCCTTATCAACATCTCGATGAAAAGAAGAAAATTGCCATTCTTTCACATATTGTACATAACCATGTTTAACGGGATTGTAATAGATATAATCCCAATGATTCGCTAAATCCTCATCGTTACGAATTAAATGTTCCCAAAATCGACGCTGCCAAATACCTGCATCGCCTTGTTTTTGATCGCTTTCAGATACTTTCCGACATTGCAAAGGTAATAATTTGGAGAATTGAGATTTTAAAAATCCAATTCTTACCGAATAATTACTGTCATTTTCGGGAAGTTGCATCAGCAAATGGAAATGATCAGGTAAAATACAAATTGCAACGGTTTCAAAGGGATAGCGTTCTTGTGTAATTTTATATGCTTGACGAAACTCATTGATATATTTGATCAAATAATCCTGAGAACGATCTTTCAATACAACCGTAAAAAAATATAATCCGCCAGTTGTAAAATCTCTTCGATAATTCGGCATATTTCTCCGTAGGGTGGGATTTATCCCACCATTCTGCATAAGATATATGTAGTGGGACAAGTCCCACCCTGTATTTTATTTCATCGAAACTCCCAACCACTTCCTCATTTCTCTCTCACTCCACCCCTTCCGTTTGGCATAATCCGCGGCTTGGTCTTTATCAATTCGTCCTAAAGTGAAATATTCACTTGCAGGGTGGCTGAAGTACCAGCCGCAGACGGAGGCGGCGGGCCACATGGCGTAGCTTTCGGTGAGTTTCATACCGATGCGTTGTTCCACTTCTAATAAGTCCCAAATCAGTTGTTTTTCCGTGTGTTCCGGGCAGCTTGGGTAGCCGGGGGCGGGACGGATGCCGATGTATTTTTCGTCGATTAAGGCTTGATTGTCGAAGGTTTCGTCCGAATAGCCCCAGAGTCTGGTGCGTAGCTCAAAATGCAGATATTCCGCCATGGCCTCGGCTAAGCGGTCGCCGACGGCTTGCAGCAGGATGGCGTTATAGTCATCGCCTTTTGCTTTAAAGCTATCGACCAAGGCATGCTCTTGCGTGCCGGCGCAAACGGCGAACATACCTAACCAGTCTTGTTGTCCGTTCGACCCCTCTGCGATAAAGTCGCTCAAGCAAAGGTTGTAAGGGCTTTTGCTGTTTTGACCGCGCTCGCTTTGTTGGCGCAGGTGACGGGCGACGCCTGCCAGCAAAGTGCGGTCGGAATTTTGATAGATTTTGATATCGTCTCCCGCCCGTTCCGCCGGGAAAATACCGAGTACGCCGCTTGGGGTGAGCTTGCCGTTGTTCTCGAATTCATCCAGCATGATTTGAGCGTCATGCCATACTTTGCGCGCTTCTTCGCCGCCTTCCGGATAATCGAACGCGTCGGGATAGCCGCCCATTAAGCCCCATACCCGGAAAAACGGCGACCAGTCGATAAACTTACGCAACGTGGCAATAGGGACATTTTTAAACTCGCTGATGCCCGGCTGTTTCGGTTGCGGCACTTGATAATTCGCCCATTCGCCGGCAAAGGGGTTAAAACCGTTGGCGCGGGCTTGTTCCAGGCTGAGGGACGAGCGTAACGGCTTACGCTCGGCAAAACTTTGTTGAATTTTCTCGTATTCTTTTCGGGTCCGCGCCCATAGTTCCGCTTTGCTTTCCGGGTTCATTAAGGCGGCGCAAACCGTTACCGCACGGGAGGCGTTGGTGGTGTAAATCACCTCATATTTATATTTCGGATAGAGCTTAATCGCCGTATGTTCTTTCGAGGTGGTGGCGCCGCCAATCAATACCGGAATGTTCAGATTCAAACGGTTCATTTCCCCTAAGAAATATTCCATTTCGTCGAGAGACGGCGTGATCAAGCCGCTTAGGCCGATAATATCCGCTTTTTCTGCGATGGCGGTTTCGATAATTTTATCCGCCGGCACCATCACGCCGAGGTCGATCACTTCAAAATTATTACATTGCAGCACCACGCTGACGATATTTTTGCCGATGTCATGCACATCGCCTTTCACCGTGGCAATCACCACTTTGCCGTTGGACGAACCTTTTTGCTTGGTAGCGTTGATAAAAGGTTCAAGATAAGCGACGGATTGTTTCATCACCCGGGCGGATTTCACCACCTGCGGCAGGAACATTTTGCCGTCGCCGAACAGGTCGCCCACCACGTCCATTCCCGCCATTAACGGGCCTTCGATCACTTCCAGCGGCGAGCTGAATTTTTGGCGGGCCTCTTCGGTATCTTCAATAATAAAGTGGGTGATTCCTTTTACGAGAGCGTGTTTCAGACGTTCTTCCACGCTCCAGCTGCGCCATTCCGCCACGCCGTTGTCTTCGCCGGTTGAATCCTGATTGCGATATTTTTCCGCGATTTCCAACAGACGATCGGTGGCGTCGGGCCTGCGATTCAGCACGGCGTCTTCCACGACTTCGCGTAATTCGGGATCGAGATCATCATAAATGGCAAGCTGACCTGCGTTCACAATCCCCATATCCATGCCCTGTTTGATGGCGTGGTAAAGGAATACGGCGTGAATCGCCTCGCGCATCGGGTTGTTGCCGCGGAAGGAGAAAGACACATTGGACACGCCGCCCGATACTTTCGCATAGGGCAGGGTTTGCTTAATGCGGCCGGTAGCGTTAATAAAGTCCACACCGTAGTTATTGTGTTCTTCAATGCCGGTACCGATGGCGAAAATATTCGGGTCGAAAATAATATCTTCCGGCGGAAAACCCGCTTGATTAACGAGAATATCATAAGCGCGGGTACAGATTTCCACTTTGCGCGCTTCGGTGTCCGCCTGCCCTTTTTCATCAAAGGCCATCACCACAGCCGCCGCACCGTAGCGACGAATAAGCTTCGCCTGCCGAATAAATTTTTCTTCCCCTTCTTTTAGCGAAATGGAGTTGACAATGCCTTTGCCCTGAATGGACTGCAAGCCCGCTTCAATCACTTCCCATTTGGAGGAGTCAATCATCACCGGCACTTTTGCCGCATCGGGTTCGGTGGCCATAATGTTGAGGAAGCGGGTCATGCATTTTTGCGAATCAAGCAGAGCTTCATCCATATTCACGTCGATAACCTGGGCGCCGTTTTCCACCTGATCGATGGCGATCTCAATGGCTTCGCCGAATTTCTCTTCTTTAATCAGACGTTTGAATTTTGCCGAACCGGTCACGTTATTGCGTTCGCCCACGTTGACAAACAGACTGTCGTCATCAATGCTGAGCGGTTCAAGCCCCGATAGCCGCATAGCGGTTTTAATTTGCGGTAACGGACGGGGTTTAACGCCTTGCATTGCTTCGGCAAAGGCTTTGATATGTTCCGGTGTGGTACCGCAACAGCCGCCGACAATATTCAGAAAACCGCTTTCCGCCCATTCTTTTAACTGCGCCGCCATTTCTTCCGCGCCCAAATCATAACCGCCGAAGGCATTCGGCAGGCCGGCGTTAGGATGAGCGGATACATAGCATTCGCTGATTTTCGATAATTGTTCTACATATTGACGCAATTCTTTCGGCCCTAACGCACAGTTCAACCCGAAGCTGAGCGGTTTAGCGTGGCGCAGGGAGTTGTAAAAAGCTTCCGTGGTTTGCCCGGAAAGGGTACGTCCGGAGGCGTCGGTAATGGTGCCCGAAATCATGACGGGTAATCGCACGCCGAGTTCTTCAAACACTTGCTCGATAGCAAAAACGGCGGCTTTCGCGTTCAGCGTATCGAAAATGGTTTCCAGCATAATAATGTCGGCGCCGCCCGCAATTAAACCGCGGGTAGCTTCCCCATAGGCCTCCGCCAGCTGCATAAAGGTGATATTGCGAAAACCGGGATCGTTAACATCGGGAGAAATGGAAGCGGTACGGTTAGTGGGGCCAAGCACCCCGGCGACAAAACGGGGCTTGTCCGCGCTGGAATATTTATCCGCCGCTATGCGCGCCAGCTTCGCCCCGGCAAAGTTCAGCTCATAAGCGATGGCCTGTAAATCATAATCCGCCTGAGCAATGGAGGTGGAACTGAAGGTATTGGTTTCGATAATATCTGCGCCGGCTTGCAGGTATTTTTCGTGAATGGCCTGAATCAGCAAAGGCTGCGTAAGACTGAGCAAGTCGTTATTGCCGCGTAAATCAACGGAACTTTGTTTGAAACGTTCGCCGCGGAATTGTTGTTCGCTGAGTTTGTATTGTTGAATCATGGTACCCATCGCTCCGTCTAGGATCAGGATGCGTTGAGCGAGAGAAGCTTTAAGAATGTCGATTTTATTGTGCATGTTGGTTTGCCTGCTTGAATTTATGAAGTTTATCGGCGATTTTTGCAATATTTTATGTAATGACGACATATTTTTCCAAGCCTATTCAAGCTTGTAAATTCCCGTCTTTGTGAATACTTATCTTAACGGAATTTTTAATAAAATCTATCCGTTGCAGCGATAAAAGTGCGGTTGATTTTTGCGGAATTTTGAATAAATCCCGTTTTGCTTTCCAACTGATAAAATCGGTTGTAATCGTCGACGCCACAATTTCTCAAATCCAAAAAAAATCCTCAAACTAATTGAGGATTTTCGGTTTATTTTAATATTTCCGTTTTCATATAGGATAAGCGGTCAATATCCGTGATGTAATGCCCAAGCTCTTGTGTCTCCGGCTTGTGCATATAAGGAATTTTCCCCAACAACGGCGCTTTAATACGCTTGCTCAAATCTTCAATAATTTCCGCATAATGCCCGAGCATCGGATTGATCCGGTTTGCAACCCAACCCAATAGCGGCAAACCCATTTGTTCGATAGATTGCACAGTCAATAAGGCATGATTCATACAGCCTTCCTTAATGCCGACCACCAATACTACAGGCATTTTATGTTCCGCAGCCCATGAAGCGAAAGTATAATCCTGATTAATCGGCGTTAACCAGCCAAAAGAACCTTCAACTAAAACCGATTGGTAGCGGGAAGACAAGCGTTTAAGATCCGTATTAATTTTATTAATATCGATATGCTTTCCTTCCTGGGACAACATTGGCATCGTATGAGCAAAAGTATAACTATTAATATCTTGGTAACTCACTTCTTCATTAGTGGAATCTTGCAAGACCAATACGTCTCTGTTATCCATGTTGTCATAATCGGTCTGCCCGCTTTCCTGTACGTCCGTATAAACGGGATCATCCTGCCCGCAAGCTAAGGGCTTGTAACCGACAATTTGAATACCGGCATTCTGCATTGCCTGAATAATGGCTCTGCTTACAATGGTTTTCCCTACGCTGGTATCTGTTCCCGTAACAAAAAAAACACTCATAAAAATCCCTCTCTAACTAAGTCATGAATTCTAAAGTATTTTAAAAATACAAATATTGAGTTATCACAAGTTTTTGGCAATTCATCCTATATTTCTATATACTTAACGGCAATTTTTGTTGGAAAAGGATTAAAAATATGAATTCTTTGCTTTCTCTCGAACAGGCGTTGGAAAAAATGCTGGCGACCTTGCCTTCCCCCTCATTAGATAATTTGGAAACGCTGCCGATTTCCCAAGCGCGGAATCGAATTTGCGCTCAAGATGTTATGTCTCCCATAAATGTTCCTTCTTTTGATAATTCGGCAATGGACGGTTATGCGGTTCGCTTGGCGGATTTAGAACAATCTCTGACACTTTCCGTTGCAGGGAAATCTTTTGCAGGCATTCCGTTTACCGACGAATGGAAACCGTTGAGCGCAGTCAGAATCATGACCGGTGCAATGATTCCGCAAGGCGCTGATGCCGTTGTAATGCAGGAAGAAGTCAGCGTAAATGAAGACGGTTCCGTCACTTTCGAAAAGTTGCCGAAACCGGGGCAAAATATCCGCCGTATCGGTGAAGATGTAAAACAGGGAGATGTGGTTTTATCAGTAGGCGCCGAATTAAATACTGTCTCTCTGCCGCTTATCGCCTCTCTTGGCATTCCGGAAATAAAGGTTTTTCCGAAATTAAAAGTCGCAGTACTTTCAACCGGTGATGAATTAGTACCTGTCGGACAACCGCTTAATGAAGGACAAATTTATGATACCAACCGCTTTGCAGTAAAACTGATGCTTGAAAAACTGCATTGCGAAGTGCTGGATTTTGGTATTTTGCCTGACAACGAGGCGGAATTTGAAAAAGCCTTTATGCATGCACAAGAACAGGCGGATCTTATTATTACAAGCGGCGGTGTTTCCGTCGGTGAAGCGGATTTCACCAAAACCGTATTAGAAAAACTGGGCGAAATCAATTTCTGGAAACTGGCTATCAAACCGGGCAAACCTTTTGCATTCGGCAAATTGCCTAACGCATGGTTCTGCGGTTTGCCCGGCAATCCAGTTTCCGCTTTAGTGACTTTCTATCAGTTAGTTCAACCTGTTATTGCTAAATTAAGCGGCGCTGCGAATTATAAACGTCCGCAACAATTCCCCGCTATTGCTGCGACTAATCTAAAAAAATCACCCGGACGTCTCGACTTTCAACGCGGCTTGTATCGACTCAACGCACAAGGCCAGCTTGAAGTTGAACCTGTAGGATTACAAGGTTCCCATGTTTTCGGCTCCTTTGTAAAAAGCAATTGCTTTATTGTGCTTGAACGCGAACGCGGTAATGTGACCGCCGGCGAAACCGTTACCATTGAACCCTTTAATCATTTATTAGGTTAACCCATGAGCGAATTAACCCATGCCGAAGAGCTGAGATATAACCGTCAAATCGTTTTAAAATCCGTGGATTTTGACGGACAGGAAACACTCAAAGATAGCAAAATGCTCATTGTCGGATTAGGCGGTTTAGGTTGCGCGGCAAGCCAGTATTTGGCTGCGGCAGGCATCGGGCACTTGACTTTATTAGATTTTGATACAGTGTCACTTTCTAATTTGCAGCGTCAGGTACTCCATAATGATGAACGCCTCGACATGCCTAAAGTAGAATCGGCAAAAATTGCGCTACAGGCAATTAATCCGCATATTGAAATCAACACAATTAACGGTTTGCTTTCGGAAGAAAAACTCGCCGAAATCATACCGCACTTTGATCTGGTTTTAGACTGCACGGATAATGTTGCCGCCAGAAATCAACTGGATTTATGCTGCCGACAGGCAAAAGTGCCGTTAATTTCCGGTGCGGCGATTCGTATGGAGGGACAGGTTTCTGTCTTCACTTATGAACCCGGCACCCCGACTTATGGCCATTTAAGCCGGTTATTCGGCGAAAATGCGTTAAGCTGCGTAGAAGCCGGCGTGCTCTCCCCTATTGTCGGTATTGTAGGTTCGATTCAAGCGTTGGAAGCCATAAAAGTGCGGTTAAAAATCGGCAAAAATTTATGCGGACGCTTATTGATGATCGATGGGCTTAATATGTCAATCAGAGAAATAAAAATCCCCTCCATCTAACGACTTACGCGCCAAAGGACAGCTATAATTAGACTGGCTTTTTTAGCGGATAAAACTAAGGCTCCAAGCGGAGCCTTATGAAATCTTAGCTATTTTACATTATCCTTCGTTATGGATTTCCAGATTTGTCGCATCTTTTGCGCGTTTTCTTTTTGCCGCGTCATTACGCTGTTGCGCAATATTATCCAGATATTCGGTGGAAATATCGCCCGTCACATAATGTCCGGTAAATACCGAAGTATCAAATTCTTTGATATTTGGATTTTCTTGCTGTACGGACTGCGTTAATGCCGATAAATCCTGAAAAATGAGCTTATCCACGCCGATTAATTTGGCAATTTCCTCAGGCTCGCGGCCATAAGCGATTAATTCGTGCTTGGTCGGCATATCAATGCCATACACATTCGGATAGCGAATTTCAGGCGCTGCCGAAGCAAAATAAATTTTCTTCGCGCCGGCGGCACGCGCCATATCAACGATTTGTTCCGAAGTTGTACCGCGCACGATGGAATCATCCACTAATAACACGTTTTTATCCTTAAATTCGGAAGAAATCGTATTTAATTTACGGCGAACCGCACTAATACGCTGTTTTTGCCCCGGCATAATAAATGTGCGTCCCACATAACGGTTTTTTACGAAACCCTGACGGTAAGGTTTGCCCAATATGGTTGCGATTCTTAATGCGATATCATTGGATGTTTCAGGCACCGGAATGACCACATCAATATCCGCATCAGCCCATTCGTTGGCAATTTTTTGCCCCAAACGTTCACCCATATGTACGCGCGCCGCATATACCGATACGCCGTCAATAGTCGAATCCGGACGGGCAAAATAAACGTATTCGAAAATACAAGGCGTTAACACCGGATTTTCCGCACATTGCTCCGCGTAGAGTTTGCCGTCGAAAGTGATATATACCGCTTCGCCGGGTTCAATATCACGTACCACGTCAAAACCGGCGGTGTCTAATGCAACAGATTCCGAAGCAAACATATATTCGGTTTTTCCGCTCTCTTCGCGTTTACCCAAAATTAACGGGCGAATGCCGTGAGGATCTCTGAATGCCACCATACCGTGACCGATAATCATAGCGATACAGGCATAAGCGCCGCGAATATCTTTATGGGTTTTTTTGATCGCATAAAAAATATCTTCCGGTGAAAGATGCTCGGTTTGCATATGATCAAGATAATAAGCCAGAATATTTAACAATGCTTCGGAGTCGGAATTAGTATTGACGTGACGACGGGCTAATTTGAAAAGTTTGGATTTTAATTCGTCGGAATTTGTAAGGTTGCCGTTATGCACTAATGATAAGCCGTAAGGCGAATTGACATAGAAAGGTTGCGCTTCCGATACGCTTGAGCTACCGGCTGTCGGATAACGAACGTGTCCAATCCCCGCGTTGCCCTGTAAACGCGTCATGTGAACCTGTTGGAACACATCGCTTACCAAACCGTTGGCTTTACGCAAGCGAAAGCGGTTTTCATCATCAATAGTCACAATCCCGGCAGCATCCTGTCCGCGATGCTGCAATACGGTCAAGGCATCATAAATTGATTGATTGACCGGGCTTTGACTTACAATTCCAACAATACCACACATTAGTGCTATCCTCTTATTTGTTTAGGGTTGAGTTTAAAAAACTTGAGTTTGCCTGTAATTGTTCGAAAAACCACTCCACTACAAAACCAAAGTGCGGTATTAGTTTTGATTCTTTCCACATATCGTTTTGATCAAAATTAGTAAAGGTATCTACGAAAAATAACAAAGCAGAGACGATCAATACGCCCCGCAAGAAACCGAAACAGGCACCTAATACCCGGTCGGTTCCGCTTAATCCTGTTTTGTCTACAAGTTGACCAATCACATAATTTACTATAGCGCCGACAATTAACGTCAGAATAAATAAAATACCGATAGCGGTCCCGTTCCGAAGATATTCGGACTCAATCTGAGTTAAAAAATTAGCGAGATAAGGATAAAACTGACTTGCAATAACAAATGCCACTACCCAGCTTGCCAGTGACATCACTTCACGCACAAAGCCGCGCAGTAAACTTACGACGATAGAAAAAACGATAATTCCGATGATAATATAATCAATCATTAATAATTCTCTGAAAAAACAAAAACGTCCGATTTTTTGACCGCACTATTCTACCGAACTTTGCGGAAAAAAGAAAACGTTTGCGTAAGGTAAATTAATCTATTTAGCCATAAAATGACCGCCGGTTGCATAATATATCATTGTTCAATATTAAGCTGAATCGCTTTTAGAGTTCCTCCCAGAATTCTTTTGTACAATGTTTCTGTGCCTTTGCCAACAAATCCGCTAAATGCTGATAGGTTGGTCGCTCTATTTGTGATGTTGTCACATTTTTCTTTTCTAATAATTTAGAAATTTCAAAAAATTTGACCGCACTTTGCGCCGGCAATCCGGTTTGCGCCCGTTTGCCTAACCAATATAAGCCTTGCAGCGGAATACATAAGGCAACGATAGCGCAAAGAACGGCGATAGCTAATGCCACTAGATCCGACTTTGCGTAAAACTGCTGCCAAACAACCGAAAATACCGCAATAAACGGCATAAATTTCTGTGCGAATTTCGTTGCCTTGATTATTCGGTTTTCCGGAAAAATCATGGCTAACTTAGCTTCTAAAGGCCATGTTTCCGAATATTTCTGCCCCGCCGATATAGTTTTAAAAAATCCCATTTTTAAATCCTTAATTTATATTTCTTCAAATTTTTACTACTGACTTATTTTAAATTTGCTGCCATTTTATCCTGTTTTAAAGATCGCTTATCGCATGAAACTCAAATGGCTTATTGGATATATGTCCTAAAAATTGAACATTTTTATAACATTTTGCTAAAAATTCAATTTTTTTTGACTTAAATCGCTTTTTTCAGAACTTCATAATTTATTTTATTCCGTTAAACGTGTATCCTTATTATCGGTAACATTCCCAAACGTCTATTCGTTCATTGTGTGAACGGATGTCCTTTAACGTTAATCCAAAAGATAGGTTATTTATGTCTCAAAAATTAGTTCTTATCCTTAACTGCGGTAGTTCTTCATTAAAATTCTCTATTTTAGATCCTAAAACGGGTGAAGAAAAATTATCTGGTTTAGCAGAAGCATTTTACTTAGATGATGCCCGTATTAAATGGAAACTCCATGGCGAAAAAGGTAACGCCGAATTAGGTAAAGGCGCTGCTCACAGTGAAGCATTAAACTTCATCGTAAACAACATTTTCCCGTTAGATCCGACATTAAAAGACGGTATTGTTGCGATCGGTCACCGTATTGTTCACGGCGGTGAAAAATTTACCTCTTCGGTAATCGTTACGGATGAAGTCGTTAAAGGCATTGAAGACGCTATCCAATTCGCACCGCTTCACAACCCGGCTCATTTAATCGGTATTAAAGAAGCATTCAAAATCTTCCCGCACTTAAAAGATAAAAACGTTGTGGTATTCGACACCGCATTCCACCAAACAATGCCTGAAGAAGCATACCTATACGCGCTTCCGTACTCTTTATACAAAGAACACGGCGTTCGTCGTTACGGTGCGCACGGTACCAGCCATTATTTCGTAAGCCGCGAAGCGGCAAAACGTTTAGGCGTTGCCGAAGATAAAGTAAACGTTATCACTTGCCACTTAGGAAACGGCGGTTCCGTTTCTGCGGTTCGTCACGGTCAATGTATCGACACTTCAATGGGTTTAACGCCGTTGGAAGGTTTAGTGATGGGAACGCGTTGCGGCGATATTGACCCGGCTATTATGTTCTATATGCACGATACGCTTGGTATGTCCGTTGAAGAAATCAACACTACATTAACAAAAAAATCCGGTTTATTAGGTTTAACCGAAGTAACCAGCGACTGCCGTTTTGCCGAAGACAACTATGACAACGAAGACGAATCATTACGTGTTCCGGCAAAACGTGCAATGGACGTTTACTGCTATCGTTTAGCTAAATATATCGGTTCTTACATGGCGGTTATCGGCGAACGTTTAGATGCTATCGTATTTACCGGCGGTATCGGTGAAAACTCCGCTCACGTGCGCGAAATTACATTAAATCACTTAAAATTATTCGGTTACCAATTGGATCAAGAGAAAAACTTAGCCGCTCGCTTTGGTAACGAAGGTATTATCACCGCAGATAACACCCCTATCGCAATGGTAATTCCTACAAACGAAGAATTAGTTATCGCACAAGACACAGCTCGTCTTTGTATTAAAGATTAATTAATCGATAAACTGCCGACTTCTCGGCAGTTTCTTTTTCTACATTAACAACATTCTAAGGTTTATTATGTCACGTACAATTATCCTTATTCCAATCAGCGCAGGCGTAGGTTTAACAAGTGTAAGTCTCGGGCTTATTCGTGCATTAGAACAAAAAGGGACTAAAATCGGTTTCATGAAGCCGATTTCACAACCTCGTTCCGGTGAAGATATGCTTGATAGAACAACCTCAATTGTTCGCACAAGCACGACAATCGAAACTACCGAACCTGTTATGCTAAGTGAGGCTGAAAATTTAATCGGTCAAAACCAAACAGACGTTTTATTAGAAAAAATTGTTGCCCAGCATCAACAAATCAGCAAAGACAACGATATCGTGATCGTCGAAGGTTTAATTCCTTCCCGTAAAAACTCTTATGCTAACAGTGTAAACTACGATATCGCGCAAGCACTGGATGCCGAAATCATTTTAGTTTCCGCGCCTGCAACCGAAACGCCCGCTCAATTAAAAGAGCGCGTTGAAGCGGCCGCCGCCTCATTCGGTGGTAAAAGCAATCCTAATTTACTTGGTGTGGTTATTAATAAATTTAATGCGCCGGTTGATGAATCAGGTCGTACCCGTCCGGATTTAACGGAAATTTTCGATTCATTCCAGCATAGTCACAATAATATCAAAGAAATTTACAAACTATTTGAAAACAGCCCGATTAAAGTATTGGCTTGTATTCCTTGGTCTGCAGATTTAATTGCTACCCGTGCGATTGATTTGGTAAAACATTTGGGCGCTTCTATTCTTAACGAAGGCGATATGAACCGTCGTATCCGCAGTATCACTTTCTGCGCAAGAACGCTGCCTAATATGATTGAACACTTCAAAGCGGGCAGCTTGCTGGTAGTTTCCGCCGACCGCCCTGAAATTTTAACCGCAGCCGCGTTAGCCGCTACTACAGGTATTGAACTTGGCGGTATTTTATTAACCGGCGGTTACAAAATAGATTGCGAAATCAAAAAATTATGTACCCCGACATTCGAAAATACCAAATTACCGGTATTCCGTATTGAAGGTAACACCTGGCAAACGGCTTTAAGCTTACAGAGTTTTAATCTTGAAGTACCGGTTGACGATAAAGAACGTATCGAAAATATCAAACAATATACCAGCGGACAATTTGATGCGGATTTCATTCATTCACTGGCTTCCGCTTCCGTGCGTGCCCGTCGTTTATCTCCGCCGGCATTCCGTTATCAATTAACCGAGTTAGCACGTGCGGCGAAAAAACGTATTGTTCTGCCTGAAGGTGACGAACCTCGTACGATTAAAGCGGCGGTACTTTGTGCAGAACGCGGTATTGCGGAATGCGTATTATTGGCGAAACCTGAAGACGTAAAACGTGTTGCCGATTCTCAAGGCGTGAAATTAGGTAACGGAATTACCGTTATCGATCCCGCTTCAGTTCGTGAAAACTATGTCGCTCGTTTAGTAGAACTGCGTAAAGCAAAAGGTATGACTGAAATGGCAGCCCGCGAACAACTGGAAGACACCGTTGTATTAGGTACAATGATGTTAGAAGCCGGCGAAGTAGACGGTTTGGTATCCGGTGCGGTCCATACTACTGCAAATACGATTCGTCCGCCGATGCAAATTATCAAAACCGCTCCCGGTAGTTCGATTATTTCATCGATCTTCTTCATGTTGTTACCGGATCAAGTATTAGTATATGGTGACTGTGCGGTTAACCCGGATCCGACTGCGGAACAATTAGCGGAAATTGCTATTCAATCTGCGGAATCGGCGAAATCCTTCGGTATTGACCCTCGCGTTGCTATGATCTCTTACTCAACCGGCACATCAGGCTCCGGCGCAGATGTTGAAAAAGTGAAAGAAGCGACTCGTATCGCACAGGAAAAACGCCCTGATTTATTAATCGACGGTCCGTTACAATATGATGCCGCCGTAATGGAAGATGTTGCGCGTTCTAAAGCGCCGAATTCTAAAGTAGCCGGTAAAGCGACCGTATTTGTATTCCCTGACTTAAATACGGGTAATACGACTTATAAAGCGGTTCAACGTTCTGCCGATTTAGTATCAATCGGTCCGATGTTACAAGGTATGCGTAAACCGGTGAACGACCTTTCCCGCGGTGCATTGGTTGACGATATCGTCTATACCATCGCATTAACGGCAATTCAGGCGACACAATGCTAATCGGCTGATAAACCGATAAAATTTAATAAAAAACAGACCGCACTTTTAACTTGCCGTTAAAGTGCGGTATTTTTATGCGGAATTTTTTATCATTGAAACAAATCATAAAATACGGACATAAAAAAAGTGCCTTTTGAAAAGGCACTACTCGGAAAGCAAAATATCAGGCTATTGAAATAGCACTTGTTTTTATTGCGCTCAAGAATAGCCAATAATAAATTAGCCTGCAAATAGTAGTTTTTCATTTTGTGATCCAGCACACAAAATTCCCGTTAATAATCAATTCGTGCAAAAACCAGGTCAAAAAATTATCGATCCGATAATCTTTAATAAAATTATTTGTTTCATTTCATATTAATAAAAACTCTGCCTTGATTATTTCTGACCGCACATTTAGAACTTACCGTATATAAAAAAACCGCCATATTCTCAAATATGGCGGCGGAATTAGATTGAGTTGGTCGATAAGCCGAGTTCTGTCGCGGACAATCATTCCTCTAGGCGTATATTCGCACATACGCTCAAGCAACCTACCCGAACTCTGAGCGGGCACACCCATTGAGTTCCTATTTGGTCTTGCTACGAGTGGAGTTTACCCTGCCATGTACTGTTACCAGCCATGCGGTGCGCTCTTACCGCACCCTTTCACCCTTACCTGATCTCTTGCGAGCCATCGGCGGTTTGCTCTCTGCTGCACTTGTCGTAGGCTCACGCCTCCCAGACGTTATCTGGCACTCTGCCCTATGTAGCTCGGACTTTCCTCTCGTTTACTTGTCCCGCTAGGTCGTATTACTACGGTTAAGGGCTTCAATAAACCAGCGATTGTCTGACCAACTCGGCGTGAAGTATATCCCAATTTCAGTAAATAATATAGAGTTAAATAACAAGTTGAGCTACAATGCGCACAGATTTAACTCTAATGGATAGAACATTATGGATTATTTACAAAACGCACGGGAAACTTTAGCCACCGAAAAAGATGCCCTGACGCTTCTCAGTCGAAATCTTGATCAATCTTTCAACAACGTCATCGATCTTATCCTTAACTGCGGAGGTCGTTTAGTTATCGGGGGAATCGGCAAATCCGGCTTAATCGGTCGAAAAATGGTCGCAACTTTCGCCTCAACGGGCACGCCGAGTTTTTTTCTTCATCCGACCGAAGCCTTCCACGGCGATCTTGGTATGTTAAAACCTATAGATATTGTGATGTTGATCTCTTACAGCGGCGAAAGCGATGATGTAAATAAGCTTATCCCAAGTTTAAAAAATTTCGGCAATACTATTATTGCATTAACCGGCAACAAGCATTCAACCTTGGCAAAACACGCCGATTACGTTCTGGATATCAGCGTTGAACGCGAAGCCTGCCCGAATAACCTGGCGCCTACAACTTCCGCATTGGTTACCCTGGCTTTAGGCGACGCTTTAGCGGTGGCGTTAATTAACGCCCGTCATTTTCAACCTATGGATTTCGCAAAATTCCATCCCGGCGGCAGCCTTGGTCGTCGCCTACTCTGCCGAGTTAAGGATCAAATGCAAACCAACCTGCCGGTTACCGCATTAAATACATCGTTTACAGACTGCCTGACCATTATGAACGAAGGCAGAATGGGCGTTGCGCTGGTGATGGAAAATGACGTTTTGAAAGGGATTATTACGGACGGCGACATCCGCCGCGCATTAGCCGCTAACGGCGCCGATACTTTAAATAAAGTGGCGCGGGAATTAATGACCTCAAATCCTAAAGTCATTAATCAGGATACCTATATCGGTCAGGCTGAAGACTATATGAAAGAACACAGAATTCATTCCTTGATTGTGGTAGACAATGACAATAAAGTCGTCGGTTTAGTTGAATTCTCAAGTTAAAAATATGAACAGAAAATTAGAAAATATTAAATTTGTTATCACCGACGTTGACGGCGTGCTGACCGACGGTCAACTGCATTACGACGCCAACGGTGAAGCAATAAAAAGTTTTCATGTCCGTGACGGATTAGGCGTGAAAATGTTGATGGAAAGCGGCATTCCGGTTGCAGTGCTTTCCGGGCGGGATTCTGCCATTTTGCGCAAACGCATTGCAGATCTTGGAATAAAACTGGCATTTTTAGGGAAATTGGAAAAAGAAAGTGCCTGTTATGAACTAATGAAAGAAGTAGGAGTAACCCCTGAAGAAACGGCTTATATCGGTGACGATAGCGTTGATTTACCTGCTTTTAACGTATGCGGTGTTGCGTTCGCTGTAGCGGATGCGCCCGATTATGTAAAAGATTGCGCCGATTATGTGCTGGACCTTCGCGGCGGCAAAGGCGCATTCCGTGAGATGTCGGACATGATATTAAAAGCGCAAGGTAAAACGGACGTTTATTCATCCGCCAAAGGCTTTCTTAAAATTGTGACCAATATGGCGCAATAATTAAATACAAGAGGCGTGTAATCTCAAAAAGATTCGCGCCTTTTTCGTAAAATTTCCCAATTTTCGACCGCACTTTACGCTTTTTAAATCCTTTCTTTTTTCTCTTAAAAAATCTTTATTTTCAGTTAATAACTTGAATTTAAATGAACATTTCCCCATATTTTCTGTCATACCGTACATATTTGGTGTTTTCACCCTATTTGTTATTAATTAAGGAAAAGTATAAATGAAAAAAACAAGTTTTACATTGACTGCAATCGCATTAGGATTAAGCGTTCTTGCTGCGCCAACCGTAAGTGTCGCGGATTTCAGTTCGTTTTTTGGCGGCGATAAATCCGAATCCGCAGAGCAAACCTCCGCAAACAAAGCGGCATCAAACGTAGCACAATCTGCCGTAAACAGCCCGTTTATCACCAACTCATTAGCGCCAATGCTTGAAAAAGTGTTGCCGGCGGTGGTTTCCATTGCGGTGGAAGGTAATCAAAAAATCGCTAAGCGTTCATTTGATATTCCGGAAGAATTTAAATTTTTCTTCGGTGAGGATTTCTTTGGCGATAATTCTTCAAAATCATCCTCAAGAAAATTCCGCGGTTTAGGTTCCGGCGTGATTATTAATGCGGAAAAAGGCTATGTATTAACAAACAACCACGTTATCGATAATGCGGATAAAATCACCGTATTATTGCAGGACGGCCGTGAATTTAAAGGTAAAATCTTAGGCAAAGACAGTCAATCCGATATTGCCTTAGTACAATTGGAAAACCCTAAAAACTTAACCGAAATTAAATTTGCCGACAGCGATAAACTACGCGTGGGTGATTTCACCGTAGCAATCGGCAACCCATTCGGTTTAGGGCAAACCGTCACCTCCGGTATCATTTCTGCCTTAGGGCGTTCCACCGGTTCCGACAGCGGCGCTTATGAAAACTATATTCAAACGGATGCCGCCGTAAACCAAGGTAACTCGGGCGGACCGTTAATTAATTTAAACGGCGAACTTATCGGTATTAATACCGCTATTCTTTCACCTAGCGGCGCTAATGCCGGGATTGCCTTTGCAATTCCTTCTAACATGGCGAATAACTTAGCGCAGCAAATCGGCGAATTCGGCGAAGTGCGTCGCGGCATGTTGGGAATTAAAGGCGGCGAACTAAATGCGGATCTGGCGAAAGCCTTCCACGTTGATGCTCAACAAGGCGCCTTTGTCAGCGAAGTCTTACCGGGATCCGCCGCCGATAAAGCGGGCATTAAAGCGGGCGATGTGATTATTGCCATGAACGGACAAAAAGTGTCGAGTTTCGCCGAAATGCGCGCGAAAATCGCTACTTCCGGCGCAGGTAAAGAAATTGAATTAACTTATCTGCGTGATAACAAAAAAGAAAATGTAAAAGTTACTCTGCAAGCCGACGACCAGGCGCAATCTACCGCTAATGCGGAAGCCGTTATTCCGGCATTGGAAGGTGCAGAATTGACAAACTTCAATGAAAACGGCAAAAAAGGCGTGAAACTCAGTAAAGTAGCTGAAAATTCCCCGGCAGCTCAACGAGGTTTGAAAACCGGCGATTTAATTATCGGCGTTAACCGTATCGCCATTGAAGATTTAACACAGTTACGCAAAGCCATGGAAAACAAAGATTCCGTTATAGCGTTAAATATTGAACGCGGAAATAATAATTTCTATCTTCTGATTCAATAATTTTAACTTGTAGGCGCCGGCTTCGGCGCCTTTCTTTTCATGGTAGCGCCAGGCATTAAAAAACCTCTTTATCGTTTCAAAAAAATCCGGATTTCCTGACCGCACTTTTATCTTTTCATTCACAAATCTGATCTCAAATAAATTTTAACGATAGCAAAATTATAGAGATAAAAATTTTTGCTTATATATAAGTAAGTTATTTTCTGTCAACATTTTACACAAAAAATTTAACGCTTGAAATTTTCCGCCTAACCCACTATCTTGTAGCGCAATTATCTATTACTTCTATATATTGTGTTTTTCTAAGGTTAAAACTTTTATGAATAAAGCATTGATGGTCACGAAACGTGACGGACAAGTCGAACCTCTCGACCTGGATAAAATCCACCGTGTGATTACTTGGGCAGCGGAAGGCTTAGAGAATGTATCCGTTTCTCAGGTTGAATTGCGTTCACATATTCAGTTTTACGAAGGCATTCGTACTTCTGACATTCATGAAACAATCATTAAAGCCGCTGCGGATTTAATCAGCAAAGATGCACCGGACTATCAATACTTGGCGGCTCGCCTTGCCATTTTCCATTTGCGTAAAAAAGCCTACGGGCATTTTGACCCGCCTCGTTTATACGAACATGTAAAAAAGTTAGTCCGTTTAGGTAAATACGACGAATCGCTGCTTTCCGATTTCTCCCGCGAAGAATGGGATGAAATGGATAATTTCTTGGATCACAGCCGCGATATGACCTTCTCTTATGCCGCGGTAAAACAATTGGAAGGAAAATATCTGGTACAAAACCGTGTAACCGGTGAGATCTACGAGTCCGCACAATTCCTTTATATTCTGGTTGCGGCAAGTTTATTTTCAAAATATCCTGCGGAAACGCGTTTAGATTATATTCATCGTTTTTACGACGCGATTTCTACATTCAAAATTTCATTGCCTACGCCGATTATGTCCGGCGTGCGCACCCCTACCCGTCAATTCAGCTCCTGCGTACTTATTGAATGTGACGACAGCCTTGACTCTATCAATGCGACCTCATCGGCGATTATCAAATACGTATCGCAACGTGCGGGAATCGGCATCAATGCCGGCGCTATCCGCGCTTTAGGCAGCCCGATTCGTGACGGCGAAGCCTTCCACACCGGTTGTATTCCGTTTTATAAACATTTCCAAACTGCAGTAAAATCCTGCTCGCAAGGCGGTGTACGCGGCGGAGCGGCAACAGTCTACTTCCCGATGTGGCATTTAGAAGTGGAAAGCCTGGTAGTATTAAAAAATAACCGCGGCGTTGAAGAAAACCGTGCCCGTCACATGGACTATGGCGTACAAATCAACCGAACTATGTATCAACGCTTAATTAAAGGCGGCGATATTACTTTATTCAGTCCTTCGGACGTACCGGGATTGTACGAAGCATTTTTTGCAGATCAATCTAAATTCGAAGAATTATACGTAAAATACGAACAGGATCCGACAATCCGTAAACGAACCGTTAAAGCGGTGGATTTATTCTCGTTATTAATGCAGGAACGCGCGTCAACCGGCCGAATTTACGTACAAAACGTGGATCACTGTAACACTCACAGCCCGTTTGACCCGGCAGTTGCACCTGTACGTCAATCTAACTTATGTTTAGAAATCGCCCTACCGACCAAACCGTTAAATAATATTAATGACGAAGACGGCGAAATTGCGCTTTGCACACTTTCTGCTTTCAACTTGGGTAAAATCGACGATCTTGATGAATTAGAAAACTTAGCGGATCTTGCGGTACGTTCTTTAGATGCGTTGCTGGATTATCAGGACTACCCTGTTCCTGCGGCAAAACGCAGTTCATTAGGTCGTCGCGCGCTGGGTATCGGTGTAATTAACTACGCTTACTATTTAGCGAAAAACGGCGTTCGTTATTCCGACGGCAGCGCTAATAATCTGACTCACCGTACATTCGAGGCAATTCAATATTACCTACTAAAAGCCTCAATGAATCTTGCAAAAGAATTAGGCGCTTGCGAATACTTCAATGAAACCACTTATGCAAAAGGTATCTTACCGATTGATACCTACAAAAAAGATGTGGATAATTTAACGAGCGAACCCTTGCATTATGACTGGGAACAATTACGTACCGAGATTTTAGAGTTCGGTTTACGCAACTCCACATTAACCGCATTAATGCCGTCGGAAACTTCATCGCAAATTTCTAATGCTACCAACGGTATTGAACCGCCGCGCGGTCATATCAGCGTTAAAGCTTCAAAAGACGGCATTTTGAAACAAGTGGTACCGGATTATGAAAACCTCAGCGACAAATACGAACTCCTGTGGGATATACCAAACATGGACGGTTATCTCCATTTGGTGGGCATTATGCAGAAATTTGTCGACCAGTCAATTTCCGCCAATACCAACTACGATCCGAAGCGATTTGAAGATGATAAGGTGCCGATGAAAATATTATTAAAAGACCTTTTAACGGCATATAAATACGGTTTAAAAACCCTTTATTATCAAAACACCCGAGACGGCGCCGACGACGCCCAGGAAGATCTCGATGACGGCTGTGCCGGCGGTGCTTGCAAAATCTAATTAAATTTAAAAGTGCGGTTAAAAACTTAAATGTTTTTAGCCGCTTTTTTGTATATGGAGTAAATCATGACAAACACAAAGAAAGTGTATTATGCCCATTCGGAAAAAGATCTCCCTCATGAACAATGGCAAACTTTTAGCAGCCATGCAGAAAATGTCGCAAAGCTTGCCGCACAATTTGCCGAAATATTTAATGCGTACCAACTTGCCTACAATACCGGCTTATTACACGATTTAGGCAAATATACACCGGCATTTGATAAACGTTTACACGGCGGGCCTTCGGTTGATCACGCAACAGCCGGGGCGAAAATCGCTATAGAACGTTGGGGATTTCCTCTTGGTAAGATTTCGGCGTTCTGTATTGCAAGCCACCATACCGGATTAGTAAACGGCGATGGCGAAGGGGATAATCGCAGTACTTTAAAACAGCGTTTATCAGTGCCTTTTGGCAAAGGTAATTTACCTGAACTCGATCCAATTTGGCAAAGTGAATTACCTTTACCGGAAAAACTAGTTTCCCCTGATTTAACCCCCGACCCGTATAACCCATCTTTCTCATTAGCTTTCTTTATCCGAATGCTCTATTCCTGTTTAGTCGATGCCGATTTCTTAGATACCGAAGCTTTTTATGCAAATTTAAAACAGCAAGATATTGATCGTGGTAACGCACCTTCTTTAGATCAATTACATCAGCAATTTAATTGGTTTATTAGCGATTTTCGCGAACGCAAAAAGGTGCTTCAGCCCCAAACGGAAGAAGAACAGCGTAATGCCAAGTTAAATCGTTTACGTAGCCAGATTTTGGATCATGCTGTTGAGCAGGCGCAGCAAGAGCCGGGGTTATTTAGCTTAACCGTACCAACGGGCGGCGGCAAAACCTTTACCTCAATGGCATTTGCGTTGGAGCACGCTAAAAAATACGGAATGCAGCGAATCATTTATGTAATTCCCTTTACCAGTATTATTGAGCAAAACGCACAAGAGTTTCGTAAGGCTTTCGGAGAGTTTGGCGAAGCGGCGGTACTGGAACATCACAGCACTTTTGATGATGAAAAATTATTGGATAAAGATACCAAAGACAAGCTGAAATTAGCTTCAGAAAATTGGGATATGCCGATTGTGGTTACGACCGCCGTGCAGTTTTTTGAATCACTGTTTGCGGATAAATCTTCCCGTTGCCGTAAATTGCACAATATTGCTAATAGCGTAATCATTCTCGATGAAGCGCAAATGTTACCGCTTAATTTGTTGCTGCCGATTATGCAATCGATCAAAGAACTGGCTCGTAATTATCACAGCTCAATCGTAATGTGCACCGCAACTCAACCCGCCATTCAAGCGCAACACGGTTTTTACTGCGGGTTTGAAAATGTGCGAGAAATCGCCCCGAATCCGACCGCACTTTTTGCCGATTTACGCCGTACCAGCGTGCAACATATTGGTATGCAATCGGATAAGGATTTAATTGAGAAACTCACCGAAAATCAGCAGATTCTGATTATCGTCAATAACCGCCGTCACGCTCGCAGTTTATACGAACAGGCTAAACAGCTGGACGGAACCTTTCATTTAACCACCCTAATGTGCGCAAAACATCGTTCACAAATGTTAGAGCAAATCAGACAACATCTACAAGCGGGTCGATCCTGTCGGGTTATTGCAACTTCGCTGATAGAAGCGGGTGTGGATGTGGATTTTCCATTGGTTATGCGGGCGGAAGCCGGATTAGATTCCGTGGCACAAGCGGCAGGTCGTTGCAACCGTGAAGGGAAAAAATTAGCGGAACAGAGCTTTGTATGGGTATTCCAACCCGAACAACAGTGGAAAGTACCTCCTGAATTAAGTTTGTATTCCGCAGTAATGCGTTCAACGGTTCGTCGTTATTCCAAAGATTTGCTTTCTGTGGAAGCTATCAACCACTATTTTTCCGGAGTATATGAACAAAAGGGCAAAGATCTGGATAACAAGCAGATTCTTGAAAAATGCCACGCCGCAGGAAAAACCTTGGATTTCCCATTCCAGACTATCGCAAAAGAGTTCCGTATGATCGAAAGCCATATGCTACCGCTGATTATCCCGTTTGATAAAGAGGCGGAAAAACGGATTGAAGAACTTCGCTATGCTGAAAAAGTCGGCGGACTACTTCGTAAATTACAACCTTACACTGTACAGATTCCAAAGGAATCCTTAGAAGCGTTATTTAAAGCAGGACGAATTGAAGCAATCAACGAAAAACAATTCGGGAACCAGTTTTATAGTTTAATCGGGTTGGATTTGTATGATGAGGTAGCGGGGTTGGATTGGGAGGATTTGGGGTTTATTAAGGTGGAGGGGATGGTGTTTTAGTTTAACTTATCATCTATAGAAATATAATATTGATTTTTACCATATGAGAGGCTAATATTTATCCAATTGAAATCAAGAATATTCGGATAACATCATATTTCACTCAAACCTAACCTCTCAATAAAGCCAATACTATATCCGAATAAGAGAATTTATTTTGTGATGTAGGAGAGATAAATGAATAAAGTACCGAGCAAGAAAGAATTATCCATTACTCGCTCATCAGCAGCTGAGTATCTAACCTTTGTGGCGGCAAACCGCGAAAACGGTGTGCAGGCGGTGTATGCCGATGAAAACGTTTGGCTGACACAGAAAATGATGGGGCTGTTATATGATGTGGAAGTCCACACCATCAATTATCATCTAAAAAAATATTTGCAGACAGTGAGTTGGAAGAAAATTCAGTTATTCGAAATTTTCGAATAACTGCCGATGACGGCAAGAGCTACAATACAAAGCATTATAACCTCTCTGCCATTATTGCCGTAGGTTAAAGTTACGGCGGAAATTGCCAAAGCCCATGCCGAAAGTGAATTTGAAAAATACCGTATTGTGCAAGATCGATTATTTGAAAGTGATTTTGATCATTTGTTAAGACGGAAAGATAAATTAAAAGAATAACCTGAGTTGTCTCATATCGCACCATTCAGGTGCGCGGATTGAAACTAAAGCTGATAGGTTATCAGTATGACAAAATCCGCCTCCCTTTGGGGAGGCGTGGATTAATAAAACCAAAAGGAGCATAAAAATGGCTAATCGGATAAGGTTACACATCTGGGGCGACTATGCTTGTTTTACTCGTCCTGAAATGAAAGTTGAGCGGGTGTCTTATGATGTAATAACCCCTTCGGCTGCTCGCGGGATTCTTAGTGCGATTCACTGGAAGCCGGCGATTAATTGGGTGATCGATAAGATCTATGTACTAAAACCGATACGCTTTGAATCGGTTCGGCGCAATGAACTTGGAGCTAAGATTTCCGAGTCAAAAATCAGTGGGGCGATGAAGCGTAAAAGCGTGGCGGATTTATACACCGTTATCGAAGATGATCGCCAACAACGTGCGGCAACGGTGTTAAAAGATGTGGCTTATGTGATTGAAGCCCATGCGGTAATGACATCAAAAGCCGGCACGGACGAGAACACCACTAAGCATATCGAAATGTTTAAACGCCGTGCGTTAAAAGGGCAATGTTTTCAACAGCCTTGTATGGGCGTACGTGAGTTTCCGGCGCATTTTGCGTTGATTGACGACAACGACCCATTGCCTTTATCACAACTTTCAGAAAGTGAGTTGAATCGGGATCTTGGCTGGATGTTGCACGATATTGATTTTGAGCACGGCAATACGCCACATTTTTTCCGTGCTGAATTGAAAAACGGCGTGATTGACGTGCCGCCGTTTTATGCCGAGGAGGTGAAAAGATGATTCTCTCTTCTCTCGCACGTTACTATCAGCGATTAGCTAAAGAAACGGATAGTGTTGGCAATCCTAAAGTGCCGTCTTATGGCTTTAGTGAAGAAAAAATCGGTTGGGTGCTGGTGATTAACCAAGACGGGCAGTTAGTCGATGTTGTGCCTAACCTAAGTGATGGTAAAAAGCCTCTAGCTAAGTCTATGGTAGTACCGCAATCGTTCAAACGACCAGGTGTTACTCCAAAACCATTTTTTCTATGGGATAAAACCGCTTATGTTTTAGGCGTAGAAAGCAACAAAGATAAAGCCACAGCCAAAGAACAGCCCTTTGTTATCTCACAAAAAACCTTCGAAGCTTTCAAACAATCCCACCTTGAATTATTTAAAGATTCACAAGATCTTGGCTTACAAGCCGTTTGTCGTTTTTTAGAAAAATGGCAGCCGGAACATTTTTCTCAACCGCCTTGCCTCACTGAAATGTTAGACGCCAATCTGGTTTTCAAATTGGATGGCTGTTCAGGCTATATTCATCAGCGCGAAGCGGCGCAAACTTTATGGGCGGATCTTTTAAAAGATGATAATGCGGAGCAAGGTATCTGTTTAATCAGCGGTGCCAATGCGCCGATAGCACGTTTGCACCCTGCGATTAAAGGAGTATTCGGCGGGCAAAGTTCGGGCGGTTCGATTATCTCTTTTAATAAAGAATCTTTTGCTTCCTTCGGTAAAGAACAAGGCTCAAATGCACCGGTTTCTGAAGCTTCTGCCTTTGCTTATACCACAACTTTAAACTACTTGTTGCGTGAAAAAGCTCACCGTTTAAGTATTGGTGACACCAGCACGGTTTTTTGGGCGGAGGCGGATAACAGTGCCAATGCCGAAGCTGCTGTAGGTTTTTTGGCAAGTGTGTTTGCCCCGCCCGATGATGAGCAGGAATCTAAAAAAGTATTCTATATTTTAGAACAAATCGCCAAAGGACGGCCTTTGCAGGAAGTTGCGCCCGAGCTTTCGCCCGATACCCGCTTTTATATCTTAGGCTTGGCGCCGAACGCTGCGCGGATTTCGGTTCGCTTTTGGCTAGATACCACTTTCGGGCAGTTGGCGGACAATATGGCAAGGTATTGGCGGGATTTACATATTGAACCACCTGCATGGCGTGGGAAACCACCTGCTATTTTGCGGATTCTGCTGGAAACTACACCAAAACGGAAAGGCGCTGATGGTCGTCTGAAAAAGTCAGAAAGCAAAGATATTCCTCCGCAACTGGCAGGCGAGTATATGCGCTCGATTTTAACAGGCAGAGCGTATCCCAAAACCATGTTGACACGAATGATTGGGCGTATCCGTTCCGACGGATATATTTCAGGACTGCGTGTTGCCGTGATTAAAGCAGTGATTAATCGTAACAGCTTATACAAAGAGGAGCTTACTATGGGTCTCAATGAAGAAACCAAAGACATTCCCTATCGCTTAGGACGTTTATTTGCCATTATCGAATTGGCACAATCATCAGCTCTAGGCGAACTGAACGCAGGGGTAAGGGACAAATTTTATGGCGGTGCCTCAAGTTCGCCACATAGCACTTTCCCTATTTTATTGGATAATTACCGTACGCATATTGCTGGCTTAAGAAAAGGCAAAAAAGCAAAGTGGGTAAAGGGAGATTCAAAAAAATTGGCGAACTGGCTTGAAGCTAAAGTTGGTGAGATTGTAGGGGTTTTTGATGCAGAAACACCATTCCCACGCCATCTATCTTTAGAAGAGCAAGGCCGTTTTGTAGTGGGGTATTACCATCAAAGATTCAAAAAATACAACAAGCAAGAAGATAGCAACATCCCCGATGATATTGAACAAGCTAATCACTTGACCGACGATGTAAACGCAGAAGATGAAGAAAACTAAGGAGCTAATTATGTCTATTCAAAACCGCTATGAATTTGTCTATTTTTTTGATGTTACCAACGGTAATCCCAACGGCGACCCCGATGCCGGCAATATGCCTCGCCTTGATCCCGAATCAAGTAAAGGCTTAGTCACCGATGTATGCTTAAAGCGCAAAATCCGCAATTTTGTGGATATGACTTCATCAGGTCAGGCTGGCTATGAGATTTTTGTTAGAGAGAACAGTGTATTAAATCTTCAGATTGAGAGAGCTTATACTGAAAGTGAAGAAGTCATTGAAAACCTCAAAGCTTGGAAAGAGTACGAAAAAAACAAAAAGAAAAAAAATAAGAATAATAGCGAAGAAGGCATTTCAAAGCCGAAACGCCATTATGAAGATATTGCGCAAGATTGGATGTGCGAGAACTTCTTTGATGTGCGTACCTTTGGGGCAGTAATGAGTACAGGCAAAGAAAAAGAAGAGACAGATAGCGACGGAGAGAAAAGTAAAATTGCCAAAAGGGCGGGACAGGTTCGTGGTCCTGTGCAGTTAGCATTTGCTCAATCTATTGATCCTATTGTGCCATTGGAATTAAGTATTACTCGAGTGGCAGTAACTTCTGAAGCAGAAAAAGAAGAGGGTAAAGATACTATGATGGGACGCAAATACATTGTGCCTTACGCTCTCTACCGCGTACACGGTTTTATCTCCGCAAATCTTGCGGCAAAAACCGGTTTTTCAGAAGAAGATCTACAAAAATTATGGCAAGCCTTGCAGTTAATGTTTGAGCACGATCGCTCGGCGGCTCGCGGGGAAATGGCGGCACGTAAACTGATTGTGTTTAAACACGATAGTGCGTTGGGCAGCGTACCTGCACATAAATTATTTGATTCGGTTAAGGTTGAACGCATAAATGGTGAATCCGGCACACCGGCAACCGGCTTTGCGGATTATCAAATTTCGATTGAAAAAGATAAATTCAATGGTATTACTGTAGAAGAGTTGCTTTAACAATTTGCAAATTTTCTCTAGAAACCGACCGCTTGTAACTGAATAAGGAGGCGGATATGCGGATAATTTCTCTTTCGGCTTTGCAACATTATGCGTTTTGCCCGCGTCAGTGTGCGTTAATTCATAATGAGCAACTTTGGGCGGAAAATTTTTTAACCGCCCAAGGCAATGCTTTGCATGAACGAGTGGATTCCGGCGAACCGGAAACCCGCAAAGGCGTACGCTTTGAGCGAAGTGTTCACGTATCCGCCGAGCAGTTAGGCATTAGCGGTATTTTGGATATGGTGGAGTGTGAAATACAAACTGGCAAGTTAAAACCGGTGGAATATAAACGTGGTAAACCAAAACCGAAGCTTTCCGATGAAATCCAACTCTGTGCCCAAGCCTTATGTTTGGAGGAAATGACAGGTAAAAAGGTAGAGGAAGGTGCATTATGGTATATGCAAACTCGCCACCGCCATCCTGTTATTTTCTCTACGGAATTGCGCGAAAAAACCTTGCAAGTGATTAATGAAGTTAAAACCTTGCTGGAGAGCGGCATAACCCCGCCACCGAATTATTCTAAAAGCTGCAAGGCTTGCTCATTGGTTGATCTTTGCCAGCCGAAGTTGTTGGAAAGGGATAAATCGGGGAAATATGTGGTGGGGTTGTTTAATGAACAGAAGAATTAAACAATACAGATTGCTAATAATAAAGAGACAAAAATGAAGAATAAATCCCAAAGTGAACTGTCCACTACCCGCTCTTCGGCGGCGGAGTATCTGACCTTTGTGGCGGCAACGGGCGGTTCGGCACAGTCGATGGAAATGCGTTATGAAAATGAAAATATCTGGTTGACACAGAAGATGATGGCAACACTGTATGACGTGTCTGTGCCTGCTATTAATCAGCATCTGAAACGGATTTTTGATGATGGTGAGCTATTGCCCGAGGCAGTTATTAAGGATTACTTAATAACTGCGGATGACGGTAAGCAGTACCGCACCAAGCACTATAATTTGCAAGCCATTGTTGCCGTGGGATTTAAAATCAATAATGCGCGGGCGGTGCAGTTTCGCAAATGGGCAGGACAGATTGTGAAGGACTACACCATCCAAGGCTGGACGATGGATGTGGATCGGTTGAAAAAAGGCCATATGTTCACGGATGAATATTTTGAGCGGCAGTTGGAATATATTCGTGAAATCCGCCTTTCCGAACGTAAGTTTTATCAAAAAGTAACCGATTTGTATGCCACAGCCTTTGATTATGATGAGCATGCTTCCACTACACGTGATTTTTTTGCGTTGGTGCAAAACAAGCTGCATTGGGCGGTGCACCGTCATACCGCTGCAGAACTGATTGTCGCGCGCGCCAATGCCGATAAACAGCATATGGGCTTAACACATTGGGAATCCGCGCCGCATGGAAAAATTATCCGTTCCGATGTTGCGGTTGCCAAAAATTATCTCAATCCGCAAGAGCTGGATTATCTGGAACGTATTGTGTCGCTTTATCTGGATTTTGCCGAGCTTCAGGCGATGCGGAAAATTCCGATGTCCATGCAGGATTGGGCAAAACGGCTGGACGGTTTTCTTGAGTTTAACGGCAATGAAATATTGACCGGTCCGGGAAAAATTTCACACGAACAGGCAAAGTTACACGCGGAAACCGAATTTGAAAAATACCGTATTGTGCAGGACAGGCTATTTGAAAGCGATTTCGATCGTCTGTTGAAAAAATCGGAAGAGAATTAAAAAGTGCGGTCAAATTTTACGGAGTTTTTCAACCATGCGAAAACTACAAAACACCCTCTATATCACTACCCAAGGTAGCTACTTACATAAAGAACGAGAAACCTTGGTGGTGGAGCAAGATAGAAAGAAAGTGGCTCAATTACCGGTGCATTCTATCGGGCATATTTTCTGTTTTGGGAATGTGTTAGTGTCGCCGTTTTTAATGGGGTTTTGTGGTGAAAATAACGTTAATCTGGCTTTTTTCACTGAAACAGGGCGTTATTTAGGGCGGTTGCAAGGTCGGCAAAGTGGTAATGTGCTATTGCGCCGCGCTCAATATCGTATTTCCGAACAAAATCCTATCCCTATCGCACGTAATATCATCGCGGCAAAAATCCAGTCGGCTAAACGGGTGTTGCAGCGTCGTTTACGTAATCACGGTGAACATGAGGAAGTACAGGCAGCCGTTATGGCACTGAATTTCAGTTTGCAGCAGTTAAAACGAGCAGAAAATCTGGATTTAATTCGTGGTATTGAAGGCGATGCCGCTGCCCGCTATTTCGGTGTGTTTCAACATTTGCTGGCGGAAAAAAACGGTTTTGGTTTTGACGGCCGCAACCGCCGCCCACCGCGCGATGGCGTGAATGCGTTATTGTCATTTTTATACAGCATTTTAGGCAAAGACATCAGTGGTGCGCTGCAAGGTGTGGGCTTGGATCCGCAAGTAGGTTTTCTACACGCCGATCGTCCCGGTCGAGATAGTCTGGCGCAAGACCTCCTCGAAGAATTTCGTGCCTGGTGGGTGGACAGAATGGTACTATCGCTGATTAACCGAGGTCAAATTAAGCCGCAGGATTTTGTTACCGAAGTCGGCGGTGCGGTGAATATGAAGCCTGAAGCGCGCAGGCTGTTGTTTCAAAGTTTGCAGGCGAAAAAACAGGAAAAAATCGTCCATCCGTTTTTGCAGGAAGAAGTGGAAATCGGTCTTTTGCCTTATATTCAGGCGATGCTGCTAGCGCGCCATTTACGCGGCGATTTAGCTGAATATCCGCCGTTTTTAATGCGCTAAGTTTGTTCTTTAACAATTTGGATTTCTTAAATTTGTTCCGCACTTTAATTTGATTTCTCATCAAAGTGCGGTCATTTTTTTATAAATTTTCTAAGGAGAAAACCTTATGATGATTTTAATTACATATGATGTGTCATTAGAAAATGAAGGCGGAGAACGTCGATTACGTCATATTGCAAAGCATTGTTTAGATTACGGAATACGCGTACAATACTCTGTGTTTGAGTGTGAAGTGACACCCGCGCAATGGGTCGAATTAAAAGATAAGTTACTTAATACCTACGACAAAGAAACCGATAGTTTACGTTTTTACCAACTTGGAAGTAAATGGAAACATCGAGTCGAACATTACGGAGCAAAACGTGCCATTGATATGTTTAGAGATATTTTAATTATCTAAACACGTTCGCTAACCAGTAGTTCTCATCAATTCCCTAGTTTATTAGCGCATTTATTTTTTCTTATATTTTTAATCAGTTAGAAAATAACTATATTTCTTGCTATACTTTAAGCCGTTATATTCAGCCTGGTTAGCGAAATGGCTATTTTCAAGCTAGATATAATGAGCCTTCCTAGTTAAGGCTCTCCGCTCTCACACGAGAGCGTGAATTGAAACAAATTAATTTTGATAATCAGTTGGAAAAATTAGCTCCGCTCTCACACGAGAGCGTGAATTGAAACACCACAGCAAGATGCGCTTTGACATAGTCAATGCCTCCGCTCTCACACGAGAGCGTGAATTGAAACCCGCGCCTGTCGCTTTAGGTCGTGGCGTGTAATTCTCCGCTCTCACACGAGAGCGTGAATTGAAACAACATAATGCGACCAATTGCCATCATTAGAGCAACTCCGCTCTCACACGAGAGCGTGAATTGAAACTTTAATTATTTCACAAGGTGTTGAAACTTATGATGCTCCGCTCTCACACGAGAGCGTGAATTGAAACCACACGCCTAAAAATTTTCCGTGCTCCTTGCAAACTCCGCTCTCACACGAGAGCGTGAATTGAAACCGGCTTGATGGTATTGTCCGTACGGCTCGGCGGCCTCCGCTCTCACACGAGAGCGTGAATTGAAACATCAGCAAAAGTGATAGTGTCGGTAGCCGCTGTTCTCCGCTCTCACACGAGAGCGTGAATTGAAACGCGCTCAAGTAGTTTAGTTGCCGCTTGTTGTAACTCCGCTCTCACACGAGAGCGTGAATTGAAACTCGAGCTTTGCTGGCACAATGATCGGTTTTATCGGGACCTCCGCTCTCACACGAGAGCGTGAATTGAAACGTTTCAAGGCTAATCCGCCAAAGGTGAAAGAAAATCTCCGCTCTCACACGAGAGCGTGAATTGAAACACGCCGATAGTTAAGCGTAGGCGTGTTATGCGATCCTCCGCTCTCACACGAGAGCGTGAATTGAAACATCCGTTCAAGGCATAAAAATCGGCGTCCACAATTCTCCGCTCTCACACGAGAGCGTGAATTGAAACTTCTCGATACTCCCCACCATCCACATTATTTTTCTCCGCTCTCACACGAGAGCGTGAATTGAAACTGCTTTTTGCTTTGTACTGTCGTGATGTAACTTACCTCCGCTCTCACACGAGAGCGTGAATTGAAACTCGACATCCATTCGAAGCTGCTCATCAGCAGAAGCTCCGCTCTCACACGAGAGCGTGAATTGAAACATCCCTCATTTGCCCACAAAAAAGGGGGTCATTTCTCCGCTCTCACACGAGAGCGTGAATTGAAACCGAAATTTGCGGAAATGCGCAAAGTAGCCGCAGCGCTCCGCTCTCACACGAGAGCGTGAATTGAAACACATCCGCTATAGCGGACTCGAATTTCATCGTCCTCTGCTCTTACCCGAGCATAAATGCCCTCTGTAAATTTTGTAATTTTTCGACCGCACTTTTTCGTTCTTACAAAAAGGAAACTAAAATTAGAAACTATAATGACAGAAAACAGGAAAAGTTCTTTGCTCTAACGAAAAAAGCCAGTCAGTGAAAAACTGACTGGCTTTTTTCATTCCATCTTAAAAATGCTGCTAGCCTATTACTTTTGGTAAATATCCGCCTTCAATTAGGAACGGGACGTTCATGATGAGTAAGCCCAGCAATAACGCGATTAATAGGGTTAAGTTTCCACCGATTACTCGATACGGGAGATTCGGATGCAGTTTTCTTGCTCGCCATGCAAGACCGACCGGTAGTACTAAACCGTAGAAAGTGAACATTTGACCGGCATAACCTAACGCGGCAATAAAGCCTTCCGGATAAAATAATGCAAAAGCGAGAGGCGGTAAGAAAGTTAATACGCCTAATGCAAGGCGACCGGCTTTAATGTTGATACGTTTTAATAAATCGTCTAAGCAATCAAATAACGATAAGGAAACGCCCAGGAATGAGGTAACTAAGGCAAGTGTCGAAAATAAACGCACTGAACCGCTGATTAAATTACTTCCCGTCACGTGGTAAGTGGCATCAACCAAACCGTTTAAAGTCGGATCATTATTGATGATCTCGACAAACTTAACCTGAGGGAATACGCCGTGTGTTGCCATTTGCCACAAAATATACGCAACTAACGGAAGCGCCGTACCGCCGATAATCGCCGCACGCAGGCGCTTAATATCGCCGTCTAAGTAATTATTAATACTAGGAATAATTACGTGGAAGCCGAAAGAAGTGAAAAAAACCGGGCTTGCGGAAATAATTAAGAACTCTTTCAGTGGCATCGCCATTAAATTTTCACCTTGAACAAGAGGCAACATCATAGTCAATACAAGCACAAATGCGACGAGTTTAATCATAAACAATAAGCGGGTCAGCCCATCTACCGCACCTGTACTGATAACAATAAAAATCCCTAAAATCACAGTGAATGCAATAATAGAAATCGGTGCGGCATGTTCCCCTAAAAACGGTAAAACACCGGCTAATAACGAACCGCCGCCGGTCACATAAGCCGAAAGAATCGCATACATAAAAATAACAAGCGACAAGGTAGCGAGAACCCGGCCTACCATGCCAAAATATTGTTCGGCAAGGGTGGCGATTCCCGCATCTTTACGCTGTACGGTTTGATACACTTCAACAAAAAGTAATGCGCTGTAAGAAAGCAAAATCCATAATAAAAATAATAGAGCCATGGTGTAAGTAAAACCCATTTCCGCAGAAGTCAGCGGCATGGCTAGCATACCGGCGCCAATTGTCGTTCCCGCTACAAGTAAAGCGCTCCCAAAGGTTTTATTTTTCATCTTAAATTTCCTGTTTAAAGTTAAAATAATGTGCAGCATTCTAACTTGTATTTTTATTAATGTAATTATTTTTTTACGGTGTTTTGAAAAATTTACAATAATTAGATTAAAGTCTGTTCAGATCTTATTGCAATAATGCGGAATAATACTGAAAAAAGGGAATTTCTATGTTAGAATCGCCAACTAATTTATCCCGTCCATTTTAATAGGAAAGAATATGAAAGTATTAGAAGGTGGTTTGGCAGCGCCAAATGCAAAAGTTGCCGTTGTTGTCGCTCGTTTTAACAGTTTTATTAATGATAGTTTAGTAGAAGGCGCCGTTGATGCGCTAAAACGTATTGGCCAGGTAAAAGATGAGAATATTACACTGGTACGCGTACCGGGCGCTTACGAATTACCATTAGCGGTTCGCCGTTTAGCGGACAGCAAAAAATATGACGCCATCGTAGCGTTAGGTACGGTTATTCGCGGTGGTACAGCGCATTTTGAATATGTCGCCGGCGGTGCAAGCAACGGTATCGGTCATGTTTCGTTAGAATCAAACGTTCCGGTTGCTTTCGGCGTTTTAACTACTGAAAACATTGAGCAAGCAATTGATCGTGCCGGCACAAAATCCGGTAATAAAGGGGCTGAAGCGGCATTAGTTGCGCTGGAAATGGTTAATTTATTAGCTCAAATCAACGCATAAGAGACAGTTATGACAGAACAAATAAAAAAACGTCCGTCACCACGTCGTCGTGCGAGAGAATGTGCGGTTCAAGCCTTATATTCTTTTCAGATTTCGCAAAATCCGGTAGAAACCGTTGAGTTATCTTTCGTTACCGATCAGGATATGAAAGGTGTGGATATGCCTTATTTCCGCAAACTTTTCCGTCAAACCGTTGAAAATATTCCAAGTGTTGACAGTACAATGGCACCTTATTTGGATCGTAGTGCGGATGAATTAGATCCTATTGAAAAAGCAATCTTACGTTTATCGGTTTACGAATTAAAATATGAATTGGACGTGCCTTACAAAGTAGTGATTAATGAAGCCATTGAAGTGGCAAAAACCTTCGGTGCGGAAGATAGCCATAAATATATCAATGGCGTATTAGATAAAATCGCGCCGGCGTTAGCACGCAAATAACATAATCTATTCGGGGAATTTCCATGGCTGAAGGTGAATTTGATCTTATTAATCGATATTTCGCTTTATCTAAACAAATTCCCCGGCAAGATGTTATCCTCTCTATTGGTGATGACTGCGCTATCACTCAGCTGAAAGCTGATCAACGTTTAGCCGTCACCACCGATACCATGGTTGAAAATTCTCATTTTTATCCGACTATTCCTCCTCGCGCATTAGGTTATAAAGCCGTCGCCACAAATTTAAGCGATCTTGCCGCCATGGGAGCGACGCCTGCCTGGATTTCTCTTGCACTCACCTTACCTAAAACGGATTCTCATTGGTTGAACGAATTTAGCAAAGGCATGTTTGAGATCCTAAACCGCTATGATGTGACATTAATCGGCGGCGATACCACAAAAGGGGAAATTCCGACCGTTACCATTACCGCACAAGGTCTTCTCGGCGATTATGCCCTTTGCCGTCATCAAGCGAAGATCGGCGACTGGATTTATGTTTCCGGTACTTTAGGTGATGCGCTAGCCGGTTTTTATCTGAACCGGGATATTTATGAAGGCAAAAAAAGTGCGGTCGGTTTTGACGAAGATTTTTTTATTCAGCGTAATCTTTACCCCATTCCTCGCATTGAGTTTGGGAAAACCTTAGCGAAATATCGTCTTGCCAACGCGGCGTTAGATATTTCCGACGGCTTTATGGGCGATTTAATGCATATTCTTGAACGTAGCCAAGTCAGTGCGGTGGTAAATTTAGAAGATTTGCCCCTGTCACCGCAATTAAGCGCTTATTACGGGCGAGAAAAAGCCGAACTCATGGCGCTACAAGGCGGTGAAGATTACGAACTTTGTTTTACGGTCAGCGATGAAAATAAAACAAAATTAGATCAATATCTTGCCCCCTTAAATGTGCCTTATACTTGTGTCGGACAAATTTGTGCGGCAGAGGATAATCCGGTCATTCGCTTGCAACGTTATAAGCAAGAGGTTAACCTATCGATACATAGCTTTGATCATTTCAAATAGGACATTATTTTGATGGCTCATTCATCCTCTACAACAAATCCGTTAGATAAGCTGAGTTTACGCAATCCCGTTCATTTACTTGCTTTAGGATTCGGTTCGGGCCTTATTCGCCCGGCTCCCGGTACTTGGGGAAGCCTTGCGGCAATCATTATCGGCGCGCCGATTTTACATTGGATTGGTACCGTTCCCTTTTTGGTTTTAATTCTTCTCGGTTTCGCGCTGGGGGTTTATTTGTGTCAAAAAACCGCCGATGATATGGGCGTACATGATCACGGCGCTATCGTATGGGATGAATTTATCGGTATTTTCATCACTCTGTTAGCTATCCCGCAAATCAGCTTATTTTGGTGTATTGCCGCTTTTGTTTTATTTCGTATTTTCGACATCATAAAGCCCTACCCTATCAGTTATTTTGATAAAAGGCTGGAAAGCGGCTTCGGCATTATGGTTGATGACGTGCTGGCGGCGGTTTATGCGGCTATTTCATTATTCCTTCTTCACTATATTATTTAAGTAGTCTTTCATGCTGAATCTTATTATTGTTCATTTTTTCGGATTGGTTACTCCGGGGCCCGATTTCTTTTATGTTAGCCGTATGGCGGCAAGCAATTCCCGCCGTAACGTTATTTGCGGTATTATAGGCATTACTTTAGGTGTCGCTTTCTGGGCGGCCTCGGCAATGTTGGGGTTAGCGATTTTATTCACCACTATGCCGGTTTTACACGGCGTTATTATGTTGCTTGGCGGCGGTTATTTGGCTTATTTAGGCTTGTTAATGGTAAGAAGTCGCACAAATGCAACCTTTGCTCCTCTTTCGGCGGAAGAATTAAATAAAACGACTACCGTTAAAAAAGAGATCATGAAAGGATTATTTGTTAATCTCTCTAACGCAAAAGCTATTATTTATTTTGCCAGCGTGATGTCGTTGATTTTAGTCCATATCACCCAGGTCTGGCAGATGTTGCTGGCTTTTGCCATTATTCTGGTTGAAACTTTTATTTATTTTTATTTAATTTCGGTCTTGTTTTCCCGACCTTTCGCAAAAAAATTCTATAGCAGATATAGTCGTTATATTGATAATGTAGCTGGTATAATCTTTTTGATTTTTGGTATGATTCTCGCTTATACAGGCGTTATGGAAATGATGGGCTGAGACAACACAAATTTATTCAATAATTTATTAGATAATAAGGACAAAACATGACATTAAAACTTGCAATCGTTGGCGCGGGCGGACGTATGGGACGTCAGCTTATTCAGGCCGTTCAAGCAGCGGAAGGCGTGGAATTAGGCGCCGCATTTGAGCGTAAAGGTTCTTCCTTAATCGGTGCCGATGCAGGCGAATTAGCGGGACTCGGCGAATTAGGTATTAAAGTTGCCGAAGATCTTACCGCCGAAAAAGATAAATTCGATATTATTATCGATTTCACCCGTCCGGAAGGATCTCTAGAACATATTAAATTTTGTGTCGCCAATAATAAAAAATTGATTTTAGGCACGACCGGGTTTGATGATGCGGGCAAACAGGCTATCGGCAAAGCCGCTGAAAAAACGGCTATTGTTTTTGCCTCTAATTATAGTGTCGGCGTCAATCTCGTTTTCAAACTGTTGGAAAAAGCCGCCAAAGTGATGGGTGATTACAGTGACATTGAAATTATTGAAGCCCACCACCGTCATAAAGTAGATGCGCCGTCCGGCACGGCGCTTTCAATGGGCGAACATATTGCCAAAACCCTCGGCCGTGATTTAAAAGTAAACGGAGTTTTCTCACGCGAAGGCATCACCGGCGAACGCAAACGAACCGATATCGGCTTTTCAACTATTCGCGCAGCCGACGTTGTGGGCGAACATACCGTTTGGTTTGCCGATATCGGCGAAAGAGTGGAGATTTCCCATAAAGCATCAAGCCGTATGACATTCGCCAACGGCGCCGTGCGTGCGGCTAAATGGCTGGCGAATAAACAAATCGGTCTGTTCGACATGACCGATGTGCTGGATCTGAATAATCTTTAATTTCTATGATGTTAAAAGAGCCTTTAAAGGCTCTTTTTTATTCCTTGATAAAAAGTGCGGTCAAAAAATAGTGATTTTTGAATCCGCAATATCAACGCTTAGAAAAACGACCATTTGTAATAGATTATAAATAATTTTTTACGGATTTTATAAATTAATGAACATAATTTAGTCAAAAAATTAAAGAGTTTTCACCTAAATCAACAAAATCATATAAATTATTTTATTACCCTTTAGAGTTATGCTAGTTTTGTATCGCTACAGGAATCGTAGAAAAATTGCATGAAATAAAAATTTCATCAGTTTTATAATAATAGGTAAGGAATATCTTGAGGTATTCCTTTTTGTTTTAAGTACAGAGAAGAAATCATTATGAATATTCAAACGTCAGCACCAAAAGTTGAAGTAAGACTCGGCTTCAAGCTGCAAGGTTTGTTAATTGCAGTCCTTGTGGGAATTGCCATTTTGTTAATTCCTACACCGGAAGGATTATCGACTAAAGCTTGGGGTATGTTTGCCTTATTTGTGGCGACCATTGTGGCTATTATTGCCAAAGCAATGCCTATGGGCGCGGCAACATTAGTCGCCTTAGTCATCAGCGGATTAAGCGGACTCACGCCGCTATCGCCGGCTAAAGGCGAAGTAGGTATGTTATCCGGTTTTTCCAACGGCACAATCTGGCTAATCGCAATTGCCATGTTTTTATCCCGAGCCGTTATCAAAACCGGTTTAGGTAAACGTATAGCCCTCTACTTCGTCGCCCGTTTCGGCAAAAGAATGATGGGGGTGGCTTATGGTATCGCCCTGGCCGATGTCGTGATCGGCCCGGGTATTCCTTCCGCTTCGGCTCGCGGCGGCGGTATTATGTACCCGATTATGCAATCCATTGCAGATGCCTACAACTCCAAACCGGGACCGACCGCAAGACGTGCCGGCGCATTCCTGGCCATTGCCGTTTCGCAAATCGATACTATTGTTTGTACCATGTTCTTAACCGCCATGGCTGGCAACCCGTTAATTGCCGAATTAGCCAAATCACAAGGTGTTGAAATTACCTGGATGACCTGGTTTTTAGGTGCTATCGTTCCCGGTATCGTGAGCCTGATTTTATTACCTTATTTCGTTTATCTCATTTATCCGCCGGAATTGAAAGATACGCCGAAAATGGCAGAAATGGCAAAAGAAGAACTAAACAGCATGGGGAAAATGAGCCAAGCCGAATGGATCCTTGCGTTAGACTTCATCTTGTTATTGCTATTATGGACGGTAGGTGACCTGGTTTTCCATATTCCCGCCACCGTTTCCGCCTTTGTCGGTCTGGTTATCTTATTATTAACCAATATTATGAGCTGGAAAAATATCATCTCGGAAACCGCCGCATGGGATACCATGTTCTGGTTTGCCGTATTGGTGATGATGGCTAACGCATTAAATAAATACGGCACAATTAGCTGGATTTCAACCCATATTGCCGATTCGGTAGGCTCGTTTAGCTGGCCTGTTGCCTTTACGATTTTAGTGCTGGTTTATTTCTATACCCGCTATTTCTTTGCCTCCGCAATGGCGCATATTTCCGCCATGTACCTGGCATTTGTAGCGGCGGCTATCGCTGTGGGTACGCCGCCGATAATCGCAGCAATCGGATTAGGCTACACATCAACATTATCCATGAGCTTAACTCAATATGCCGGCGGTCCCGGCCCCGCATTATATGGTTCGGGTTATAACTCAACCGGTCAATGGTGGGGCGTGAGTTTTGCCGTTTCAATCCTGTCACTTGCCATTTGGTTCAGCGTCGGCGGTGTCTGGATGAAACTTTTAGGCTGGTGGTAATCCGCTAACCAATTAACCAATATCAAAAAAGAAGGCGCTCGATTGAACGCCTTTCTTCACAACTAGGATAGCAATTCTATTTCCAAATCCTCTTCCGCCTGACAACAGCAAAGCAAAATCTCATCAGGGTTTACAAAGGCAAGGGGCAATTCCTTATAGGAAACCCTGCCTTTTTTCAATTTCACCCGACAGGAACCGCAATAACCCGAACGACATTGATATTCGGGTTTTAAGCCTAAAGCTTCCAACTCGGATAACAACGAGGCTTTATTATTGTGACTAAAAGTCAGTTGATAATTTTCGATACGGACTTGATAGATTTTCATGAAAAGTACGATTAAAAAAACACTCGGGTCTGTTTATCTTTTATAAACAAACCCTAAAAAATAAAGTGCGGTAAAAATTTGCAAAATTTCACCGCACTTTTTAATTTAAAGATCGAAATCGCCAAAATCACTGGTATCGACTTTTGAATCGATTTGACCGATTAAATATGAGCTGATTTCAACTTCCTGCGGCGCCACCTGAACATTATCCGATACCAACCAAGCGTTAATCCAAGGAATAGGATTTGAACGCGCCTGGAAAGGCAACGGCAAGCCGACCGCCTGCATACGGATATTGGTGATATATTCCACATATTGCACCAAAATATCTTTGTTCAAGCCGATCATTGAACCGTCTTTGAATAAATAATCCGCCCAGGCTTTTTCCTGTTCCGCCGCAGCTAAGAATAAGTCATAAGCTTCCTGTTTACATTCTTCGGCAATTTCCGCCATTTCCGGGTCATCCTGACCAGCAGCCATAATATTCAGAATATGCTGAGTTCCGGTTAAATGTAAGGCTTCATCACGGGCAATAAATTTAATGATTTTTGCATTGCCTTCCATTAATTGACGTTCCGCAAAAGCGAACGAACAGGCAAAAGACACGTAAAAACGGATTGCTTCCAGGGCATTCACGCTCATTAAGCAAAGATAAAGTTGCTTTTTCAAGTTACGCAACGTCACTTTACATTCTTTACCTTCTACTTTATAGGTACCTTCACCGAACAGGTTATAAAGCTGACTGTCACGGATTAAGTCGTCATAATAAGCCGAAATATCTTTCGCACGCTTAATAATTTCTTCGTTGGTAACGATATCGTCAAATACAACGGACGGATCGTTCACGATATTGCGAATAATATGCGTGTAAGAACGGCTGTGAATGGTTTCACTAAACGTCCAGGTTTCAATCCAGGTTTCTAATTCGGGAATTGATACTAACGGTAATAACGCCACATTCGGACTGCGGCCTTGAATCGAATCCAATAAGGTTTGATATTTTAAGTTACTGATAAAAATATGTTTTTCATGTTCCGGCAGTGCTGCGTAATCAATACGATCCTGGGCAACATCCACCTCTTCCGGGCGCCAGAAAAATGAAAGTTGTTTTTCTATAAGTTTTTCAAATGTTTCATATTTTTGTTGATCATAACGTGAAACATTCACGTTTTGGCCAAAGAACATCGGCTCTTTTAGTTGATCGTTTTTATTTTGGGAGAAAGTGGTGTATGCCATGTTACCTCACTGGGGGAAATTTAAATTGTGCGTCGTATTCTACCTGAAGTTAAGCCAAAATCTAAGTGATTTTTGTTTTTGAAAATGACTCTTTAACCCGACTCAAACAAAAAATCAGCCAAAATCCACCGCACTTTTATTATTAAATATCGATAAAAAAGCCAAGATTATTATCTCTTGGCTTTCGCAAATAGGTAAAAAGATCAACTTACTTTAGTTTGCTTTTACCGCTTCGACAATTTCTTCAGCGGATTTACGGGCTAATTCGGCATCCGAACATTCCACCATAACCCGAATTAGAGGTTCCGTACCGGATTTACGTAATAAGATCCGACCTTTTCCGGCTAAACGTTTTTCCACTTCCGCCGCCACGGCTTTCACCGCATCGCTTTCTAACGGATTCGCTCCGCCGCTAAAACGCACATTAATCAAGACCTGCGGAAATAATTTTACTGCGCTCGCCAATTCATTTAATGACAATTTATGTTGCGCCATAGCGGTCAGAACCGCTAATGAGGCGATAATGCCGTCACCGGTAGTATTTTTATCCGCAATAATAATATGCCCGGAGTTTTCACCGCCTAATTTCCAATCGTTTTCAACCATTTTTTCCAGCACATAACGATCACCGACATTCGCGCGAATAAACGGAATACCTAGCGTTTTAAGGGAAATTTCCAGGCTCATGTTACTCATTAATGTGCCCACAACACCGCCTTTTAATTTACCGGCACGTAAGTCTTCTCGAGCGATAATAAATAAAATCTGGTCGCCGTCTACCACATTTCCTAAATGATCCACCATCATAATGCGGTCACCGTCACCGTCATAAGCAAGACCAACATCCGCTTTGGTTTCCAGCACTTTTGCTTTTAATGCTTTTATATCGGTTGCGCCGCATTTTTCATTGATATTCATACCATTTGGCGAAGTACCGATTTCAATCACTTCGGCACCCAGCTCACGCATAACATTCGGTGCGATGTGGTAAGTTGCGCCGTTAGCACAGTCCACCACGATTTTATAACCGGATAAACTTAATTCGGTCGGGAAAGTACCTTTACAGAACTCAATATAACGTCCCGCCGCATCTTTAATACGACTCGCACGCCCTAATTCCGCCGATTCCACGCAATCAATAGGTTGTTCTAGCATAGCTTCGATTGCTTCTTCGATTTCATCGGGTAATTTTGTACCTTGTGCGGAAAAGAATTTAATACCGTTATCATAATAAGGATTATGCGATGCGGAAATCACAATACCCGCTTCCGCCCGGAATGTGCGGGTTAAATAAGCCACTGCGGGAGTCGGCATCGGACCGATAAATGCGGCGGACAACCCTGCTGCGGCTAAACCGGCTTCAAGTGCCGATTCCAGCATATAGCCCGAAATTCGGGTATCTTTGCCGATTAATACTTGGCGGGAACCTTGTGAAGCAAGGACCTTACCTGCCGCCCACCCCAGTTTTAATGCGAAATCCGGAGTAATAGGAAAAGTTCCTACTTTACCTCGCACACCGTCAGTACCAAAATATTTACGTTCTGCCATTTTTAATTCCTTTATCCTTCTGTATTTAAGTTTAATTAAGCCTGTAAAGTTGCTTGCCAGATTTTGAGCGCATCCATTGTTTCCTCAACATCATGTACGCGTAAAATCGTTGCGCCGTTCATTGCCGCAATAAGCGCCGCTGTAACGCTACCGGTTACTCTCTGTTCCACTGTTTTATCTAACACCGCACCAATCATGGATTTTCGCGATAATCCAGCTAAAACGGGGTACCCTTGTGCTGCAAAAACGGATAGCTGTTGCAACAGCTTATAATTATGCTGAACGGTTTTACCGAAACCGAACCCCATATCCCAAATGATATTTTGCGGATTAATTCCCGCCTGTAAGCAAAGTGCGGTACGATTTTGCAAAAATTCCAACACCTCCGACACCACATTGTCATAATGCGGATTCGTTTGCATTGTTCTAGGTTGCCCCTGCATATGCATAAGACAAACCGGCAATCCTGATTTAACCGCCGTTTCCAGCGCATCAGGCTCTTGCAGGGCGCGGATATCATTAATAATATCCATACCGACTTTCGCACTTTCGCACATTACCTGCGCTTTTGAGGTATCCACGGAAATCCAGCAATCGAAACGTTGACGAACGGCTTCCACCAGCGGAACCACGCGCTCAAGTTCTTGCTCTAATGTAACTTCTTCCGCCATCGGACGCGTGGACTCACCACCGATATCAATAATGGAAGCACCGGCTTTCACCATTTTCTCAACCTGCGCAAGGGCTTTATCCAATTGAAAAAACCGACCGCTATCCGAAAACGAATCCGGCGTAAAATTAAGAATTCCCATTACCTTAGGCATAGACAAATCTAATACTTTATTGTTCGCATAAAGTTTCATTTTTTTATCTCAACAATTGAAAAGTGCGGTCAAAAAACCGGAAATTTTAAACATTTACGAGATTCTCAAAAGAGAAATCCTCACCTTAGTGATGCGGTGTAATTATATGCCAAATATTACAAATAACAAAAAAGCCTTTTTAGTTTTTCACTAAAAAGGCTTTATATTCATACAATTAGTTTACTGAGTTTTCTTCGGTTTCATTTTCCGAAGGCTCCGTTTCAGCCGTATTTGAAGAAGAATTATCCGCACTCGAATGATCTTCCCAACCTGCCGGCGGTGTCACCGCTTCACGATTCATTAATTGCTTAATTTGTATTTCTTCAATGGTTTCGTATTTTACTAACGCATCTTTCATGGCGTGCAAAATATCCATATTATCAATTAGTAACTGTCTTGCGCGATCGTAGTTTCTTGCGACGATCTCACGTACTTCTTCATCAATAATATGCGCCGTTTCATCAGACATATGCTTCGCTTTAGCCATTGAGCGGCCAAGGAATACTTCACCGTCATCTTCGGTATAAAGAATCGGCCCCAGTTTGTCTGAGAAACCCCATTGCGTCACCATATTACGCGCGATATTGGTCGCAACTTTAATATCGTTCGATGCCCCGGTTGAAATATTTTCTTCGCCGTAAATGAGATCTTCCGCTAAACGTCCGGCATAAAGTGTGGATAACTTGCTTTCCAATTGTTTTTGGCTCACACTGATTTGGTCGCCTTCCGGTAAGAAGAAGGTCACGCCCAGCGCCCGGCCGCGAGGAATAATCGTCACTTTGTGAACAGGATCATGCTCAGGCACCAAATAGCCCACAATCGCATGACCGGCTTCGTGATAAGCCGTTGATTCTTTTTGTTTATCCGTCATGATCATAGTGCGGCGTTCCGGCCCCATATTGATCTTATCTTTCGCTTTTTCAAACTCAAGCATTGTCACAACACGTTTATTAGTACGGGCGGCAAACAAGGCGGCTTCATTCACTAAGTTGGCTAAATCCGCACCTGAATAGCCCGGCGTACCGCGCGCAAGAGTCATGGCATCCACATCCGCGCCTATCGGAACTTTACGCATATGTACTTTTAAAATCTGCTCACGACCGCGTACATCCGGCAAACCGACAACAACCTGACGGTCAAAACGACCAGGACGAGTTAATGCCGGGTCCAGTACGTCCGGACGGTTTGTCGCGGCAATAACGATTACCCCTTCGTTACCTTCAAAACCGTCCATTTCAACTAACATTTGGTTGAGGGTTTGTTCGCGTTCATCATGACCGCCGCCAAGCCCTGCACCACGTTGGCGACCTACCGCATCAATCTCGTCAATAAAAATCAAACAAGGTGCGTTTTTCTTGGCCTGTTCGAACATATCGCGCACACGAGAAGCACCGACACCCACGAACATTTCAACGAAGTCAGAACCCGAAATGGTAAAGAAAGGCACTTTCGCTTCACCGGCAATGGCTTTTGCAATTAAGGTTTTACCCGTGCCCGGCGGGCCGACCATTAAAATCCCTTTAGGAATTTTACCGCCCAATTTCTGGAATTTACCGGGATCGCGCAGAAAATCAACGATTTCCCCCACTTCTTCTTTCGCTTCATCGCAACCGGCGACATCGGCAAACGTGGTCTTAATCTGCTCTTTCGTCAACATTTTGGCACGGCTTTTACCAAAGCTCATGGCTTTGCCGCCGCCACCTTGCATTTGACGCATGAAGAATAACCACACGCCGATTAAAAACAGCATCGGGAACCAGGAAATGAGAATTTGCGATAACAATCCGCGTTTTTCCGGCATTGTGCCTTCTACTTTCACTTTTTTGTTAAGCAGATCGTTCAAAATCTTATCGTCATAAATCGGCATAACCGTCGAATATTTTGAGCCGTCCGTTTTAGTGACAAGAATTTCCGTGTCTTCAAAACGGGCTTGGGCAATCTGATTATTTCCGACATCCGTAACGAACGTTGTATAATCTACCGCCGAACCGTTCGCGCTAGAGCTAAAACCTTGGTATGCCGTCATCATTACGACTGCAACAACCACCCAAAGTATTATGTTTTTGACCATATCGTTCAAGGTTTGACCTCGTTGTTTAAGTTAATAAATTGTTATTTAGCTTACTATATTTTCCGTGCTAAACAAAACTATTAATCGCATAATAGGTGTCTATCACTTGAAATTTAACCTGTAAAAAAACTAACCGCGATACCCCGTCGCAACAATGTAAACTTCACGGGAACGATCTCGGGATGCCTCAGGTTTACGCACTTTTACCGTGGTAAACAGCGAGCGGATTTCTCTCAAATATTCATCGAATCCCTCGCCCTGGAAAACTTTAACCACAAAGCTGCCTTTCTTGGCAAGCACTTGCTTGCACATATCCAACGCCAATTCCACAAGATACATGGCTCTTGGAATATCCACCGAAGGCATTCCGCTGAAGTTAGGCGCCATATCCGACATGACGACATCGACCTGATCTTCGCCGACCCGATCCAATAACGCAGCCAATACATTTTCGTCGCGAAAATCGCCCTGCAAAAAATCAACGCCTACGATAGGATCCATGTCTAAAATATCGCAAGCAATAATTCGCCCTTTATCGCCGATTTGCGTCACTACATATTGCGACCAACCGCCCGGCGCCGCACCTAAATCAACAACCGTCATGCCCGGTTTAAACAGGCGGTCCGACTGCTGGATTTCGTCAAGCTTAAAATAGGCGCGAGAGCGCAACTTTTGTTTATGCGCTTTTTGTACGAATGGATCTTTAAAATGTTCATTTAACCAACGGCTTGAACTTGCCGAACGTTTTTTTCCCATAATTCTTATAAATCTTTTGGTATTTCCTGAATATAAGGTTAGAATTCCTCAGTTCAAGTGCTTTAATCAAAAAATCCAATTTTTTGACCGCACTTTTTTCATCATTTTAGGATTAACTATGTCAATTACATTATCAACCAAACAAAAACAATTTCTAAAAGGCCTTGCCCATCATTTAAATCCTGTTGTTATGCTTGGCAACAATGGGTTAACCGAGGGCGTACTGGCGGAAATCGACAACGCCTTGAACCATCACGAACTAATCAAAGTGAAAATTGCAAGTTCCGATCGTGAAACTAAACAGTTAATCATTGATGCAATTATTCGTGAGACTGGCTCCGGCGCCGTACAAACAATCGGTCATATTCTTGTTTTGTATCGCCCGAGTGAAGATATAAAAATTCAATTGCCTAAAAAATAGTCTATGACGCGACTGGCACCTTAAGGTGCCAGTTTTATTTTGTCCGAATACGAATGAAACGTTAAATATAGTTAACTTCAATAATATCGAATTCTACTTTGCCGCCGGGAACGACAATAGAAACTGTTTCGTCCACTTCTTTACCGATTAACCCGCGCGCAATCGGCGAATTTACCGAGATAAGCCCGGATTTTATATCCGCTTCATCATCACCGACGATTTGATAAGTCACTTCGTCATCATTTTCGGTATTTACTAAAACCACGGTTGCACCAAAAATAACTTTACCGTTGTTCGGCAATTTGGTGACGTCGATAATTTGGCAATTTGATAATTTACTTTCAATTTCTTGAATGCGCCCTTCGCAAAAACCCTGTTGTTCACGGGCCGCATGATATTCCGCATTTTCTTTTAAATCGCCGTGTTCACGTGCTTCCGCGATAGCTTTAATAATCTCAGGACGACGGGTTGTTTTTAAGAAGTCTAATTCTTGTTTTAAGAGTTCCGCACCACGTACTGTCATTGGGATTTGCTTCATAATTATCCTTTTTTAAAGTCAAAACAAAACCACGATACGGCAAAGGCAATATCGTAGCTTAGATCAAAAATTTGTTAATTGAGAGAAAAAGTTATTTACTCATCTTTTTTCGGGCTCTATTATTGTTCGTCTGAAAAAAAATAGCAACTATAACCGCAGTTTTACTTTATCTATTATGTCAAAATTTACTAAAAATCTATTTGCTTCAAGCTTATTATTTTCTAATATTGCATTCGCTCAAATAGATGTTCAACCATTAACACAAATACTTCCGCAAGGGGCAAGCATCGGTTTTATCGCCGAAAATATCAACCAAAATAAAATTATTGCGGATCATAACGGGCAAACCTTTATGCTTCCCGCCAGTACGCAAAAAGTCTTTACCGCACTTGCCGCCAAATTAGCGCTCGGCGATGAGTTCCGCTTTGAAACCAGCTTGCAAACACAAGGCAAGGTGCAAAATAATCAGTTAGACGGCGATCTGATTGTTAAATTTACCGGCGATCCGGATTTAACGACCGGTCAATTATACGGCTTATTCGCCACCTTAAAAAAACAGGGCGTTAACCAAATTAACGGTAATTTAATTTTGGATACCTCTGTTTTTGCAAGCCACGACCGGGGTTCCGGCTGGATTTGGAACGATTTGACTATGTGCTTTAATTCGCCGCCGGCTGCGGTTAATTTAGATAACAACTGTTTTTATGTAAATTTAGACGCCAATAAATCGGTGGGTGAATTCGTGCAATTCAATGTACCGACTCAATACCCTATTCAGGTTTTCGGACAAGTTCGTGTTGTCGGTGCGGAAGAAGCACCTTATTGTCAATTAGATGCGGTAGTTCATGATAATAACCGTTATCAGATTAAAGGCTGTATCGCCCGCCAAACCAAACCTTTCGGGTTAAGTTTTGCAGTGCAGGATACCGATGCTTATGCGGCGGCAATCGTCCAACGTCAATTAAGACAAGCGGGTATTCAATTTAGCGGACAAGTGCAACAACCTCATCAACCTCAACAAGGCACGGTATTAGCACAACATTTATCAAAACCTCTGCCTGAACTCATCAAAAAAATGATGAAAAAATCCGATAATCAAATCGCCGATTCGTTGTTCCGTACCATTGCCTATCATACGTTTAAACGACCCGCATCCTTTCAACTAGGTTCATTGGCATTAAAACGTATTCTTTCCACGCAGGCAAAGATAAAATTCGGGCACAGCATCATCGCCGATGGGTCAGGGCTTTCCCGCCATAATCTGGTTGATCCGAATACAATGTTGCAAGCTTTGAATTATATCGCCCGTAACGAAGACAAGTTACATTTAATGGATTCCTTTCCCGTTGCCGGTGTTGACGGTACTATCAGCGGTCGGGGATCATTAATTAATCCGCCACTGGTAAAAAACGTATTGGCAAAAACCGGATCGTTAAAGGGCGTATATAATTTAGCCGGATTTATGACCAATGCCCGCGGCGAACGTATTGCCTTTGTACAATTCATTAACGGTTATTCCACCGGTGAGTTGGAAAATAAAACAAAACGTGCGCCGTTAGTCCAATTTGAAAGCAAATTATATAATGCGCTTTATGCCGATTAATAGCCGTTATCAAGCCTAATCAATTCTTTCGATAAAGCCCGAAAATGAAAAATCATATTTTGCGGGCTTTATTTTCAAAATCTTTTTTAAAGATATAAAAATCCGTTTTTCAAAGCTCAAAATATGTTTTAGAATGAAGCCACTAATTACTCCTTTGTAGCAGTCTTGACTATGAAATTAAATTTTCCGACATTTCTTACATTATTTAGGGTGGCGCTCATCCCGTTCCTGATTATTGCTTTTTATTTGCCTTTTGGCTGGTCTGCGTTTTTATCTACCGCAATCTTCTTCGTTGCTTCTATTACCGACTGGTTTGACGGCTATTTAGCAAGAAAGTGGAAACAAACCACCAGATTCGGTGCATTTTTGGATCCCGTTGCAGATAAAGTCATCGTTGCAACGGCGCTGGTATTAATTGTGGAATATTATCATGTTTTCTGGATTACTATTCCGGCAATCGTCATGATTTCCCGTGAGATTATTATCTCCGCATTGCGTGAATGGATGGCGGAAATCGGTAGTCGTACGACTGTTGCCGTATCCTGGATCGGTAAAGTGAAAACAACCGCGCAAATGTTTGCCTTGGGTTGCCTTTTATGGCGTTATCAATATTGGATGGAAGCATTAGGCATTATTTTACTTTATATCGCCGCAATTCTTACGGTTTGGTCTATGATTCAATATTTAAAAGCGGCAAAAGATTATTTATTAGAAGAAATTAATTCTTAAAAATTTAATAATAACTAAGTAAAACCTCATTTTTTTGTTGTTTTAATAAACAGAATAATTTGACTTGGCTTATTTTTAAACAATCAGTCAAAAAACTATAATTTATTCAAAAATAACGTTTGACATCAACATACAAATCCGTAAAATGTGCCTCGTTAACCGGCAATGCCGGTAGCAAAATAAAGCGGGAATAGCTCAGTTGGTAGAGCACGACCTTGCCAAGGTCGGGGTCGCGAGTTCGAGCCTCGTTTCCCGCTCCAAACAAAATGCCTCAATAGGCCCGAGTGGTGAAATCGGTAGACACAAGGGATTTAAAATCCCTCGACTTTCGAGTCGTGGCGGTTCAAGTCCGCCCTCGGGCACCATCATACCTTATCTTATTTAAAGATGTTACTTTCCAATTTGTAGAATTTATGACAAATCATTATAAAAATGGGCTTAAAAGACATTTTGTCTACTATGCCAATTATGTTTATAAAGGATTTTTTAAATGAAAAGAGTTGATTAATTATTAATAAAAAACCAACTCATTTGTCGAATTAAACCTTAGCCTAGAATTTATACTTGATATTCACCCCAGCACTAAAATTGCGCTTCAATGCGGGTTCATAATAGCGACCATTACTATCGTTAATCACCACCGTTGCATAATCCTTATTGAACAAGTTATTCACACGCACGTGAGTATCCACAGCCCAGTTTGCTTGATCCCATAAATAGCCGGCATAAGTACCCACAGCCCAGTTTGCTTGATCCCATAAATAGCCGGCATAAGTACCCACCACAGTGTAGCTCGGTGCCGATTCGCTGTTGGCGTTATTGACTTGTACTTTACCGTGATAACGTACGTCTGCGCCTAGACGCCAGCCTTGTTTATCAAACCAACCTAGCGAAGCATAAGCATTATGCTTTGCCACGCCAGCAATGCGGTTGCCTTGACGAATCGTGTCACTTACCGTTTCGCGGAAGCGAGCATCCACGTAATTATAGGCAATGGTCATTTGTAAATCTTCCCAAAGATTGCCTTTCCAGCTTAATTCTGCACCTTGGCGACGTGTTTTACCTGCGTTACGGTAAGTCGCGCGTCCGTCAAATGTACCTGCTGAAATGATGTCATCTTTACTATTTGAACGGAATAATGCGGCAGTTAGCAAGCCTTCACCTAGAATACGTTTTATACCGATTTCATAGTTATCGGTGGTTAATGGTTTGAGGTCAAAATTTAGTCCAGCTACACCATCAGGGCGATAGCTCATTTCCAAGAATGTTCCCGTCTCAAATCCACGGCTATAAGAGGCATAAATATTGGTATCGGCTAAGCCTTTCCAGCTAATCCCTACACTTGGCAACCATTTTTCATATTTTTTACGACCGCTGTCATCACCATTGTTGAAATAATAATCTTTTGATTTAAAGGTTGTAGTGCTATAACGTAATCCGCCGGTGAGCGTCCAATCGTCTAAGAACGTCCAGTTTGTTTGCAAATAAGGATCGAGGTTATAAACTTTATTTTTTTCATTACGACGGAGATTGCCTTTGACACCATTTTGCGTACCAAGGAAGTTTTCATAACCTTTGCGTCTGTCTTGCATATAGTCAAAAGCCACGCCCGAAATCAGGTTAAAATTCGGTGTAAAGTCGTGTTGGAGATAAGCATCCGTTCCTGCGTAATTACGCGTAAAATCAATTACACCGCCAGCGTGCCCTGCATTACGAGTTTGAGTAATACGTGGAATGGCAAGATATTGTTCTAATTGCCGTTCCCCCACATAAGCGGTTAAATTTACGGTATTTTTTGCATTCAATTGTTGGCGGTAAGTTATCCCTGCTTGAGTTTGGCGTACTTCTTTGCGTGCATTGAATAAACTGATATTGCTTGCAACTTGATCTCGATTTTCTTTCCATTGCGCATAACTTAGTGAACCGGGATCTTGTGCTTTAATATGGTTGTGGTTAAAGGTAAAACCAAATTCCGCACCGTTTTTCATTGTCCAGTTGGTTTTGAGATTCACCTGATTTTGACGTGCTGCACTGTGATCTCGCTCACCTTTTGTGGTAAAACGATTCACACTTAACACATAATCAGGAACATATTTTCCATCGCCACCGCCTTGCGCTTTTAAGCCATAATGCCAAGTGCCATTTGAACCACCATCAACTATCGTTTCGATACTTGCTGGATTTTGTCCACGTTGTGTTTGAATCAAAATAGCGCCTGCTGAAGAATTCCCATAAAGCGATGAGAATGGACCTTTTAATACTTCAATTTTGCCAAGGGAGTTCATATCAATGTGAGTCGTCACACCTTGACCATCCGGCATCGTGGCAGGAATACCGTCCACATATAAACGTACACCTCGCACACTTGCACGAGAACCGCGTGTGGAAAGGTTAATATCTTACGCATAATTATGACGTTCAACGGCAGTTACTCCTGCAATACCCTGTAAAGCCTCGCTTAAGCTTATATTCATTCCACTTTTTTTGCGAACATCCTCGCCTTCTACCACATCAATAGAAGCTGGGGAGCTAAATTGATCCATTTCACTACGAATCGCATTCACTTTAATCTCATCGAGTGCGGTTGTTTCATCAGCTAAAACATTAAAGCTTGTACTCGCCACTAAAAGAGCAATGGCTGTTTTCTTCATTATCAGAATCCTTATGTTAAAAATAAGGGAGCTTTACAGCCCCCTTGGTAGTTATTTGCCTGTGTATTCAAATACGATAATTGCACCTTTGTTTTGCATTTCTGTATTTGGTTTATTATCTGTGCCCATACCGTAACCAACAGCATCTGTCGCTACGTAGATTTTACTCGTATCAGGGCTGATGAGTGCATTGCGATAGCGGTTATTGGTTTTGAAGTGCTTGCTGAAATCACCTTGCACTTGTTTCGCGTCCCCATCTAATTTCACGCGGTAAATTGCGCCGTTTTTCAATGTGGTAATTAGCAATGAATTCTGCCACTCTTTGATTTTACCGTCTTTCGGATAGTAAACGACGCTTGATGGTGCAACGGTTGGCCAGCATAAGAATGCTAATTCGCCGCAGTTGCTATCAGAGAAATTATAGCCGTTTGGTACGGTAAAGAAGGTTTTTTGTGGTGCTTTAAAGTTTTCAGCGGTAAATTCGCTTTCTTGCGTTACAGGTACACCTTTAGGAATCACGTTTGAATCGAATTTCGCTTGTAATTCTTTAGGTGCTTTTGACCAGTTTGCATACACATAAGCAGAGTTATCTTTATAACCCGCAACATTTGGCCAGCCGTAGTTGCCACCTTTCTCGATAAGGTTTAATTCATCATCAGTTGATGGACCTTGTTCCGTGGCAAATAAACGATCGCCCACGAACGCTAAACCTTGCGTATTGCGGAAACCGTAAGCATAAACGTGGCTTTTTACACCATTTAATTCAGGGTTATCTTCAGGGATCGAACCATCTACATTTAAGCGTAATACTTTACCTGGATAAAGCGAGTAATCTTTATTGGCAACTTGTTCTGCTGTTGGTAAATGTTGAGAAAGAATTTCTTTAGCTACGTGTGTGCCTTGGTTATACCCCATATCACCGATGGTGTAATACAGTTTGCCATCGGGCCCAAAGCGTAAACGACCTGAGTTATGATCATTGCTCGCTGGTAATTTATCAATAATGATAGATTCATCGGCTAATTTATTCGTTTTTGGATCGTAGCTTAAACGTACAATACGAGCAAATTTGTTGTCGCCTTCGTTATAGGTATAAGCAGTATAAAGGAAGTTATCACCTTTGCCTGATAAAAACTCTGGATCAAATGTTAAACCTAATACCCCTTGGTGTGGCGGTTCAGCAAAGGCGTTTTCAAAGGTATAAAGTATGGTGCGTTTACCTGTTTTAGGATCGATCGTGGCAATGTTTTTACCTTGGCGTTCTGTGATCCAAATTTGGTTATCTTTACCCCAAAGCATTTCCCAAGGACTTTCTAAGCCATCAACCAACACAGTGGCTTTAAATGGCTCAGCGATATTTACAATATCTCCTGCTTTTGCAAAGGTTGCTTGGCTTGCAGTTAAAGAAATAAATCCCATTGCAAGAGCAAGTGCGTTTTTTTTCATAAAAGTTCTCCTAATAAATAATAGATAGTTGGGCTAAAAAGCGCCCAACCATAAATAGCAATAAACGATAATTTATTTCAAATCAAAAAGTAAAAACTCAGCATCACTTGATATTTCAATTTTTGCTAACTCTTCTGCACGAATTCCCACCGCATCAAAAGTTGAAAGTACAACACCATTGACAGTTAAATCGCCTTTAACCACTTGTAACCAGTAATTTCTTGCAGAATTTAGCTCAATTTCGACCGCTTGATCCGCTTGGTATTGATGACGCCAGAGTTTCATATCTTGGTAAACTTTAAAAGATTCGTCTTTTGCGTTGGGTGATAAAATCAAGGTTGCCCCTTCTTTATCGGCAAATTTTTTCTGATCGTAGCGGGGTTTAATGCCTAACTCATTCGGCATAATCCAAATTTGCAAGAAGTGTAAATCTTCCGTTTCGCTTGGGTTAAATTCCGAGTGATACACACCCGTACCTGCTGACATAATTTGAAATTCGCCAGCTGAAAAGGTTTCAACATTACCCATACTGTCTTTGTGTGCAATGGTGCCTTTTAACACATAAGATAGAATCTCCATATCTTTGTGTGGGTGTGTGCCGAAACCCATTGTTGGTGCAACCAAATCTTCGTTAATTACGCGTAAATCTGAGAAGTGCATATGATTGCGATCGTAGTAATCTGCGAATGAGAATGTGTGATAACTCTCTAACCAGCCGTGATTGGCATATCCGCGTTCGTTTGCTTTTCTTACTTGTAACATAATTTGTTTTCCTTCTATTTAATTTTTCTAACGCCCGATTGCTTTTCGATGTGTGCATTTTAACTGAAGATAAATTTGCAACAAGATATGATTTTAGGAAAATATTTTGCAAAAATAGAAATATAAATAAAATTTAAAATCTGATAAACATCACATTTTTAGAAAAAAATTTCAGGTATAATACGCGCGGTTTTTAGGCCCAAACAGGTTGGTGTTTTATGCAACAATACAATAATTTTGACGATTGGCTGGCTTCCAGTCCATTTGGTGGTTCGAATCAGTCCTATGTTGAAGAAATTTATGACCAATACCTTGAAAATCCGCAATCGGTTGATGCTTCTTGGCAAGCAATTTTTGATTCCTTCCCTCGCTCAGCTATGGTTGAGCAACCTCATTCTCAAGTACGTGATTATTTCCGTAAACTTGCCCGTGAAAATGTACCTGAAGCTGTTGCCGTCGTTGATCCTGAAACCTCAGCGAGACAAGTCCGTTTACTTCAATTGGATTAACGCCCACCATTTCCGTGGCTATACACAGGCAAATCTAGACCCTCTCAATTACTACCGTTGGAAAACGTCAGTCGTGCCAGAATTAGATTATAAACATCACGGCTTTAGTGAAGCGGATCTGAATGAAACCGTCACCGTAGGTAAATATGTTTACGGCAAAGATACCATGAAATTCTCTGAATTAGCCGAAGCGTTAAAACAGACCTATCTCGGCACCATCGGCTTAGAGTTTATGCATGTTCAGGATATGGAACAGCGTAACTGGCTACAGGCGAAGATGGAAAGTGTGTTGAATAAACCTCTTTTCACTCGAGATGAAAAATCAATTTATTAGCAGAATTAACTGCAGCTGATGGTTTGGAACGTTATCTTGGTGCGAAATTCCCAGGGGCTAAACGTTTCTCCCTAGAAGGCTCAGATGCTTTTATTCCGATGATGAAGGAGATTATTCGCCACGCCTCACGTAATGGTATGCAAGATGTGGTAGTCGGAATGGCACACCGTGGACGTTTAAATATCTTAGTGAACGTTTTTGGTAAAAAAACCGGCGGAACTGTTTGATGAGTTTGCGGGTAAACACGCTGAAGGAAATCGTACGGGGGATGTAAAATATCACCAAGGTTTTTCTTCTGATTTTGCTGTGGATGATAAACGTGTCCACTTAGCATTAGCTTTCAACCCCTCACATTTAGAAATTGTCAGTCCGGTGGTAATTGCTCGGTGCGTGCGAGACAAGAGCGAGCAGGCGATAGCGATTACAGTAAAGTATTGGCAATTACCGTACATGGCGACTCCGCAGTTACTGGGCAAGGAGTGGTACAAGAAACCTTGAATATGTCGAATGCCCGAAGTTATTCGGTGGGCGGTACGATTCGCATTGTGATCAACAACCAAATCGGCTTTACCACTTCAAACCCGAATGACACCCGCTCAACCGAGTTCTGCACGGATATTGCTAAGATGATTCAGGCGCCAATTATTCACGTGAATGGTGATGATCCTGAAGCGGTCGCCTTTGCGGCACGAATGGCAGTGGAATATCGCACCAAGTTCAAGCGTGATATTTTCATTGATTTGATTTCGTACCGTCGCCACGGTCATAACGAAGCTGACGAACCATTAGCCACTCAACCGATGATGTACAGCATTATCAAAAAACACCCAACGCCTCGCAAAGTGTATGCAGATCGTTTGGTGGCGGAAGCAGGAACGCATTCCCGGTTTAAAAAATTTGGGCCCTGCGCAGTACAGAGCTCAATATTTAACTTAAGTTTATTTATCTGTCCAAGTTTTGGGGAGCAGATCAACAAGCGGTCTGTTTTAGTTGAAATTTTGCAAAAACAGGCTAAAACTGACCGCTTGTTGTAGGCGCAAGTATGGACGCTTGCGCCATCGTGGAGCTTTTATATAAACGCTACTTCACCTATGCCATATTTAAGAATACTCATTGAATTTAGTGATATTTTCATGCCTCTTCCATGTTCTACATCGATTTCAACTCTAAATAGCAAACCAATAACAAATTCGTCTTCTGTTTGTTCGGATAATAGAAAAATAGACATCAACTCACCTTTTTCAGAAAGATCATCAAAAATCCTATTTTGCCCTAAAGAGTACCATTCTCCACTTTGTCCAATCATTTTAATAATTTTTTGCTTGTATTCTACAGATAAATCTTGTTCTGCTAATTCCAAATAGTCTGCAATTACTAGATTTATGGAATGAGATTCTTCTGGAATAGAAATATACATTTCTAAATTATCACTAAACATAATGTCGTTAACATTCATATTATTTCTCCTATACGCTTATCCACAAACGTTTTGTTGTTGCTTTCTTCTTTCCTGTGCAGCATTCAGTTCTGCAGCTTTTTGCTTGGCTTCTGGGGTTTCATATTTCAGACCTGTTGTTTGTTCAAAGTCTCTCACGGAACATGCGTGCGGTAAACTCGCCTCATGAACAGATTGTTCCACTAATTGCATGGTAGCAGTATTAGTCGTAGGATCATAATTCGCATGATGCCAAGTAACTTCACCATAATTATCTCTATGAGCTTTAGTAGTCGGATTTCCGCTAACACCATTTATTTTTGCTGCGGTATTTGCTGCTTTAAAGTCTGCACTACGGCTACCTTGCATTTGAATTGTTACTTCTTTCAATACTTGATCTGGAGGGAATATTACATGTTCTAAAGCCAATCCCAACGGATCCACCCATCCCGTAGGATCAAACACATACCCATAAGGATTAAACCCGCCCAATAACCCTATCGGGTCTGAGCTGATATACTGCCCCGTTTCAGGTGAGTAATAGCGGAAGCGGTTGTAATGTAGCCCGTTTTCTTCATCGTAGTATTGCCCTACAAAACGATGGTTGCATTTTAGTTGCGTGCTGTCGTTTGCGGCGTGGTGGCGGTAGCCGTCGATTTCCGCTTCGCCCCATAAGTTGAGTTTTTGACGGTAGTCGATATAGCCCTCTTCGGTCATCAATTCGGTTTGTTCACCTTGACTATGACGAATCCCGATTAATTGATTGTCGTCATTATAACGGTAACTCACATAGTTATCGTCAGGAAATTGCTGACGAACAACCTGATAACGCGCGTTATAACGATACTCCCATTTTAACTTGTTCGGCGCAATCACAAAACGCAGTTCATTACGGCTGCCATAGCGGTATTCCCAACATTCTCCCAGCGGGTTTTTAACCTCCAGCAATAAACCGTCAGGATTATATTTATACTGAAAAACCCGACCGTCCGCCGTCTCCACTTGGCTGATGTCGCCGTAATCGTTATAGCGGTAGCGCGTTTCTCTGCCTAACGCATCGATGTGTGCCGTTTTCAGCCCGTATTCCCACTCGCTGCGCGTAATATTGCCCAGCGCATCGCGGGTTTGGGTGACCACATCATCGTCATTATACCAATAACAACTTTCCCCGCCTTCCGCATCAAAATAACGGGTGCAGCGGTTTTCATCGTCATATTCATAACGCTCCGTATAATGCCCCGATTTTGTCCGCGTACCGATTACGCGTCCCCGCTCGTCATAATCAATATTGACTGAGGTTGCGTCGCTATCCCACCAGGCATGCATATAGCCCGCGTCATTATAACGATGATGAAGTTCGCCGTATTGGAACGAATGACAAAAGACCAATTGTCCTTCTCGATTGTGCTCAAAACGGGCTAAATCGCGCTTTTCGCTTTTTGAATGATAGGTGATAGATTGAATTAAGCCGTCTGAATTTGCTATCCGCAATGAAAAACCGTCACTGTGACGAACTTCCGATAAGCCGGATTCATTATAGTGAAAGGTGATTTGATTACCGAAGCGGTCTGAGATTTCGGTTAAATATCTGACCGATTTATCCCCAGACGCCTGTGATGAAAATAAATATGTTCTCTGCTGTTTGCGGTTGAATAAATAAATAGCGTTTAAATCGTTACTCAATAAAGTCAGATGTTTACAATACACATTTTGGGCATAAACGGTATTTGCCCGACAAGGATAATGGAAAGCGGCACCTTTCTCGTTAATATAAATAATCTCTTTTCGTTTGTTATCAATACGTAAACATTGTGACCAGTCGTCATACCAATTTTGCCCCAAATATCCGCTTTGTTGTTGGGTGGAATAATAATAACGATTAAGCCACAGCGGCAAAGAGCCTTCGAATGAGAGTACATGCCATTCCTGAATCAACGCGCCTCGCGCCACATCAACCGGGTCGCCCACGGCAGTCCGAGCGTCGGCAAGCCCCTTAAAGCCTTTCGCCAAATCAATCACCTCCATAACCAGCCCGCTGTAGGTTGCGAGCTCCTCTAACCATAACGGTACGCTGGACGTAATCGGTAAATGATAAGCCGATGAGGTCGCCTCCGTTTCTAATACCGTTTGTCGTCCGCCTACCAAGGTACCGTCACAAGTCGTTGAATGACCGATACGAGAAATCGGCAATCCGTTGGCAAACACGGTTTCCGCTCCTTCCGCCATAAATTGCTCACCACCATGGTCAGAACATTCGATTAAATCACCGACTCGGGCAACCGCTTTATTTTCAAAGAAAACATTGGGCGAGCCTTTTAATACCACGCCTTTTTTCTCACCGTATTGAGATAAGGCATTACCAACACCCGCACAAACCCCGGTTACCATACCGCAAATGGCAGCACCCAGAAAAAGACCCACACCAGGAAGGGCTGCCGCTACAATACCACCTAATACAATACCGCCTAAAATGCCCCAAAATGCCGCACTTTTATTTTTATGGTAAACGTCATCACCGACACAAATCGGGTTATTTCCCGATTCGGGAATCGGCTCTTTCCCAAACAGATACTTCATCACCGCATGGGTAGCAGCTCCGCCTAGCGCATCCCCGACTTTATAGGCCACTAAGCCGATGATTGCCGCCCCGCCGGCCGTTGCTAATCCGGTCGCGGCACCCGCCATCAACGCACCGCTGGATACGGCGCAAAATGGGCGCCGCGATTGAGGTTATAAGGCAATAACGTTTCGCCGTTTAACGTGGTGGCGTCATCGGTCAGGATTAAACGATGTCCCCCGTCTAGCTGTTCAAAATAGTAGAAAATCCCTTCTTCGGCAGTCAGGCGTTGAAAAACGCAAAAGTCCGATTTCGATATTGCACGCAGAACTCCCGTTCGGGGTGAGGGGCGCGCAGTACAAACGCGTAATCGACCACCTTGTTTTCGCCTAAAAGGGTTGTCAGGATAGTTTGAATATTTTTTTGTTGGAAAATACGGAAGTTTTGTCTTAACGTGGTGCGCCACAAGTCGGGGCAGATACGCAGGCGATAGTGAGTTAACCGAAAACCGCTGTCGCCCTGCTCAAAATCGGTCACCATCCCAGAAAAGGTTTGCAGTAATTACCCGTCCTGCCAAACGGAGAGTACTACTTGGTTATCTAACACCGCTCCCGGCTCGACCGCCGGCTTCCAATGTAAATTGCAAGCCGCTCGGCAGACGTTTGAAGAGGGCGGTCAGGATATCGAGCAGGGAAGAGGGTTCCATCTGTCCGCTATCATCCAAAGTGGAGGATTTAAGCTGAGTTGCATAATCGGAAGCATACCGGACGCGTTGAATCACTTCTCTGCCGGCAGACTCTGCTTGAGAAACCTGACCTGCTATTTGTTGTACCTTAACCGCCTGAGTTGCAATTTTCTCATTTAACTATATTTTTATAAATAAGGCTTTAATGCCGTTATACAGCGTTGCACCACTTCCTCAAAGCTACCGTCAATATCAATATGGATGACATCGGCTTCATCCGCTTGTGGAACTTCCAATGTATCGAATTGGCTTTTCAGCATTTCTTCTTTCATATAATGTCCTTTTCGCTGACGCATTCGTTCAAGAATTAATTCATAACTTCCGTACAGAAACAGAAATTTGACTCTTTCGTTGCCTTGTCGGATTAAATCTCTGTATTTTTTCTTTAATGCCGAACAGATAATAACGCCCACTTCACTTTTTTGTTCAAGGCTAAAAGCCGCATCACGAATACGCTCTAGCCATGGTGCACGATCTTCATCGTTTAAAGGTTTTCCCTCCCCCATTTTTATAATATTTGCCCTAGGGTGCAGATCATCGCCATCGATGAGTTTTAATCCCAATCTGTGAGCAACTTCAGTACCCACGGAAGTTTTTCCCGTACTGGAAACACCCATCAAAATAAAACTTTTGCCCTGTGTCATAATATTACTTCCTCTTTAATCTTAACTACTTTTCTTATAGCATACCCTTAAACAGTTACCGATAACAATAAAAATTCATCTATCAATAGCTTAATCTGGTACTAAAAACTTATTTTTTGCTATTTATTTGAACGAGATCACAATTTTAGTCGCTGAATATTTACGTTTTATAGAATAAAATGTATGTTACCAGTAACCAATTAAGTGAAAGGAGAATATGATGGAAATAAAGACATTATCTTGTGTTGTCCGAGGCCCTAAAGACGTGGGCGTAATGGAACAATCCATTAATTATGACGAGTCCAGTAAAGAACAAACTTTAGTTAAAATCACCCGCGGCGGTATTTGCGGCTCTGATTTGCATTACTATCAATACGGGAAAGTCGGTAATTATGAAATTAAACATCCGATGATTCTTGGCCATGAAGTTATCGGTACGGTAGTTAAAACCAATGCACCTGACTTATATGTCGGTCAAAAAGTGGCTATTAATCCGAGTAAGCCCTGTTTAACCTGTAAATACTGTTTATCCGGCGATACCAATCAATGCGAAACGATGCGTTTTTTCGGTAGCGCTATGTACAACCCTCATGTTGACGGCGGCTTTACCCAATATAAAGTAGTTGATAACAGTCAATGTATTGATTATCCGCAGGATGTTTCTGATGACATTATGGCATTTGCCGAACCTCTCGCGGTGACTATTCATGCAGCAAAACAAGCCGGAGATCTTGCGGGCAAACGCGTGTTTGTTTCCGGTGTTGGGCCAATCGGCTGCTTGGCGGTTGCAGCAATTAAAGCCAGCGGTGCAAAAGAAATTGTGGTTTCCGATTTAAGCCGACGCTGTCTGGATCTTGCCTTGGAAATGGGGGCTACCAAAGCATTAAACGCAAAGGATGATTTCTCCGAATACATGGCACATAAAGGTGAATTTGACGTTTCGTTTGAGGCTTCCGGTCATCCTTCTTCGATTGAACGCTGCCTTGCGGTTACAAAAGCAAGAGGCACCATTATTCAAATCGGCATGGGCGGAGCGATTCCCGAGTTTCCTATCATGACATTGATTGCCAAAGAAATTTGTCTGAAAGGTTCATTCAGATTTATTGAAGAATTTAACACTTCGGTGGAATGGTTAAGTTCGGGCAAAGTCAATCCGTTGCCATTACTATCGGCAACCTTCCCATATACGGAATTAGAAAAAGCCTTAATTATCGCCGGTGATAAAAATAATATTTCTAAAGTGCAACTTTCATTTGAATGAGGAGCAAAAAATGAGTGAACTCTTTTCTTTAAAAAATAAACGAATTTTAATTACCGGTTCCACTCGTGGTATTGGTAATTTATTGGCAAACGGATTAGCCGAACATGGTGCCGAGATCATTATTCATGGAACTCGATTGGAAACTGCGGAAAAAATTGCCGCAGATTTTAATACAAAAGGCTTTAAAGCTTATGCCATTGCCTTCGATGTAACCGATTCAAAAGCGGCGCAAGACACCATAGATTATATTGAAAAAGAAATCGGTCCGATTGACGTACTGATAAATAATGCGGGTATTCAGCGCCGTCATCCGTTCTGTGAATTTCCGGAAAAAGACTATGACGATGTGATTAGTGTGAATCAAAAAGCCGTTTTTATTATTTCTCAGGCGGTTGCCAGATATATGGTAAAACGCCAACGGGGCAAAATTATCAATATCGGTTCAATGCAAAGCGAATTAGGCCGTGACACTATCACGCCTTATGCAGCCTCTAAAGGTGCGGTAAAAATGCTGACCCGGGGAATGTGCGTCGAACTAGCCCGCTATAACATTCAGGTAAACGGCATCGCTCCGGGTTATTTCGCAACCGAATTGACCAAACCTTTAGTAGAAAATCAGGAATTTACATCCTGGTTATGCAAACGTACGCCTGCCGGTCGTTGGGGCGATCCAAAAGAATTAATTGGCGCGGCAGTATTTTTATCATCCAAAGCGTCAGACTTTGTCAACGGACATCTGTTATTCGTTGACGGCGGTATGTTAGCAGCCGTTTGATTATATTAGGAATAAAGGAAATAGATTATGTTAATCTTTATTATGATTGCATCAGTTGCTTTATTGCTTCTGTTGATAATGAAATTTAAAGTTCATGCATTTGTCGCATTAACTATTGTTAGTTTATTAACCGCTCTGGCAACAGGCATCCCGATAAATAAAATATTACCAACCTTACTTAACGGCTTTGGTAATACTTTGGCAAGCGTAGCTTTACTCGTCGGTTTAGGCGCGATGATCGGTCGCTTGCTTGAAATTACCGGCGGTGCAAAAGTTTTGGCGGATACCTTAATTAATAAATTTGGTGAACAAAAAGCGCCTTTAGCATTAGGTATCGCCTCATTATTATTCGGGTTTCCGATCTTCTTTGATGCCGGTTTAGTTGTTATGTTGCCGATTATTTTCAGTGTAGCAAAACAATTCGGCGGTTCATTGATTCGCTATGCCTTCCCTGCCGCCGGTGCGTTTGCCGTTATGCACGCATTTTCCGTACCTCACCCCGGCCCTGTTGCAGCCGGTGATTTGTTAGGCGCCAATATTGGTTTATTAACTATTATTGGTCTGATTTGTGCAATTCCTACCTGGTATATTGCTACATATTTATTCGGTTTACATTTGGGTAAAAAATATCATTTGGATCTGCCTAAAGCATTTCTAAATGCAATGCCGATCAATGAAACTGCGGTATTAACACCACCGAGTTTCAAAAAAGTAATCTTAATATTACTGCTGCCGCTCGTATTAATTATGCTGGATACGGTGTTAAATACTTTAGCCGTTGCAAAAGTAATTGACGGTTCGCAATTATGGGTAGAAACGCTTCGTCTACTGGGTAAAACACCGATTGCACTACTCATTACATTGATTGTTTCCATCGTATTATTAAAAAACCAGCGTAGCTATGAACAAATTGAGAAAATTTGTGACAGTTCCTTAGGGCCTATCTGTGCAATCGTATTGGTAACCGGTGCCGGCGGTATGTTTGGTGGTGTTTTACGTGCCAGCGGTATAGGTGAAGTGCTTGCTTCCACATTGGGTCATACCGGTATGCCGGTGATTGTCGCCGCATTCATTATTTCCTCTGCTTTGCGTGTGGCGCAAGGTTCTGCAACAGTCGCGCTCACCACAACCGCAGCATTAATTTCACCGATGGTAGCAGCGGATCCAAGTTTAAGCCAAATGGATTTATGTTTTATCGTTATATCCATCGCTTCCGGAGCAACCGTATTGGCACACGTAAATGACTCTGGTTTCTGGTTAGTCAGCCGTTTCCTGGAAATCGATACCAAAACCATGTTAAAAACCTGGACCGTACAAGAAACGCTGATCGGTATTGTCGGTTTTATCATCGCCTATGTCGGTAGTATAATCTTCTAATAATCATTTCCTTATAACTTTCTACAAGGCTTGCAACTGTTAGCACTTTCGCAAGCCTTTTATATTTCTTTTCACCGTTGTCAGACACCGCTGCCAGCCACATTTTTATTAACGGATTTCTATGCTACAATCCCCCGACTTAATCAATAAACAAGAGAGAATTATGCAAGCGTTAAAGCAATACCTCATTGAAATTACAGAACAAAATCTTAACGACACATTGCAGCTTTCAAAAGAGCACCCGTTGGTGTTGGTATTTTATGCGCCGAGCCATCAGCCTTCCGTTGAATTTACTACGCTGTTAGAGCGTTATGCGGAACAATATCAAGGTCAGTTTGCGCTGGCGAAAGTCAACTGCGAAACTCAGCAGGCTATTGCAATGCAGTTCCAAATCCGCAATCTGCCGACCGCATATCTGTTTAAAGAAGCACAAGCGGTCGATGCTTTTCAAAATGTTATTAGTGAGGAAGAACTCAAACAGCGCTTATCGCAAATTTTGCCGAAAGAAGAAGAAATTAAGTTCAATTTAGCTTTGGACTTTTTACAAGCGGAAGATTACGACAAAGCACTTCCATTACTGAAAGAAGCCTGGGAATTATCCGAACGGAAAAACAGCGACATTGCTCTACTCTACGCCGAAACCTACATTGCCATGAAAAAAACAGAACCGGCGACGGAAATTCTCAATAAAATCCCGTTACAGGACAGAGACAGCCGTTGGCATGGTTTACAAGCGCAAATCGAATTATTGATTAAAGCCGCCGACACCCCGGAAATTCAGCAATTGCAAGCTGACTTTTCCAAAAAACCAACAACTGAAATAGCCCTGAAACTGGCGGTTCAGTTGCATCAGGCAAATCGTAACGAAGAAGCCTTAGAACTGCTGTTTAACATTTTAAAACAGGATTTATCTGCGCAAAACGGCGAAGTAAAACAGCAATTTTTATCTATTCTTTCAGCCATCGGCAATAATGATCCGCTCACTAATAAGTATCGCCGATTGTTGTATTCGTTATTGTACTAATGGATTTACAACCTTGAAGACTCTATAATACAAAAACCGTTTATTATATTTTATCAAAGGATCTTTATGTCTGATATTAAACACAGCAAATTACTGATTTTAGGTTCCGGTCCTGCCGGTTATACCGCCGCAATTTACGCCGCTCGCGCAAATTTGAACCCCGTTTTGGTCACGGGTTTGGAACAAGGCGGTCAATTGACAACCACCACCGAAATTGAAAACTGGCCCGGCGATTTCGCAGAAACAACCGGTCCCGAATTAATGCAGCGTATGTTGCAACATGCGGAAAAATTCGATACTGAAATCGTATTTGATCATATTAATCGTGTTGATTTTTCATCCCGCCCGTTCAAACTGTACGGCGATGTGCAAACCTTTAGTTGCGATGCATTGATTATTGCAACCGGCGCTTCCGCCCGTTACTTAGGCTTGCCTTCCGAAACGGAATACAAAGGCCGCGGCGTTTCCGCCTGCGCGACCTGCGACGGATTCTTCTATCGCAATAAACCTGTTGCCGTCATCGGCGGCGGCAATACTGCCGTTGAAGAAGCGCTCTATTTAGCCAACATTGCCAGCGAAGTGCATTTGGTTCACCGTCGCGATGCGTTCCGTGCGGAAAAAATCCTCATTGACCGTTTATACAAAAAAGTGGAAGAAGGCAAAATCATTTTGCATACCAACCGCAATTTAGACGAAGTACTGGGTGATAACATGGGCGTAACCTGCGTTCGTCTGAAAGACACCCAATCGGAAAATACCGAAGAAATAAAAATCGACGGTTTATTTGTAGCAATCGGTCATGCGCCTAATACGGCAATTTTCGCCGATCAGCTGGAATTAAATAACGGTTATATCGTGGTGAAATCCGGCTTAAACGGTAATGCCACCGCTACGTCCGTCGAAGGCATTTTTGCGGCGGGCGATGTAATGGATCATAATTATCGCCAGGCTATTACTTCAGCCGGTACCGGTTGTATGGCGGCTCTTGATGCAGAACGTTATTTAGACGCATTAGAAGCATAATCCTTAAAAGTGCGGTTAGAAATTCACAAAAAACCGACCGCACTTTATTTTACTTTTTACGCAGCAATAATCTGTCTTTAGGCAAAGCGCTATTTATTTTGTATGGAAAAAACACGCCAACGGTATCTTTTCAAATGGTTACGTGCACAACAACAACCGGTAAAAAAATTACTTAATCTCAACATATTGCTTGCAAGTATTTCTTCCGTGATTCTTGTGTTGCAGACTTGGCTGCTTGCCACATTATTAAACGATCTGGTCATGCTCGACACAAAACCCGGCGAATTATTACCGCACTTTTTCGGCTTAGCGATTGGATTTACATTACGCGCGCTGATTTTATGGCTGCGCGAACGTATCGGCTTTAAATGCGGACAACAGCTACGCAATATTATCCGCCGCCGGATTCTTGAGAAAATTCATCAGGTCGGTCCCGCCGTAATTAATAATAAACCGGCCGGCAGTTGGGCGACTCTCATGTTAGAACAGGTCGAAAACCTGCATAATTTTTATTCCCGTTACCTGCCGCAACAAATGCTTTCCGTAATAGCTCCCGTTGTTATTTTAATTGCCGTTTTCCCTATTAACTGGGCGGCGGGTTTTATCTTAATGGCGACCGCGCCTTTAGTGCCTGTGTTTATGATTATTGTAGGATTAGCCGCCGCCGATAGCAGCCAAAAAAATATGACAACTTTAGCCCGGTTAAGCGCACAGTTTCTGGATCGACTGAAAGGTTTGGAAACCCTGCGTTTATTTGATCGCGCCGAACAACAGACCAATCACATTGAAATCGGCACCGAAGCCTACCGCAAAACTACCATGGATGTATTGAAAATGGCGTTTTTATCCTCGGCGGTATTAGAATTCTTCACCTCAATTTCCATTGCCATTATGGCGGTATATTTTGGTTTCAGCTATTTGGGGCAAATTAATTTTGGCACTTACGATACAAGCCTGACCTTGTTTGCCGGCTTTTTCTGCCTAATTCTCGCCCCCGAATTCTATCAGCCGTTGCGTGACCTCGGCACCTATTACCATGATCGAGCCGCGGCAATCGGCGCCGCCGACAGCATTGTAGAATTTTTAGAACAAAAAGAATTACATTCGGCAACACAAACCCAACAACTGAACGAAACAACGGCATTGGAAATTAAGGCGGAAAATTTAGTCATCAACTCGCCACAAGGACAAGCCTTAACCAAACCGCTAAACTTTAGCTTATCGCCTTTAAGTCATACGGCATTAGTTGGGCAAAGCGGGGCAGGCAAAACTTCTTTAATGAACGCTTTATTGGGTTTTCTGCCCTATGAAGGCAGCTTAACCGTTAACGGTATCGAGCTGAACCAGCTGGAACCCACTCAATGGCGCAAACATATCGCTTGGGTCGGGCAAAACCCGTTACTATTGCAAGGATCCATTAAAGAAAACCTATTATTAGGTGAAATTCAGGCAAGTAAAGAAGAAATCGCTCAAGCCTTAAAGCAAGCCAAAGCAACGGAATTTACCGATAAATTAGGTTTAGACTATGAAATAAAAGACGGCGGTACGGGCATTTCCGTTGGGCAGGCTCAACGCTTAGCCATTGCCCGCGCGTTATTGCGTCAAGGTTCGCTATTGCTGCTTGACGAACCGACGGCAAGCCTTGATGCGCAATCGGAAAATCAGGTTTTGCAGGCGTTAAATCAAATCAGCCAAACCCAGACCACCTTAATGATTACCCATCGAATCGAAGATTTAAAACAATGCGATCAAATTCTGGTAATGCAAAGCGGTGAAATCGTTCAGCAAGGAAAATTCGAACAACTACAAAACGAGGGCTATTTCGCCGAATTGCTCGCACAACGTAATACAGATGTTGCACTGACATAAAAGTGCGGTACAAATTTACGAAATTTTAAAGGATAACAATGCGTTCACTCATTCCCTTTTTAACTTTATTCAAATATGCCAAATTTCCATTAATTCTTGGCGTTATTTTGATGATTCTCGGCCTAGCCGCCAGTATCGGCTTGCTTACGCTGTCAGGCTGGTTTTTAGCGGCGACCGCAATTGCCGGCGCCGGAACCTTATTCAACTTTTTTTATCCTTCATCCGCCGTTCGGGGGCTGGCAATCGGGCGAACCGTTGCCCGCTATTTTGAAAAGATAGTTACCCATGACGCGACATTTCGTATTTTGTCAAAATTACGCGTTCAGGTATTCGGTAAAATCATTCCGCTTAGTCCGGCGGTATTGAACCGTTATCGTAATTCCGATCTGTTAAACCGTCTGGTCGCCGATGTAGATACGCTGGATAGCTTATATCTCCGCCTTATTGCACCTTTTGTCAGCGCCATTTTTGTTATTGTCCTGATAACCGTTGGTCTGAGTTTTATCAATTTACCTGTGGCGCTATTTATCGGTATTACTTTACTGGTTTTATTGCTGGTTATTCCTACCGTTTTCTACAAATTAGGAACAAAATTCGGTAAGAAACTCACGCTTTCCCGAGCGACTTATCGTTCACAATTTGTTGAATTCATTCAAGCACAGGCCGAATTGTTACTATTTAACGCGGAAGACAAAATAAAACAAAACCTGGCAAATACCGAATCGGAATGGCAAGCTTATCAACAGCGGGAAACAAATCTGGCGGGTTTATCCAGTGCGATTTTGCTTTTTGCCAACGGGCTGATTTTAGCCGTTACCTTATGGGCGGCGGCTCATATAGATTTAGGCACAGGCGAATACAAAGCCGCTTTACTTGCGTTATTTGCCTTTTCCGCGCTTGCCGCATTTGAAATTCTGATGCCTATCGGCGCGGCATTTCTGCATATCGGTCAGGTAATCGCTTCGGCGGATCGGGTAACCGAAATTATCAGCCAACCGCCGTTGGTCAAATTTAGCGGAAAACAGACCGCACTTTCCGCCACTGCGGATTTAATTCGCCTTAAAGATGTTTCTTTTAGTTACCCTGAAAGAACCTCCTGCGCATTGAACGGGCTTAGTTTAACGATTCGCAAAGGACAAAAAGTCGCAGTTCTCGGTAAAACCGGTAGCGGAAAATCCACTTTGTTGCAATTGCTGGTGCGCAATTATAACCCTTCGCAAGGTGAGATTTTATTGGCGGAGCAACCTATTCATGCTTATAGCGAACAATGTTTGCGTGAAAATATCTGCTTTTTAACCCAGCGGATACACACCTTTAGCGATACCTTGCGCAACAATCTGCAAATTGCCAACAAAACAAAGATCGATGATCTGAAAATGCGGGAAGTACTGGTTCAGGTAGGTTTAGCCAAATTGCTGGAGCAGGAATCGGGATTAGACCTTTGGTTAGGCGAAGGCGGTCGCCCGCTTTCCGGCGGCGAACAGCGCCGTTTGGGGTTGGCTCGAATCTTACTTAATGAATCGCCGATTTTATTATTGGACGAACCAACCGAAGGATTAGATCGCGAAACCGAGCGCCGGATTCTACGTTTACTTATGCAACATAGCGCCAATAAAACGCTGATTATGGTAACTCATCGTTTAACCGCAATCGAACAATTTGATCAAATTTGTGTGATCGATGATACAAATTTAGTGGAAAAAGGTTCATATCAGGAATTGAACAGTAAAAATAACGGATTCTTTAAAAAATTAGTAGAGAGAATTTAGAAAAGAAGGGATTAAGTTGGGTGGAGACCCTCCCAGCTTGATCTCGGCACACGAAAATCTCGACTCCGGCTGCTTTCTTCCGAACCTGACCTAATAAACCGAACATCATTGCGAGGAACCAAGAGGGCCTCCATAGACTTAACCTTGCGGTTAATGGCGCTCATTATGCAATAACTCCCCGATGATTGCAAATCTTTATCCAGGGTTTATACTTAAGCGGCTAAACTTTACCCACGCACAGAATAACCAAGGAACATAACATGTCAGAAGTATTAGACAATCTTATTCATTTGCTGAAATTAGAACAATTAGATGACGCATTATTTCGCGGCGGCTGTCAGGATCTCGGTTTCCGTCAGGTTTTTGGCGGGCAAGTAGTCGCTCAGGCACTTTCCGCCGCGATGCAGGTAGCGCCGAAAGATCGCCTGCTCCATTCCTGCCACGCCTATTTTCTTGCACCGGGAGACAGTCAGCGGCCAATAATTTATGATGTGGAAACCTTACGCGAAGGGCGAAATTTTACCGCCTTGCGGGTAAAAGCCATTCAGTACGGTCATCCTATTTGCCATGTAACCGCCTCCTTTCAGGTTGAAGAATCGGGGTTTGAGCACCAGGTTAAGATGCCGGAAATCGGCTCGCCGGAAGAATTCATGTCCGAATCCGACGCATTAAAAAAAGCGGCGCAATATATTCCCGAATCGGTACGGGATAAATTTACCGCCAAACGTCCTTTTGATATTCGTGCGAAATATATTAATAATCCGTTCCTCGGTACGGAATTACCGCCAGAGCAATACATTTGGGTTCGAGCAAACGGCAAATCACCGTTAGACCAAAATATCCAAAAATGTTTATTAGCTTATTTTTCCGATTTTCACTGTATTTTGACCGCACTCCACCCGCATGCGAAAGGCTTTTTACAAAAAGGAATGAAGGTGGCTACCATTGACCACAGCATTTGGTTCCATCGTTCTTTTGACCTAAACGATTGGTTGTTGTACGCCATTGAAAGTAATAACGCCTTTGCCGCCCGGGGGTTGGCGCGCGGACAAATTTTCGATAAGGCGGGGCGATTAATTGCCACCACTCAACAAGAAGGACTTATACGTTACGTTGAATAGTAAGCCATAATACAAATGGCGGAATAAATCCCGCCGATTTTATTTTTCTCAAAATACCGAATCCGCTCTTTTTAGAGCGGATGTCTTTATCGCATTACAATGATAATAATTTTTCCAGTGACGGTGCAAAATAATAGCTGCCGGTAACCGGTTTGGTAAACCCTAACAAACGGTCGGTTTTGCCGTCTTTCTCGCCGAACATACTGAGCAATTGCTGTTCGATATTATGCAAAGTCGCACAATAGGCGATAAAGAATAAACCGTTTGTACCGCTCGCCGTACCGTACGGTAAACTTTGACGCAAGATTTTTAAACCTTTGCCGTCTTCTTTTAAGTCCGTGCGCCCCACATGGGAGGTTTCCGGCACTTCATCTAATTCTTCGCTGTCCGGCTTAGTTCTGCCGATAACTTGTTCCTGCTTATGCTGAGAAAGCTTTTCCCATTTGGCTAATTCATGTTCATAGCGTTGTGTCATCACATAACTACCGTCGGCATCTTCACCTTCCGCTATGGTGCCGACTACAGGTCTGTCATCACCTTGCGGATTTTCCGTACCGTCAATAAAACCGGTTAAATCACGTTCTTCCACCCAGCGGAAACCGTGAATTTCCTGCATAACCCGAATAGCCTCGCCAAACGCATCCATTGCCGCTTTTGCCGCACTAAAATTCACATCAGGCCGTAAAGATTGAATATGTACCAATAAATCCTGCTGTGTCGCCGGTGCCGCCAGATTACCTTTGCCTAAAGCAACAAAAGACTTAAGCTCCGGCGCACTGTTTTGCGATAACCGCTTCCAGGCGTTATCACCGAATGCCACCACAGCTCCCAACATGGCGTCGGGATACTGCTCGCGTAATTGCTCCAACGCCCGATTAAATTGACGGCAGGCTTTGGGAATTAGCGATAAATTATGAATTTCACTTTCGAGATAAATTGCCGCTTTACAATGTTCTAATAAAAGTCCGCTTTGAACTGTCATAATAAGCTCCTTAATTAATAAATAAGTTATCGGTTATTCTACTATAAGCCGCCTAAAAATTGTCCTTTGCTTTACGTAAATAAATAAAATCAGCCAAATTTTCAGCCTGTAAAAACGGATTGATGTTTTTTTCCAACGCCAATGTGGTCGGCAAACTAGGCTTATTCTGCGCCCGTAACGATTCCACCGAAATTCGTTGATTTTTGACCGCACTTTTTACTTTCTCATTAGGAGCGAAAGCTTCGGCAAAAACCAAATTACTCAGCGTATATTCATGCGCCGGACAAATGACGGTTTTGTCAGGCAATTGCTTTAAACGGGTTATAGATTCAAACATTTGCCCGTAATCGCCGGTAAAGACTCTGCCGCACCCGGCTGAAAATAACGTATCGCCGCAAAACAGATGATTATCAATAAGATAGCTGACATGATTTGCCGTATGTCCGCCGCTGGGAACAACTTCAATCCGATAATGTGCGGTTTGGATATTTCCCTCGTTAACAATATGTGTTGCGCCTTTATCGGCGGTTTCGGCAGGTCCGTAAACGGGAATATCGGGATAATAGCGCTTTAATTCTTCCACACCGCCGGTATGATCGTCGTGATAATGAGTTAATAAAACGGCTTCCAGTTGCAAATGATGCTGCGTTAAATATGCCGATAAATTTTTACATTCTGCAACATCTATCGCAATAACCGGCAAATTTTCTCGCCCGTAGAGCCAAATATAGTTATCATTAAGAGCAGGTATTGGAACTAGCATAAAAACGTCCTATTTCTATGAGGTGATAATATGTGGCACGCCAAACACGCGACAGAACTTAAGTTACCGACCAGTTGGCAACAAATCCCTAACGGGACGCTATATTGTAACGCACTTAACCGGTATTTTTCCCATTGGTTATCAAATATTTTGGGCGACCAAATTCTGAAACTCGGCGGCTTAAGTGCGGAAATCGGACTGGATTTGCCTATGCGCCATCAGCTTGTTATCAGCCCCGAAATTCCGCAAAATCTGACCGCACTTTGCCTGCAACCCTGCACTTCCGTCGTACGAAGCAAGGTAACGGAATTGCCGTTAATTGAAGAATCTATCGATGCCTGCCTACTTGCCAATAATTTAAACTTTTGCGCCGATCCGCACCGATTATTGCGGGAAATAACCCGGGTTACTACGGAAAGCGGACTACTGTTTATTTCTTTATTCAACCCCTTGAGCATCCTTGCGTTTAAACGGCAATTTCATCAAACACCTTATGAAAAATTCCCGTTTCGTCAATATCCGACCTGGCTCATAATCGATTGGCTGGAGCTGCTTAATTTTGATATTTTACAATGCGAAAACCTTGCTCTTCAGCACCGGCAGCATTTTTCCCTTTTTTCGCCGTTAACCGTGATTATTGCCCAAAAAAGAACCTGTTCGCTCAGTTCACAGGCACAGAAAATTCAGTTCCATCAGGAAGACGTTTTCAGCCCGGAAGCCGCCTTCAAACGGATTAATGAATAAACGCTTGCTCATCTTCCGGTTCTTCTCTATTATGCACGGAACTTTTAAACTGATGAGAAAAGCATGACTGAACAAACTTTTATTCCCGGTAAAGATGCTGCGCTGGAAGACAGTATCGCAAAATTTCAACAAAAACTGACCGCACTCGGTTTTAATATTGAAGAAGCCTCTTGGTTGAACCCCGTACCAAACGTATGGTCCGTTCATATTCGCGATAAAGATTGCCCGCAATGTTTTGCCAACGGTAAAGGCGGCAGCCAAAAAGCGGCGCTTGCCTCGGCATTAGGCGAATATTTTGAGCGTCTTTCCACCAACTATTTCTTTTCCGATTACTATTTAGGGCAAGATCTTGCCAACGGTGAATTCGTCCATTATCCCACTGAAAAATGGTTCCCGATTGAAGATGATTCAAGCATACCGGAAGGGATTTTAGACGAGTTCCTATTGAATTATTTCGATCCGAATCGGGAACTAACTCCTGAATTATTAGTGGATCTGCAATCCGGCAATTACGATCGCGGCATTGTCGCTATGCCTTATGTACGCCAATCGGATCAGCAAACCGTTTATATTCCGCAAAGCATTATTGCCAATTTATATGCCTCAAACGGTATGTCTGCGGGTAATACTAAGTACGAAGCGCGCGTACAGGGTTTGTCGGAAGTATTTGAACGTTATGTAAAAAACCGTATTTTAAAAGAAGCTATCAGTCTGCCGCCGATTCCTCAGGAAGTTATAGAGCAATATCCGACCGTTGCCGCATCCATTAACAAATTAGAGGAAGAAGGTTTCCCTATTTTGGCTTATGATGCTTCGCTAGGCGGTAAATATCCGGTGATTTGTGTGATTTTATTAAACCCGAATAACGGCACTTGCTTTGCTTCATTCGGCGCCCATCCGAATTTTCAGGTAGCCTTTGAACGTACGGTAACGGAATTATTACAAGGGCGTAGTCTGAAAGATTTAGACGTCTTCTCGCCGCCTTCCTTTAATAATGGAGATGTGGCGGATTTAGCAAATCTTGAAACCCATTTTATCGACTCCAGCGGTTTAATCTCTTGGGATCTGTTTAAAGACGAAGCGGATTACGACTTTGTACACTGGGATTTCTCCGGCACCAGCCATGAAGAATACGACAACTTAATGAATATCTTCAACGAAGATAAAAAAGAAGTTTATATCATGGATTACAATCACTTAGATGTCTATGCCTGTCGCAGTATCGTGCCCGGCATGTCGGATATTTATCCGGCGGACGATTTAATCTATGCGAATAACAATATGGGTATGGAGTGGCGAGAAATCTTATTGGATTTACCGCACTTCCATCACGATAAAGAAACTTATCTGGAACTGCTTGAAGAATTAGACGAACAAGCCATCGACGATGCAACCCGTGTGCGTGAATTCATCGGTTTAGTGGCGCCGCCGAAATCCGGCTGGGTGACTTTGCGTACGGGCGAATTAAAATCCATGCTGCATTTGGCCTTAGGTGATTTAGAAATGGCGCTGGAATGGGCAAACTGGACATATAACATGAATAGTTCGGTTTTCACTCCCGAACGAGCAAACTATTACCGCTGTTTAATCAGCACCCTTGAATTATTTCTGGATGAATCGCGTACGCCGATACAATACCGCAACGTATTTGAAAAAATGTATGGTAAAACCGCCGCAGATTTTGCCTGGAATGCCGTTCAAGGCGGTAATCCGTTTTATGATTTATTAGCCGATGATGAGCACTTAAACAAATTTCAGGCACATCAAAAGCTCTTAAAAGCATACGAAAAACTGCAAACGGCAAAACGTGAAAACTGGAAATAAACCTTTTTCAACAAACGTAAAACGCACGCTTAATGTGCGTTTTTAGTTGAATATTTTATTTAGGAAATAAATTATGGCATTTAGCTCATTATTCACTTTATTGGACGATATCGCCTCGGTACTTGACGACGTATCCGTAATGACTAAGGTTGCGGCTAAAAAAACCGTAGGTCTAATCAGCGACGATTTAGCCTTAAACGCAAATCAGGTCAGCGGCAAAGATATCGGCGCCGAACGAGAATTGCCCGTTGTGTTTTCCGTTGCGCGCGGGTCGCTGATAAATAAAGTTATCCTCATTCCGCTGGCGTTATTGTTGTCGGTTTACTTCCCTTCCGCCATTAATATTTTATTAATGGCGGGCGGTGCCTATTTATGTTTCGAAGGTGTAGAAAAACTCCTACACAAATTTATCCACCAGGAACAACATGAAGAAATAAAAGATAGCAGCGATGAGAAAGATAAAATCAAAGGTGCCGTTCGTACCGATTTCATTCTCTCTGCCGAAATTATCATCATTGCCTTAGGCAGTATTCAACAGGCGGATATTTCCACAAAAATTCTCACCTTAAGTGCCGTTGGCTTGGGGATCACCGTTTTCGTTTACGGTTTGGTAGGATTGATCGTTAAACTTGATGATATCGGTTTGTGGTTGCTTCGAAAAAACGGTAAATTTTCACAAAAATCCGGTGAGTTTCTATTATTTATCATGCCTTGGTTTATGCGGTCATTGTCCGTCATCGGCACTATCGCTATGTTTTTGGTCGGCGGCGGTATTTTCGTGCATTATCTACCGGAAATTCACCACTTTGTCGAACAATTTCGGATTTATCATCAGCTTGCCTGGCTGGTAGAAGGACTGACAGGCATGATTATCGGCGCCATCGCCTGCGCGGTTATTCTGCCTTTACTTAAATTATTCAGCAGAAAAGCCCATTAATTGAAAAAAGTGCGGTCAAATTTTACTGATTTTTATCTAAAAAAATCGTCAATTTTTGACCGCACTTTTTATTTGAAATCAGGGGCTGTTTATCTTTTATAAACAGATCCTATTTACCCCAGACTTCTTCCGCAATTTCACGAATAAAGTTGAGTTTTGCCCATTGCTGTTCTTCCGTTAAGATATTGCCTTCTTCCGTCGAAGCAAAGCCGCATTGCGGGCTTAAACAGAGCTGGTTAATATCCACATATTGCGCCGCTTCTTTAATGCGGTTAATGATGTCCTCACGGTTTTCCAATGTGCCGTCTTTCGACGTAACCAAGCCCAGTACCACTTGCTGATTCTTGATGAAACGTAAAGGTTTAAAATCGCCGGCGCGATCAGAATCGTATTCTAAGAAAAAACCGTCCACCCGGCAGCTGCCGAATAAAATTTCCGCCACGGGTTCATAACCGCCCGCCGAAAACCAGGTTGAACGGAAATTACCGCGGCAGATGTGCATGGTGATCGCAATATCCTGCGCCGGTTTGGCGTCCACGATTTTATTGAGCATATACACGTAGTCCTTAGCGATTTGGTCTAAATCAAAGCCCCGTTCCTGATAAGCGGCGCGTTTATCTTCCGCACAAAACTCACCCCAACTGGTGTCGTCTAATTGCAGATTACGACAACCCAGTTTATAGAAAATATTCATTGCTTTAATGTAAGCGTCGGCGATGTCATCCAATAATTGCTGATTGTTATTTTCATAACGGGGAATCGGTTGATAATTTGTCGCTCGCACATTGGTGATTAAATGCAGCATAGAAGGCGAAGGAATAGTAAATTTCACTTCGGTGCCTTTTGCCAATTCATTTACGGAACGGAAATGTTCAACGAAAGGATGATTTTCCGAAAAATCCACTTTACCGACAATTTTCAAGGTTTTCGGTCGCACATTATGATGTTTGAACTGTACGGAAAACTTTTCGGCATCCACTTCTTCCACACCGTCTAAACCGGCTAAAAAGTCCAAATGCCAGAATGTACGACGGAATTCACCGTCTGTTACCGCATGCAGACCGACGGATTTTTGCCGTTCTACTAATTTTGCGATTTCCGCATCTTCCGCCCGAGTTAAATCGGCGCATGAAATATCGCCGCAGGCGCAAGCCGCTCTTGCGGATTTTATGGCGTCGGAGCGCAAAAAACTACCGACAATATCAAAACGGTAAGGTGCCGAAGTACGTACTGTTGCGTTTGGGAATAACTTTGTCATTATTATTTTCCTTATATGAATAAATTTTATGTTTAGTGATTCTAACAGAATTTTATCCCCTTCTGAGGTGAAAATATTTCTTATCCATTATGAAACGGATTCATAAAAATCCGTCACCATTCAAAAAATGCCGGATTTTGACCGCACTTTTTTGAAAAATTTTTCTATTTTATCGATCTTCACCGCAAATTCTTTCAAAAGATCTTTTCACCGCGAAAGCGATACATAAAATTATGCCGATTCTGTTCGGAGAAATAAAAAATGAAAAAACGGATAATGATTCTGTTGTTATCAACTTTGCCGGTACAAGCCAAAGAACCCGCATTGATGTTATTAGAAAATTATAAAAATCAGGATATTACAGGCTGGGTAATGAGCGAAAAATTAGACGGCGTTCGCGGTTATTGGGACGGAAAGCAACTTATTAGCCGGCAAGGCGGCATTCTTGCCGCTCCCGATTATTTTCTTGAAAATTTTCCGCCGTTTCCCATCGACGGCGAATTATTCAGCCAACGGGATCAATTTGCCGAAATTTCGTCAATTACCCGCTCACAGCAAGACAAAGGCTGGCACAAGCTGAAACTTTATGTGTTTGACGTACCCGAAGCGCCGGGCGATTTATTTACCCGCCTGGCGACATTAAAAAATTATCTGAAAACAAACCGCACTTCTTATATTGAAATTATTGAACAAATTCCGATTCGGGATAAAAATCACGTACGGCAATTTTTGCAACAAGTTGAAACCCAAAAAGGCGAAGGCGTTGTGCTGCGCAATCCCAATGCACCTTATGAAAATAAGCGCAGCACACAAATCCTTAAATTAAAATCCCATTTAGACGAAGAATGCACGGTCATCGCGCATCACAAAGGCAAGGGGCAATTCGCCAATGCATTGGGCGCGCTGACTTGCAAAAATCAACGGGGAAAATTCAGAATAGGTTCGGGTTTTACATTGGAAGATCGCGTAAATCCGCCGGCCGTAGGCTCTGTTATCACCTATAAATACAGGGGATTAACCAAAACCGGAAAACCGAGATTCGCCACTTATTGGCGAAAACGAGAGGATCTGCAAGAGACTCCATAAAAATTTATACTGAAAAGTGCGGTGAAAATTCGCTGATTTTTTACCGCACTTTATAAGATGAGAAAATTTAATGATGTAACGCCTCAAAAATTTTCTCCGCTAATGCTACGGAAATACCGGGGACGGAGGCGATTTCATCCTGAGTGGCATTTTTCACTCCTTGCATACCGCCTAAATATTTAAGCAACGCTTGGCGGCGTTTTGCGCCTACTCCTTCAATAGTTTCCAGCCCGCTTTGGGTAAAGGCTTTCTGCCGCTTTTTGCGATGGCCGCTAATGGCGTGATTATGGCTCTCATCACGAATATGCTGAATTAAATGCAACGCAAGGCTGTCTGCCGGTAAATTGATTTCCCGTTCTTGTTTGCTGATAATCAGGGTTTCCAAACCCGCTTTACGATCCACACCTTTTGCTACACCGATTAAGTGCGGTCGGTTTTTATCCCATTTTACCTGGAGTTCATGGAATACTTTTAACGCACGGTTAAGCTGCCCTTTACCACCGTCAATAAAAATGATGTCAGGGATTTTTTCCAACTCAAGATCTTTGTCGTAGCGTTTTTTTAACGCCTGTTCCATGGCGGCGTAGTCATCACCGCCGGTAATACCTTCAATATTAAAGCGGCGATAATCGGACTTTAGCGGGCCTTCTTCGTTAAAAACTACACAAGATGCGATAGTTTGCTGTCCCATGGTATGGCTGATATCGAAACATTCCATACGATGAATTTTTTCAATACCCAGTAGTTGCTGTAATTCCTTATAACGTTCATGAATCAAGGATGATTGCTTTAATTGCAGCGCTAACGCCGCTTGAGCGTTCATTTGCGCTAAATGCAGATATTTGCTCTTATTGCCTTTAATATTGTCCTGAATACTAACCTTACGACCGGCTTGATCCGTAAGCAGACTTTCCAGTTCCGCCTTTTCTTCCAATTTACGATCTACAATAATGCTGTTCGGAATGGTTCGCCCTTGATGAGCCTGTAAATAAAACTGCCCTACAAAGGTTTCCGTCAGCTCGGACAATGAAGTATTCTCCGGCACTTTAGGGAAATAGCTTCGATTACCCAAAATTTTACCTTGACGAATAAATAAAACATGGACACAGGCAATACCTAACTTATAGGCAATGGCAATAATATCCATATCATCCAACCGCTCGTTTGATACGAATTGTTTTTCAATAACGGAACGTACCGCCTGGATTTGATCCCGATAACGAGCGGCTTCCTCAAAGTTTAATGCTCGGCTTGCCCGTTCCATTTTCCCAATCAGATGATCCAAGACCTGTTGATCTTTGCCTTGTAGGAATAAACGCGCATAACCCACTTGCTGATTGTATTCTTCATCGGAAACATAACCCGAAACGCAAGGCGCTAAACAGCGACCAATCTGATATTGCAGGCAAGGGCGAGAACGGTTGGCATAAACGGAATTTTCACATTGCCGAATAGGGAATAATTTTTGCAATAAAGACAGGGTTTCGCGTACCGCACCGGCATGTGGATAAGGCCCGAAATATTCACCCGTCACCTTTTTGCTGCCCCGGTGAGAGGTAATTCTAGGATGGCGTTCTTTTGTTAATAAAATATAAGGATAGGATTTATCGTCCCTTAATAATACGTTATAACGCGGCTGAAAAGTTTTAATATAGTTATGTTCAAGTAATAACGCTTCCGTTTCGGAAGTGGTGATCGTGGTTTCGATACGGCAAATGGAGGCCACCAGCGCTTCCGTTTTCTTACTGCTTAAGTTGGCGCGAAAATAGCTTGATAGCCGTTTTTTTAAATCCTTAGCTTTGCCCACATAAATCACCGTATCTTTATCATCAAACATACGATAAACGCCCGGATCGTGGGTCACATTGGCGAGAAATTTTTTGGAATCAAACATAACAAATTTTTCTGTAATAATTTTTCTCTAATCCTACCAAAAAAATAAGGCACGAACTATGTTCATGCCTTATTTTCATAAAACAGCGATTAACGTTGTTTAAAGAAACCGTCTAAAATCGAACCGATATCCTGCGCCAATTCATCATTTGTACTTGCCGTAGGCGTGCGGCTGGAACGAGTTTGAGTATTCAGCATTTGGCTTAATAAATCCTCTAATCCGCCCTGAGAACGTTGTTGTTCAGGTTGTGCGGATTGTTGTTGACCACCGCCTAACACACTGCTCAATACACCGCCGATTAAATCGTCTAAACCAAATCCGTTATCCTGCTGAACCTGTTGAGTCGCCTGAGTTAGGCTGTCTGTTCTCACCCCGCCTTCACGACCGTTCGGTGTAAGCATATCAATAATTTGCGGTAAAGCCTGGGATAAAATATCCTGCGCTTGTGATGCAGGCACCCCTGCCTGACGGGCAACACTAGAAATAGTATCTTCGCCAAACACTTCGGAGACTTGGTTTGCCTGCATCGGTTGGTTTCTGCCGGTACCAATCCAGGACTCCAATAAATTATCCAAACCGCCTTGCTGCAATTTATTGAAAATACCTTCCATACCTCCCTGGGATTGCAATAATGAACCTAACACATTGCTGATCAGCGATGAATTTGATGAATTATTAGTTGAATTACCACCCAATGCGTTACTAATTACCGCACCAATGATTTTATCTAACATAGTCTGTTCCTTAAAAATTTGATAAAATAGCTCTTACTTTCTCAAGATCTTCTGCGGTATCGACGCCAACAGCCGGAATTTCTTTCGCTAACTCCACGTGAATTTTTTCCCCGTACCAAAGCACTCTAAGCTGTTCCAGGCTTTCGATTTGCTCTAAGGCGCTCGGTTTCCATTGCACATATTGCTTAATAAAGCCCGCGCGATATGCATAAATACCGATATGACGTAAATAATGATCCGCCAAGTCTAATTCTTCCTGCTTTAACTCGCCGGAGTTGAGCCTTGCAAAGGCGTCTCTATTCCAGGGAATCGGCGCTCGGGAGAAATATAACACATAGCCGTCTTTATCGGTCAGCACTTTGACGGCGTTAGGGTTAAAAAGTTCCGCCGATTCATGAATTTTCACTGCCAAACTTGCCATATTTACTTTAAATTTACATAAATTTTCAGCAACTTGCGAAACGATAACCGGCGGAATCAAAGGTTCGTCGCCCTGAATATTCACAATAATTTCATCATCGGGAATATTAAGCGTTTCCACTACCTCGGCTAAACGTTCGGTGCCGGAATTGTGTTTTGCCGAAGTCATACATACTTCGCCGCCAAACTGTTCGACGGCTTGCTTTACTTCTTCATTATCGGTCGCCACAACTACTCTTGTCGCCCCCGATAACCGCGCTTTTTCCAACACATGAATAATCATGGGTTTGCCGGCAATATCCGCTAAGGGCTTACCCGGTAAACGGCTTGAAGCAAAACGAGCCGGAATAATTACAGTAAAATTTGTCATGTTATATCCTTAGGATCTTCCGCTAAAGAAACGGCTTCTTCAATTAATAAAACGGGAATGCCTTGAACGATCGGAAACGCAATATGCTCAAAACGGCAAATCAAACGCTCATTTTCTTTATCTAATTGCAACCGCCCCTGACATCTGGGACAGGCGATAATTTCAAGCAATCTACTGTCCATTTTTTACCCTTTCTACAATATTTTCAATAAAATTGACCGCACTTTGACCGGTTATTTTTGCCTCAACAGGCACATACCACCAATTTTCCCGGGCAAAGGGAAAACATTTCACCGCATCTTTTTCCGTCATAAAGTGCGGTTCGTTTTTTGAAAATTTTGCGAATAATTCCGCACTGAATTTTTGATGATCCTGAAATTCATAAGTTTGTTTTAATTGAATACCAAAGCCCTGTAACATAGTAAAAAAACGTTGAGGATTACCAATCCCGGCAAAGGCCGAGCCGGATTCAAACTCTGTCAATAAACGTTTTTCTTTTGTCACTAAATTAACCGCGTAGTCGGCGGCTAAAGTCATCACCGTTTGACTGTATCGGTTAGCTTTACCGTTGGCAATCACTAAATCTACGGAATCCAAACGGCTCGGTAATTCCCGCAAAGGCCCGGCGGGCATAACAAAGCCGTTGCCGAAACCTCTCTGCGCATCCACAACTACAATTTCAAAATCCCGCTGTAATTTGTAGTGCTGCAAACCGTCATCGCTGACAATCACATCGCAGGGCTGAGTTTGTAATAACAATTCTATTGCCTGTTGCCGGTTTGCCGAAATACATACCGGTACCTGAGTTCTTTGCGCGATCAATACCGGCTCGTCACCGCCTTCCAGCGGATCGGTTTTTTCCGTGACTAATAAAGGATAAACCGCCGATTGGCTGCCATAACCGCGGGAAATCACGCCCACGCGTAAACCCTTTTGCTGCAAAGCTTTCACCAGCCAAATAACCACCGGTGTTTTACCGTTGCCGCCGACGGATAAATTACCCACAATCACTATGGGAACCGGTGCACGATAGGATTTTATGATACCGGCTTGAAAAAGCCAACGACGACATTGGCTCACCAGCCAAAAAAGACAAGAAAAAGGGAGTAACAGATAAGCAATCCAAGATTTAGTATACCAAAATTTCATCTTCAACATCCCGGTATGGAGGGCGCCAGCCCGTTAAAATGGGGATAAGGACATAAAAAAATATAGGCTCTAAACCACCGATAAATCCTAAAAGTCCTTAAATTTGAGCCCTGTTACAGGAGAATTTATCCCGCTGTTTATAACAATTAATTACTATTGGTGGGATAAATCCCACCCTACGTTGATATGATTTTATTAATAAAAAACACGGCTCTATTTATTAAAAATCAACAAAAAACGACCGCACTTTTTTTATTATAAATGACGGCAACTAGCCGTTAAACTGCATTTTATGCAGCTGTTTATAAGCACCGTTCAATGCCAGTAATTCTTCATGGCTACCGCGCTCACAGATCTCGCCGTGATCAATAACCAGAATTTCATCCGCTTTTTCAATCGTAGAAAGGCGATGTGCAATAACAAGTACCGTGCGGTCTTTTTGCAGTTCTTCCAACGCCGCCTGAATAGCCCGTTCGGATTCCGTATCCAATGCGGATGTGGCTTCGTCAAGAATCAGCACCGGCGAATCGCGCAATAAGGCGCGGGCGATAGCTAAACGCTGGCGTTGACCGCCCGATAAACTCGCACCGTTTTCGCCGATTACGGTATCCAAGCCGTTTTCTAAAGGCTCAATAAACTCCATTGCATGCGCCGCTTTTGCCGCCGCAATGATTTGTTCCCGGCTGTATTTGTCTTTCGCCGCATAAGCAATGTTATTGGCAATGGTATCGTTGAATAAATGCACCTGTTGTGAAACCACGGAACAATGGGTACGCAAATTAGATAAGGTATAATCCTGCACGTTAACGCCATCCAGCAAAATTTCGCCCTGATTGATATCGTAAAAACGGGTCACTAAATTAGCAATAGTGGATTTTCCCGAACCGGAACGCCCCACTAAAGCAAAGGTTTTACCGTGAGGAATGTCAAAAGACAGATGTTTTAGCGCCGGTTGATCTTTACCCTGATAAGTAAAACTCACATCTTTGAAGCTCACGTCGCCTTTCACCCGCTCCGCTTCATATTTACCCTTATCTTTCTCGGTATCAAGGTCCAGAATATCAAACAGGGTTTGGCAGGCCGCCATACCGCGTTGGAATTGAGAGTTCACATTGGTAAGGGATTTTAACGGGCGCAACATCGCCAGCATGGAAGAAAACACAACAGTAAACGAGCCGGCACTCAGATTTTGACTCATAATACTTGGGATGGTAGCCAAATAAAGCACCGCCGATAACGCCAATGAAGCAATAATTTGTACAATCGGATCCGAAATAGCATCGGCAACCACCATTTTCATGCCTTTACGGCGCATATCGTTACTGACTTCGTTAAAACGTTGTTCTTCAATTTGCTGACCACCGAACGAAAGCACAACTTTATGTCCTTTCAGCATTTGTTCCGCCGTCGCCGTTAATTCGCCCATTGAGTTCTGCATATTTTTACTCAAGCGACGGAAAATTTTAGACACCAAACGAATCAGCACCGCGATAACCGGGCCGATAATGAAAAGCACTACGGAAAGCTGCCAGCTTGTGGCAATCATTACCGCTAACAACGAAATAATATAAGCGCCTTCACGCACAATGGTTACCAGCGCGTTTGACGATGAGTTCGCCACTTGTTCGCTGTCGTAAGTGATACGGGAAAGCAAGCGCCCTGTGGAGTTTTGATCAAAAAAACTCACCGGCATATACATCAAATGTTTGAATAACCGGCGACGCATGGTCATCACCACTTTGCCCGAGACCCAGGCTAAGCAATAACTTGAAATAAAACTGGTGATACCGCGGATAAAAATAAAGACGATGACTAACACCGCCATCAATTTCAAAAAAGAGGTATCCGCTTTACCAAAACCGTCATCAAGTAAGGGTTTTAACAGATAAATTAAGCCCGAATCGGTCAACGCGTTTAACACTAACGCGGCGGCGGCCGCAATTAAACCGATTTTAAAAGGCGCGATAGTCGGCCATAGGCGCTTAAAGGTTTGGCTTGTTGACAGATCGTTTTCTTGCAGTTTTTGCATAAATGTATATCTTCTCAAAAAAATAATTGGCGCATTGTAACCTATATTGTAATAGGATCCAAATATCAATCCCGCTCGCCGCCTACAATCTGCCGAAACCAAGGCTGATAATTGCTTCTTGCGGTTTTCACCTCAATTTTATTCGGATAAAACTCGAATGAAATCTGTCCCGAAAATGCCGTATTATAGACCGCACTTTTATGCCGTTTCAGCCGTTGTGTCACAACCGGATGAGGAAAACCCCATTGATTCCAACGTCCGGCTGAAATCAGGGCGAAATCCGGCTTGATTTGTTTTATCAGCGCTTCACCCGTGGATGTTTTGCTGCCGTGGTGCCCCACCTGCAAGACGTTCACTTTGCCCAAATGCGCTACAAACTGCTGTTCCGCCGCCAAATCCGCATCGCCGGTTAACAGCAATTTGTATTGTCCGTCATCAATTAATAATACGCAAGAATCCGTATTATTCGCTCGCTCTGCAATTTTAGCCGGTGCAAGCACCTGAAAATTCAGCCCATGCCATTGCCAATTCAGCCCTTGCTTGCAAAAAGTGCGGTCGAAATTGAAGGAATTTTGCTCGGTTTTCTCATAATTTACCATCGAAGGCTGTAAAATATTAATACTGGGATAAGCTTGCAAAATATCGGCAATTCCGCCCGAATGATCATTATCATCATGGCTCAAGATGACCTTTTCTAATATCAACCCTTGTCGCTGCAAATACGGAATAATTTCCGACTGCGCCATGCTACCGCTTTTCCAGCCGGCTCCGGTGTCGTACAAGACGGCGCGTCCGTCTTTTACAATCAGATTCGCCAGCCCCTGCCCCACATCTAAAGTCTCGAAGCGCCAATCCGGTTGCCGCCATTGCTGATAAAGCCAAAGCATCGCGCCTGAAGCTAAAAAGAGCGCCGCAACGGAAACTAAATATTTTCTTAAAACCGGTGATAAAGTGCGGTCGCTTTTCAGTGAAATTTTTTTAGTTTTGAATTGCGTTAATAATTCATTTTTTTCCGGAATTTGTTTTTTCAACGGATAAATAAAATGCACTACGGTTAACAATAACAAGCATAACAGACAACAAATCAACCACGAAGTTTGGTTGCTTACCCCAATCCAATAATCCTGAAAATAACTTAATAAATGCGTAAACCATTGCGCCAGCCAATCCGCAATCAGCCAGCTTTCCCAGGCGCCGTTGGAAAACAGGGCAAATAAAATAACGGGTACCAATAAAAAGCTGAATAACGGCACAATAATTAAATTCGCCCAAAAGCCCGCTAAAGAAATCCCTTGAAAAGTCATTAGCTGCATCGGGCTAAACAGGCAAAACAAACCTAATTGCAAATGAATCAACCCGAATAACCAGGCGAACTTTCCGTCTGTCACGGATTTGCCTTTCCACTCAAGTAAATTTAACGGAAAAATCTGATACCACAAAATCAGGCTAAAAACCGCGCAAACCGACAGCCAAAAGCTATTTGATAGCACCATTAACGGATCAAATATAAACAGTACGCCGATAACGCGCAAAAATAACTGCCATACATTGCAATAACCGCGTAACAACTTAAGCAAGCTGACAATAACCAACGCGATTAAGGCTCGTAATGTAGGAATGGCAAAGCCCGCAAGTCCCGCATAAACGGCGGCGAATACCAGCCCGCTCAACATCGGGAAATAAGGCGAAATATAGCGGGTCGGCAAGCAAAACTGAATCAATCTGGCCACTCCCGTGCCCAGCAACATCGCCAAGCCAATATGTAATCCGGATATGGCAATCAGATGAGCGGTGTTGGTTTTCCGGTAAATCTGCCACACATCTTCCTGCAACCAAGCCCGCTCGCCAAAAGCAAGTGCCATTAATAGTCCCTGCTGCCGAAGGTGTTCAGTCTGCGCGAGATAATGATTAAATAATTGTTGGCGTAATGATAAATCTTCCGAAATTTTGACCGCACTTTTTACCTTCGCCCAAGCGGTAATTCCTTGGGCGTAATACCATTTCTGTTTATCAAAACCACCGTAATTCAAACGGGAAGAAACGGCTCTCAAATGCAACTCGCCCCGCCATTTTTCCCCCGTTTTAACCGCTTGATCCGCTTGCCAGTTTACATAAATACGCTGAGGTTTGAATTCCGGCGCTAATTGCGCTTTAACAATAATATTCCGATAATCCCGCTGATAAAGGATTTCATCAATAACAAAATCCGTTTGCACCTTTGCCGGTAGATATTTCACTCCGTCCGCCGCCCGAAATAGCGACAAAGCCTGGAAATGAATATAAAAAACGGCAATCAACCCACAAAATAAATAATAAAAGCCGCGCCATAACCGTCGGTATTTGAACCAATAAATAAAAGCCGCAATGACAAGCGGAAAAAGAAAATGTAAAAATAGCGGAAAATCCAATAAAAAAGATTCGGGCAACACCAGTAAACATAACGTATTGACAATAAAACAAAATAAAAATAAGTCCAATTTCATCAAATTTTATCTTCCAACGAATCATCAATATGAATCGGAAGACATTAAAATAAAGCCGTTTTTGCACCAAGCTACATTGATTATTTTTGTGTTCCAGCTCACATAAAGAAAATAAATTCGTTAAAATTTACATCAGTTCAGGTAAATTTATTTGCCAAATGGCAAAAGTTCTGCTATTTATATCGCCTTTCAAAATACCCGAACAAAATTTAGAGGTATTGTGTTAGGGGCTGTTTATCTTTTATAACTATAACCGGTTGCGTTGTGCCTAAAATAGCCACAGGCTAGGTGTAAAGCGCGGTGAATAGCAGTCCTATTAACAAGTTTTACAACAACGCATGTGGCTATTTTAGGCACAACCCGAAGGGACGAGCTTATTTTTCGCCGACTCTGCGTTGAAAATCGTTTGTTTATCTTTTATAAACAGACCCTATATTCAATTTTCCTGAACTATTTGCCGAATGTTGATTTTTCCTGAATCTCGGTTCTGCGCAGTTTAGATTAAATGGATGATTTATATTAGGAGATCAATATGACTACAAACACAAATAAAGCGTCCTTAAGCCTTTTAGCTTTAGCCGGTGTGGAGCCTTACAAAGAAAAAGCAGGCGAAGAATATATGAATGAAGCGCAACTGCTTCACTTTAAAAAAATCTTAGAAGCCTGGCGCAATCAAATTATCCAAGAAACCACTCGTACTGTGAGTCATATGCAAGACGAAGCGGCTAATTTCCCGGATCCTGCCGATCGTGCGACACAAGAAGAAGAATTCAGCTTGGAATTACGTACCCGTGATCGCGAACGTAAACTAATGAAAAAAATCGAAAGCACGTTAAAAAAATTAGAAACCGAAGATTTCGGTTATTGCGATTCCTGCGGTGTTGAAATCGGTATCCGCCGTTTAGAAGCCCGTCCGACCGCAGACCTTTGCATTGATTGCAAAACTCTTGCGGAAGTGCGTGAAAAACAAATGGGCTATTAAATTTTCACATTGCTGTATATTTTAAGCACATATCCCCCTGTTTCGGGGGATATAGGTATTGAAGGAAATGGACATTTTAGTATAATTATTTCCTTTTTTCAGATAGCTTTCATCATTAAAGGCGAAAGCTTTTTCTCATTTTAGATACCTAAACGAGGCGAATTATTTTCACTTACATAAAAAACCTGTTTACTAAAAAATCTAAAAAACAGGCAACAGAATCAAGCAACATAAAAAAAACCGCTCGAGCGGAAACCAAACTCGAACGGCCTCACGCTCATCATACAAAAACACCGAATAAAAAATCCCATAAAACACACCGCACTTTAAATAAATTTGCCATCAGAGCCAATCTGTTAGGCATTAATCCGCGAATGATCAGCAAAAATGCGCTGTCCGTGGTGGAAAAATTAAACCGTAACGGTTATGAGGCTTATGTAGTCGGCGGTTGTTTGCGCGATTTATTATTGGATAAAAAACCCAAAGATTTTGATGTGGCAACCAATGCACGCCCGGATCAGATTCAGGCAATTTTTCAGCGTCAATGCCGCTTGGTAGGGCGCCGTTTCCGTCTGGCTCATATTATGTTTGGCCGAGATATTATTGAAGTAGCGACATTCCGGGCGAACCATAGCGATATTGAAAATGAAAACGCTTCAAAACAAAGTGAAGAAGGTATGTTGCTGCGCGACAATGTTTACGGCACCTTAGAACAGGATGCCGAGCGCCGGGATTTCACCGTTAATGCTCTTTATTACAGCCCGAAAGATAATTTAGTTTATGATTACTTTAACGGAATAGAGGATCTCAAAGCGGGTAAGTTGCGTCTTATCGGCGACCCGGTTACCCGTTATCAGGAAGATCCCGTGCGTATGTTACGATCCATTCGTTTCATGGCTAAATTAGATATGTTCTTGGACAAATCGAGTGCCCCTCATATTCGTAAACTCGCCCATTTGTTAAAAAACATTCCGCCGGCGCGTCTATTCGACGAAAGTTTAAAATTATTGCAATCCGGGCAAGGGGTAAAAACCTATAATCTGTTACGTGAATACCACTTATTCGAGCAGCTTTTCCCTTCGCTAATGCCTTATTTCACCGAACGCGGCGACAGTTTTGCGGAGCGAATGATCCTCGCTGCGCTAACTTCTACCGATGAACGGATCGCCGACAAACTCCGGGTGAATCCTGCGTTTTTATTCGCCGCATTTTTTTGGTATCCGCTGCGTGAAAAAGTGGAAATTCTCAAAAATGAAGGCGGATTAAATAACCATGACGCTTATGCCTTAGCAAACAATGAAATTTTAGATTTGTTCTGTAAAAACTTAGCGGCTCCCCGTCGTCATACGGCAACTATTCGGGATATTTGGTTTTTACAGTTGCAACTACTAAAACGTAACGGCAAAGCGCCGGAACGTACCATGGAACATAATAAATTCCGCGCCGCCTTTGATTTATTGGCGATGCGCGCCGAAATTGAGGGCGGTGAAGCCATTGAGCTTTCGGCCTGGTGGCATGAATATCAACTAAGTACCGATGAGCAACGCTCGGCATTGGTAAAAGAACAGGATAAACAACATCCTCAAGGCAAGAAAAAATTCTATCGTCCCCGCCGGCGTAAACCCAAAGTTAAAACGGCAACTAACCCATAATTATAATGAAAACCGTTTATATCGCCCTTGGCAGTAATTTGAATACGCCTATAGAACAGCTGAATTCAGCATTAACCGCACTTAACAAGTTGCCTCAAACATCATTAAGTGCGGTAAGCTCATTTTATCAAAGCAAACCGTTAGGCCCGCAGGATCAACCCGATTATGTAAATGCCGTCGCCTGTATTCACACCGAACTTGCACCTTTAGAATTGCTGGATTATTTGCAACAAATTGAAAACGAACAAGGGCGCGTGCGTTTACGCCGTTGGGGCGAGCGCACTCTGGATTTGGACATTCTGCTTTACGACGATTTAGTGATAAAATCGGAACGTTTAACCCTTCCCCATTATGATATGACCAACCGGGAATTTGTGATTATTCCTCTGTATGAAATCGCCCCGAATTTGATCCTGCCGCAAGGAATTGCGATAGCTGAACTGGCTAAAAACTTTGCAAATCATGATATGAAGATTTGCTACAAACCTTAAAAATTTATAGGCGCCCTGTTTGGCGCCCTCTATTTTCAAAAATCCTACATTTTTGACCGCACTTTTATTAGTTCCGGTTGTCAGTCCGAATCCTATTCCAACCCGCTGCGAATTTTCGGTTCAAAGGTATCGTAATCCACCAGAAAAGCGTCGTGCCCGTAATCGGAAGGAAATTCGTAATAATCCAGCGGAACCCCCGCCTGCTCCAATAAAGTTTTGCTTTTATGCAAATCCGTTAATTTGAATAGTTGATCGTTGGTTACCGCCACTAAAGTATAATGCGCCTTAATACGCGACAACGCTTCTTTGATATTATCAAAGCCGATACTCGGGTCATAAATATCTAAAGCCCGTAATAAATGCAGATAGCTGTTTGCATCAAAACGGCCTAAAAATTTCTGCCCCTGATAACTTAAATAAGATTCAACCTGAAAGTAATCGCCCCAGTAATGCCCTTCGTTTTTGGTGGCGCGACCAAAAGCTTTTGCCAACTGCAGATCCGTACGGTAAGTCAACATACCGAGCATTCTGGCGATAGATAATCCGTTTTCAGGGGGCTCACCCTCATAATAATCGCCGTTATTAAAATTAGGATCATTAATAATCGCTTGCCGCATTACATGATTGAAACCGATAGCCTCCGCACTGAAAGTCAGTGATGAGCAGAGATTAACGACTTTATCCACAAAATCAGGATAATAAATCGCCCATTGGGTCGCCTGCATCCCCCCGAATGATCCGCCGATTACCGCATGCAAATGAGGAATATTTAAATGAGAAATAAGTGCTTTTTGAAGGCGGACGATATCTTGAACGGTAACTTTGGGAAATTGGCTGCCGTAGGGTTTATTGGTTTTCGGATTAATCGAAGCCGGCCCGGTTGTGCCTTTGCAGCCGCCTAATACGTTTGAGCAAATAAAAAAATAACGGGAAGTGTCCAAAGCCAATCCTTCGCCCATAAAGCTTTGCCACCAGCCTCCGGCTTGATTTTCCGCCGGTGATAAATAAGGTTCCGCATCACCGGTCAACGCATGACAAATTAATACCGCATTGCTTTTATCTTCATTCAATGTACCGTAAGTTTGGTAAGCGACATCTATTTGCCCGAGCTGCCCGCCAAAAATCAGGTCTAAGGGTTGTTCCGTAAAAAGGGTTACTTGCTGTGCTGACATTGAAGAATCCATTAATTATTTAATACTCAATCCGTCTTTGCAGATTTTGTTATAAGCTATCCTTATCTCAAAATATTGTCAAGAAATTTTAGACGTCTAAACGGCTAAAATTATATTGCGAGAAATTTACACTTGAACTTACCGCAGTTTTTAATTAATCTCTAGGTCAGTATTAACCCGTAATGTGAGATGTAAAATGCAAGGATGTAAGAAAATACAATCAAAAATTGTATCATTTCTGGCTAAATCTTCATTAAAACGTCTTGTTCAAACCTGTGCAATTCTTGCCGGTATCGCTATCGTTTCGTTAGCAACGTTAGATCAGATGATCGGTTATTCCGTGCGTAACGATATTTATACGGATATAACCAAGGTTCCTCACCGCCCTTACGGCGTTCTGCTCGGTACGGCAAAATATTTTGCGCGAAATACGCCGAATCTGTTTTATGTAAACCGTCTTAATGCGGCGGAAGCGCTGTTTAAATCGGCAAAAATAGATTACTTGCTCTTAAGCGGCGATAATCGTACTTTGCAATATAACGAACCCCGAACCATGTTCAAAGATCTGCGTAAAAAAGGAATCGGCGAAGAATTCTTATATATGGATTTTGCCGGGTTTCGCACGCTGGATTCAATTATCCGCGCCAAAGAAATATTTAATGCCACTCCTATGGTGATCATCACTCAGCGCTTTCATTGCGAACGCGCCTTATTTATCGCTAAGTTCCATCATATTGATGCCATTTGTTTTGCCGCCGAGTATCCGAAAGATTATCCGTTCGTCCGGTTTAGAGAGGTTTTCGCCCGTCTGTTAATGCTATGGGAACTTTTCATCGAAAAAGAACCGCACTTTTTAGGTACGCCCGAACCCTTGCCGCCAGCCTTACCGAATTATTAAATAAAACCCGATTTAGGGATAAAAAAAGCAAGTAAAATCTGTTATATTCTGCAGGTTGAAATTTTTATTGTCCTTGCTTTGCAAAAACAGGATAATAACGCGCTTACTCAAACGAATTACACCAATATGACAGACTATATATTATTAATTATTAGTACTGCGCTCATTAATAACTTTGTCCTGGTTAAATTTTTAGGGCTTTGTCCGTTCATGGGCGTTTCCAAAAAAGTCGAAACTGCAATCGGCATGGGGCTTGCTACAACCTTTGTATTAACGGTTGCCTCACTTTGTACCTATCTTGCGGACAGTTATATTCTTGCACCGTTAAACGCATCTTTCTTGCGCACGTTAGTCTTTATTTTGGTTATTGCGGTCGTAGTACAATTTACTGAAATGGTAATCAACAAAACCAGTCCGACGCTCTATCGTTTGTTAGGTATTTTTCTTCCGCTTATTACCACAAACTGTGCCGTATTAGGGGTTGCGCTGCTTAATATTAATTTAGCTCATAATTTAACCGAGTCTGTCATTTATGGTTTTGGCGCCTCATTAGGTTTTGCTCTGGTCCTTGTTCTTTTCGCCTCTTTACGCGAACGCCTGGCGGCAGCAGATGTACCGGCGCCTTTTAAAGGCGCGTCTATCGCATTAGTTACCGCCGGCTTGATGTCCTTGGCTTTCATGGGCTTTACCGGGCTTATTCGGGTTTAAAGTGAGTACGGATTATGACAACGATCTATTACATTCTTATTGCGGTTGCAGTACTCGCCCTTATTTTCGGCATTATTCTTGGTTTTGCGTCCGTTAAATTAAAAGTGGAAGCGGATCCTATCGTAGATAAAATTGATGCAATTTTGCCCCAAAGCCAATGTGGTCAATGCGGTTATCCCGGCTGCCGTCCTTATGCTGAGGCTATTGCCAACGGAGATATCATTACCAAATGCGTTCCCGGCGGGCAGCCGACGGTAATAAAAATTGCCGAATTACTGGGTGTGGATGCGCCTGATGCCGAATTTACCGAAGACAATACGCCTAAAGTCGCCTTTATTCATGAAGATATGTGTATCGGCTGTACGAAATGTATCCAAGCGTGCCCGGTCGATGCCATTATAGGTACCAATAAATCTCTGCATACCGTTATCCCGGATCTCTGTACCGGCTGCGAACTTTGCGTTGCGCCTTGCCCGACCGACTGCATTAAAATGATAAAAGTTGAAAAAAACATTGATAACTGGGATTGGAAAGTAAACCCGGATTTAGTCATTCCCGTGATGAATACAACCGACGGTGAGAAAAAATTAGTGGTGGGGAAATAACGCATGACCGATGTTTTAGCAAGATTCAATTCCGGTAAGCTTTGGGATTTTGACGGCGGTATTCATCCGCCGGAAATGAAATCCCAATCTAACCAAACTCCCATTACAAAAGCGCCCTTAGCGGAGGATTTTTATATTCCCGTCAAACAGCACGCGGGCGACGCCGGTAATCTATTGGTGAAAGAAGGCGATTATGTGTTAAAAGGTCAGCCCCTGACCCAAGGCGACGGCTTACGAATGTTGCCCGTTCATGCGCCCACATCGGGCACGGTAATAGCGATTGCCCCTCATATTGCGGCGCATCCTTCCGGTTTATCGGAGCTTGCCGTGCATATTCATGCCGACGGCAAAGACCAATGGCGGGAACAAAATCCTATTGATGATTTCCTTAGTCAAAGTGCGGAACAATTAATCGAAAAAATTTACCAGGCCGGCATTGCCGGACTTGGCGGTGCGGTATTCCCGACTGCAGCGAAAATTGATTCCGCCCAAAAGAAAGTAAAATTACTCATTATTAACGGTGCCGAATGCGAACCCTATATCACTTGTGATGACCGTCTAATGCGGGATAATCCTGATGAAATTATCGAAGGTATTCGCATTCTCCGCTATATTTTGCGCCCGGAAAAAGTGGTAATTGCCATCGAAGACAACAAGCCTGAAGCGGTGCAATCAATAAAAAACGCATTACAGGGTGCAAACGATATTGAAATCCGCGTTATTCCGACCAAATATCCTTCCGGTGCGGCAAAACAATTAATCCAAATACTCACCGGCATGGAAGTACCTGCCGGACAACGTTCTTCCAGTATAGGCGTGCTAATGCAAAACGTCGGTACCGCATTTGCGATTAAGCGGGCGATAATTAATGACGAACCTTTAATTGAGCGCGTAGTCACCTTAACCGGCGATAAAATCCCCAATAAAGGAAACCAATGGGTACGTTTTGGTACGCCGATTTCCTTTCTATTAAAAAATGTCGGTTATCAGTATGATGAACGCTTACCGGTGTTTTTAGGCGGCCCGATGATGGGATTAACGCTTCCCAACCTTGATGCGCCTATTACAAAACTGGGGAACTGCATTCTTGCACCGGATCACTTTGAATACGATCCGCAGGCGCGAGAACAATCCTGTATCCGTTGTTCCGCCTGCTCCGATGCCTGCCCGGTGCATCTTATGCCGCAACAGCTTTATTGGTATGCACGTTCGGAAGATCACGAAAAATCCGAAGAATACAGCCTGAAAGATTGTATTGAATGCGGTTTATGTGCTTACGTCTGCCCTAGCCATATCCCGTTAATTCAATATTTCCGTCAGGAAAAAGCAAAAATTTGGGAAATCAAAGATAAAGCGAAAAAAGCTGAAGAAGCTAAACTACGGTTTGAAGCAAAACAGCGCCGCCTTGAACGGGAAGAACAGGCGCGTAAATTGCGTTCCCAACGTGCGGCGGAAGCCCGTCGGGAGGAATTAGCCAACCAGAAAGGCGTTGATCCGGTAAAAGCTGCGCTCGAACGTTTAAAACAAAAACAAGCGGCAATAACGGAAAAACCGAAAATTTCCGCCTTGAAAACCGTTGTGAATGAAAAAGGCGAAGTATTACCGGATAATTCGGAAGTCATGGCACTACGCAAAGCCCGTCGTTTAGCCCGCCAACAGGCGATTAGCACTGAAAATTCCGTCTTAACTCAGGTTGATTCCGGCACGCAATCGGATAATTCCGACGTACAAAAAAATCCGGAAAATTCGACCGCACTTGACGGGAAAAAAGCCGCCATTGCTGCTGCTCTTGCCCGCGCTAAAGCGAAAAAGGCGGCGCAAAATAACACTGAATCCGTAAGCGATAATGTAACGGCGGTAAAAAATGCGGTGCAAAATGCCGAAATTTCCGCACCGTCGGACAGCGCCGAAAAAACCGAAACGGATCCGAAAAAAGCGGCAATCGCCGCCGCTATCGCCCGCGCCAAAGCGAAAAAGCTGGCGCAACAACAATCAAATAAAACAGAATAATTAAGGTGCTATCTCTATGTTTAAAATAGCAAGTTCTCCCCACAGCCATTCAGGAAAACTGACAGCTCGGATTATGCTGTGGGTAATTTTGGCTATGCTACCTGCCGTTTTTGCGCAGCTTTATTACTTTGGGTTCGGCGTTTTATTTCAAATAACGATCGCCGTTGTTTTTGCCCTTTGCCTTGAGTTTTTACTGACTATTTTGCGCAAAAAACCGAAGTTATTCTATATTTCGGATTTCAGTGTCACCTTAACGGCGTTAATTCTTGCCGTTGCCATTCCGCCTTATGCGCCTTATTGGATCATTTTAATCGGTATCTTCTGCGCCGTTATTTTAGGCAAACATGTTTACGGCGGATTGGGACAAAATCCGTTCAACCCTGCGATGGTCGGTTATGTGGTATTGCTCGTCTCGTTCCCGATGCAAATGACCACCTGGCTTGCGCCCGTGCAATTGCTGCATGAACCGCCGACTTTCATTGACGCTTACCACTTAATTTTTAGCGGCGGTACAACGGACGGTTTCAGTCTTCATCAATTAACCGCCTCCATTGACGGCATGAGTTCAGCCACGCCGTTGGATGCGGTAAAAACGGGGTTAAAAGCAAATCGGAGCCTGGCTGAAATTAATCGCTCTCCTCTATTTACTCAATCGCCTTTAGCCGGTTTAGGTTGGTTCCAAGTTAATTTGGCGTTTTTACTGGGCGGCTTGTTTTTGGTATGGAAACGCATTATTCATTGGCAAATTCCCACCGCACTTTTAATAACCGTTTGTCTTTTCTCTTTATGCAGTTGGTTATTTTCCGATAATATGCCGTCACCTTTATGGCAATTATTCAGCGGTGCCACAATGTTTTGCGCTTTTTTTATCGCAACGGATCCGGTCACGGCCTCAATCACCCCAAAAGGCAAACTGGTTTTTGGCGTGTTGGTCGGCTTACTGCTTTGTTTAATCCGGTTTTACGGCGGTTATCCCGACGGTGCGGCGTTTGCCATTTTACTTGCCAATATTTGCGTGCCGTTGATAGATCAATACACGCGCCCGCGGGTAACCGGTTATGATCTTAGAGGGAAAAATTAATGGGTGTAGGTCAAACTTCTGTAAAATATGGCGCGATATTAGGTATTGTCGCTTTAATCTGTACGATTATTTCCACGGCGTTATATTTTTTGACTAAAGATAAAATTGAAGCGGAAATCCTTAAACAACAACAAGAATTGTTAGCTCAGGTGATTCCGGCAAATTACTACGATAACGATGTAACGGCAACCTGTAAAACTACGGAATCCCGCGAAATTGAGAAAATTTGCACCGCACTTTTAACTGGCAAAGTAAGCGCTTATGCAGTTGAAGCCACTGCGCCCGACGGTTATTCCGGCGCGATTCGTTTGCTTATGGGGATCACGCCGGAAGGTGAAGTTTTAGGCGTTCGCGTTTTGGCGCATAAAGAAACCCCCGGATTAGGCGACAAAATTGAAACGAGAGTTTCCCACTGGATTCTGAGCTTTAATCATCAAAAAATCAGTGAAGATAATTTACAGGATTGGGCGGTAAAAAAAGACGGCGGTAAATTTGATCAATTTGCCGGCGCGACCATCACTCCCAGAGCGGTGGTAAATCAGGTAAAACGAAGCGCATTAGCCGTATTAAAAAATGAACAAAACAACCGGTAGATATCTATTTGCCGGGCAAAAATGATGTGAATAATTATGGAAAAAGAACAATCAATTTGGCACGACCTGCTTTCTCAAGGGCTATGGCGAAATAACCCCGCCATCGTACAGTTGCTTGGGCTCTGCCCTTTGCTTGCGGTCTCAAACTCGGCAACCAACGCTCTTGGTTTGGGCTTTGCGACCCTTTTGGTGCTTACCTGCACTAATACTATGGTGTCTTTATTTCGTAAACAAATCCCCCACGAGATCCGTATCCCCATTTACGTGATGATTATTGCCACTACCGTAACGGCGGTGCAATTATTGATGAACGCCTACACTTACAGCCTTTATCAATCGCTGGGGATTTTTATTCCATTAATCGTCACCAACTGTATTGTGATCGGCAGAGCGGAAGCCTTTGCCTCTAAAAATTCAGTACTGCATTCCGCTTTCGACGGATTCGCCATGGGATTAGGCATGACATTAAGCCTTTTCCTGTTGGGCGCATTACGTGAAGTACTTGGTAATGGCACGCTGTTTGACGGTATTCATTTGCTGTTAGGCGATTGGGCAAAACCTCTGCGTATTGAGTTTTTCCATAACGACAGTAATTTGTTACTGCCAATTCTGCCGCCGGGCGCATTCTTAGGCTTAGCCGTTATTCTTGCATTAAAAAATGTTATTGAGAACCGTACAAAATGAATAAACAAACGCGTATCGAAATATTAACCCGACTGCGGGATAACAATCCGCAGCCAACCACAGAATTAACATACAATTCGCCCTTTGAATTGTTGATTGCAGTGATTTTATCCGCACAAGCTACGGATAAAGGAGTCAATAAAGCCACTGAAAAGCTATTTCCTATCGCTAATACGCCGGAAGCGATTCTTGCCTTGGGTGTCGAAGGTTTGAAAGAATATATAAAAACTATCGGTCTATATAATGCCAAGGCGGAAAATATTATCAAAACCTGTCGCGATTTAATTGAAAAACATCAAAGCCAAGTACCGGAAGATCGTGCGGCGCTAGAAGCCTTGGCAGGTGTGGGAAGAAAAACGGCAAATGTCGTGTTAAATACGGCATTTGGACATCCGACTATTGCGGTTGATACCCATATTTTCCGGGTATCGAACCGAACCGGATTCGCGCCGGGCAAAGATGTGGTCAAAGTAGAAGAAAAATTAAATAAAGTCGTGCCAAACGAATTCAAAGTGGACGTTCATCATTGGTTGATTCTGCTCGGTCGTTATACCTGTATCGCCCGTAAACCAAGATGCGGTTCCTGCATTATTGAAGATCTATGCGAATACAAAGATAAAACGGATCTTTAAACTAAATCCGCGTAATAATCATATATTTTTATTCAACAAAGCGCGTATTTTTTTGTATTTTTTCCAACAACGAGCGGAAACCTTTCGTTTTATCTATAAAAAAACACTGAAATAAGCTAAAATCACCGCCTTTCAACATTTTTTATATTTCTAGCCAAATTTACATGAATAATAACGGTAATAACATGACAACAAAAACTGAACGACAAACCTGGTCCAGTAAGATTACCTACATAATGACCGTTGCCGGTGCAACCGTAGGTTTCGGGGCGACCTGGCGTTTTCCTTATTTAGTCGGCGAAAACGGCGGCGGCGCTTATGTACTGCTTTTCTGCCTTGCAATGATTCTTATCGGAATTCCGATGATTTTAGTAGAAAATGTCATCGGCCGCCGCCTGCGTGTTAATTCAATCGACGCATTCGGCGACAAATTACAGGACAACAATATTTCCGGCGGCTGGAAAATCATAGGTTATATGGGGCTGTTGGGCGCTTTCGGTATCATGGCATATTACATGGTACTTGGCGGCTGGGTGATGAACTACATCATCAGCCTGATTAGCGGAATCCTGGATATTTCAACACCGATCACCAAAGAAACCGCAAAAGAATTCTATGATTTCAGTATCGGCAACAGCCCGTTACATATTGCTCTTTACACCTTTATCTTTGTTATCATTAACTACATTATTTTAGCCAAAGGGATTATCGGCGGAATAGAACGCGCGGTTAAATTTCTAATGCCGTTACTGTTCGTTTTCCTTATCGGTATGGTGATTCGTAACGTAACCTTACCAGGCGCTATGGACGGGATTATTTATTATCTCAAACCCGATTTTTCTAAAATCACGCCTAAATTATTCATTATGGTGTTAGGTCAGGTATTTTTTGCCTTAAGTTTGGGCTTCGGGGTTTTAATTACTCTTTCAAGTTATTTGAGTAAAGAAGAAAATCTCATTCAAACCGCCGTTATTACCGGCTTTACTAACACTATTATCGCAATTCTTGCAGGCTTTATGATTTTTCCGTCACTATTTAGTTTCGGTATTGAGCCTAATGCAGGCCCAACTTTAGTGTTCCAGAGTCTGCCGATTGTCTTTTCTCATTTATGGAGCGGCACATTCTTTGCCATTGTATTTTTTTCATTATTACTGATTGCCGCACTAACTACTTCTATTACAATCTATGAAGTAATTATCACCGCATTGCAAGAAAAATTAAAAATGCGCCGTAGCAAAGCAATTTTACTGACTCTCGGCGGGATTTTCCTGTTAGGTAACATCCCTTCCATTTTAGGTGACAACCTTTGGAAAGATTTTCGCCCTTTTGATAAAAGTATTTTTGACGCCTTCGATTTCATCAGCGGCAATATTTTATTTTTATTAACCGCGCTTGGTTGTGCCGTTTTTGTAGGCTTCGTATTAAAAGACAAAGCAAAAGCCGAACTCTCGCCTACGCCGGATTCATTATTTACAACAGTCTGGTTTAATTACGTGAAGTTTGTGGTTCCGCTCATTATTATCGTTATTTTTGTAAGTAACATTATCTAAAAAAAACATGAAAGGCATGAATTTAATCATGCCTTTTCTTTCATAGATATTCCTAAAATTCCGAAAAATTTGACCGCACTTTTCAAAAAATGTCATTGAAGAATTGTAAATGGTGGGATAAGTTTCATCTACCTGTTAAAAAGCCTGAATTTTCATTGCTCAGGCTTCATTCATACTTTATTTGGTTAATATTTTCTACGTATAAATAACCCGATAAACAAACCGAAAAATGCGCCGATTGCAGAACCTATTCCGGCCCAATATATGCGGTTAGGCGAGGATATTTCCGCCTGTCCCGGTTTCTGAATAAAATGATAACTCACTAGTTGATCATCTAAGGGTTTGACGGACTGCATCATTGATAGCATAGATTTCCATTTTTGCCGCTCCGTATCCGCAACGTTAAGATTTGCTGCACTATTTACCTGGTCAAACAGAGTTTTCCATTTTACGATTAGTTCGCCATAAATATTCTTTCTGTTAGCCAGCCCAGTGTAATCAATATATTCAGTGAGCAATTCTCTAGCGCGTTTCGGATTGTCTAATTCAAGGCTTAGCTGCGTTGTTGCGGCATTTGTATCAAGCAGTTTTATCTCCCGGGATAATTGATCAAGCAATTGACTGTCATGCTGAGAATCATCCGTTAGTTTCTGTTTGTAATAATCGGTATTCTCCCAGAAAACCTTAGCGTGTTCATAAGACCCAGCTAACTGTTTGAAGCGATTAAATATATCTCCGGTCGGATCCTGATTGGCTTTCTCATTATTCAGCAATTGATAAGTCGAATACAGAGAATAATAATTTCCTAATTCCGTTAGTGCCGGTTTTTCGAGAGATGACTGTACAGTCCACAAATTTTTCGCTAAATAACTGGAACCATAACCTGCCGCTCCGCCGATACACGCCGACAACAGGATACAACTAAGCGTCTTAAGTACCGAACCTTGCTTTTTTGCTATTCGTTCAGACATATTTAATCCTTATTAAATCAATGATAACTATGAGTGTTTACGACGTTGTGCCCGACGTTTCATACGGCGGATAAGTCGCGTCACTTTCCACGCTTTAGTAATGGAATATAAGTAAAGGAAAAACAATACAATAAATAAAATGAACATAATCCATTCATTAATGTAATACACTTCGCCTAAAATCCCAAACCCTGCGCAAAGCGCAGCAAAGAAGGTAATAACTAAAAGCGCCTGGCGAGAAGTCAACCCTGCTCGTACCATTAAATGATGCACATGCAAACGATCCGGTTTGAACGGGCTTTTCCCTTTGCGTAAACGGCGATAAATCACAGCGATCATATCTATAATCGGAATTGCGATAACCCACAATGCGGTAACCGGATTCATCGGATGGCCTTTGCCTTGAGTGCTGAGCAAAAGAATCCAAATCATCGTAAAACCGATTAATGTACTTCCGCTGTCACCCATAAAAATTTTCCGTTCTTTACCAAATATCGTTAAATTGAACATGACATAAGGAATCAGCGCAATAATTAACGCAAAACACCATACGGCGAGATCAAATTGATTATCCATTAACATCAAAATACCGATTGCGGCGAAACTCACGCTTGATAAGCCGCCGAGCAACCCATCGATACCGTCAATCATATTAAAAGCATTAATTACCGCAATAGTGGCAAAAACCGTAATTACAAAGCCAATAGGACCTAAGGTAACCTGAAACGGTCCGATAATTTGACCGAGATGCTCTAAAGATAAATGACCGACATAGATCATTAACACCGCGAGCACAGCCTGAATACCGGCGCGTAACGCGGCACTTATGTCGAAACGGTCATCCAGTAAACCGATGACCAAAAGCACCAACACACAGAATAAATAGAGATAAGGTAATCTGGTAGAATCCCATTGTAAAAGATAAAAACACAGATTCCCCATAAACAAAGAAATGCCGCCAAGCAATGGAATTGCGCCCTGATGGCGTTTACGATAATTCGGTTTGTCAACCAGCCCGACCTTAAGCGCAACAGGCTTAATAACAAGAATGGTGAGAAACGAAACAATAAATGTAAGAATTAAACTAAGCCACAACATCGGATAGATACCTTTTTAAATGAGCTTAAAAAAATAACAATATGAGGTTCAACAGGATAGCACAAAGCCAATTTACTACATAAATATTTTTATAAAAAAGGAAAAATTTGTTAAATTTGCAGTACAATAGTGGCATTTTTATCCTTACAGCCAATTGATTAGGAAGATTTTTATGACTGATTCCAATACACTTTTTTCTCGCGCGCAACAAGTAATTCCCGGCGGCGTAAACTCGCCCGTTCGGGCGTTTAAAGGCGTAGGCGGCACGCCGGTGTTTATTCAAAAAGCCAAAGGCGCTTATATTTGGGACACCGACGATAAACAATATGTGGATTACGTAGGTTCCTGGGGGCCTATGATTTTAGGTCATAATCACCCCGCTATTTTAAGTGCGGTCATAAAAACCGCGGAAAACGGATTAAGCTTTGGTGCACCGACTCCAATCGAAATTGATCTTGCCGAGTTAGTGTGTAAATTAATTCCGTCTATGGAAATGGTTCGTATGGTAAGTTCCGGTACCGAAGCTACCATGTCGGCAATTCGTCTTGCCCGCGGCTATACCAACCGAGACAAAATCATCAAATTCGAAGGCTGCTATCACGGACATGCAGATTCCTTATTAGTGAAAGCGGGTTCCGGTGCATTAACTCTGGGTCAACCGAATTCGCCCGGTGTGCCTGCCGATTTTGCCAAACATACTCTAACTTGCACTTATAATGATCTTGAGTCCGTAAAACAGGCTTTTGAACAATATCCGCAGGATATCGCCTGTATCATCGTAGAACCTGTCGCCGGCAATATGAATTGCGTGCCGCCGCAAAACAACTTTCTGCAAGGTTTACGCGAACTTTGCAATCAATACGGCGCGGTATTTATTATTGACGAAGTAATGACGGGTTTCCGCGTTGCTCTCGGCGGAGCGCAATCCTATTATAATGTAGAACCGGATTTAACCTGTTTAGGTAAAGTAATCGGCGGCGGTATGCCGGTAGGCGCATTCGGCGGTAAAAAAGAAATTATGCAATTTATCGCACCCACAGGCCCCGTTTACCAAGCGGGTACCTTATCCGGCAACCCGATTGCCATGGCGGCGGGGCTCGCTTGTTTAACCGAATTACAAAAAGCCGGCAATCAGGAACGTTTGACACAACTGACGGAAAAACTCGCTCTTGGTTTGAAAGCCTTGGCGGACAAGCATCATGTTCCGTTCACCGTCAATTATGTAGGTGGCATGTTTGGTCTATTCTTCACGGATAAAGCTCAGGTGACCTGTTATCAGGATGTCATGGCATGCGACACGGAAAAATTTAAAGTATTTTTCCATAAAATGTTGGACGAAGGCGTTTATCTTGCGCCGTCCGCATTTGAAGCGGGATTTATGTCGCTGGCGCATACGGATGCGGATATCGACCGCACCTTAACGGCGGCGGATAAGGCTTTTGCCGCATTAGCTTAATATCCGATAAAAAGTGCGGTCGTTTTTACCGCACTTTTCTTTATTTTATTTTCACCAAGGTATAATGATGATTATCTTTAATAACGGTAAATATAAAAGCATTTTGGCGGCCGAACAGGGCGAGCTTGAACGAATTAAAAGCGAGGTAGAAAAAGATCGGGATTTTCGCCCCTACTACCATCTCGCGCCATCTACAGGCTTACTAAACGATCCTAACGGTTTGGTTTTTGACGGCGAAAAATTTCATCTGTTCTATCAATGGTTCCCGTTTGATGCCATTCACGGCATGAAACACTGGAAGCATTTCACGACCGAGGATTTTCATATCTATACCGAAGCCGATCCGCTTATCCCTTGCGAACTTTTTGAAAGTCACGGTTGTTATTCCGGCGGCGCCTTACCAGTGGGCGATAAAATCGCCGCATTTTATACCGGTAACACAAGACGCGCTACGGATAACCAACGGGTTCCCTTTCAAAATTTAGCGATTTTTGACCGCACCGGTAAACTTCTCAGTAAACGCCCGTTAATTGAAAATGTACCGAAAGGCTACACCGAACACGTTCGCGATCCGAAACCTTACTTCACAAAAGAAGGAAAAATCCGTTTTATTTGCGGCGCACAACGTGAAGATTTAACCGGCACCGCCATTATTTTTGAAATGGATAATCTTGATGATGAGCCGCGCTTATTAGGCGAATTGTCTCTCCCCGCTTTTGATAATCAACAGGTGTTTATGTGGGAATGCCCGGATTTATTGAAAGTCGGCGATAACGATATTTTCATCTGGTCTCCGCAAGGCAAACGGCGCGAAGCCCGCCGGTTCCAAAATAATTATCATGCGGTCTATGCCGTAGGAAAATTGGATGATCGGACATTTAATGCCGCTCATATTGCCGAACTTGATCAAGGTTTCGATTTCTATGCGCCGCAAACTTTTGCCGGCCTGGAAAATCAAAAGCATGCCGTTATGTTCGGTTGGTGCGGTATGCCGGATTTGACCTACCCGACGGATAAATACAAATGGCATTCAATGCTGACTCTCCCGCGGGAAATTACATTGCAAGGCAACAGGCTTGTTCAGCGCCCGATAAAAGAAATTTATCAAAATTTGACCGCACTTTCGCAAATTTCCCTGCAGCAGCAAGCGGAAATTCAGGATTTAGATCGAGCCTATATTAAATTTGACGCGGAAAACACAGCGTTTAATATCCGCTTTTTTGCCAACGAACAAGGACAAACGCTCTCGCTTTCTTATGACGGAGAACTTGTTTGTCTGGATCGTTCGCAAACGGAAGAAACGGAATGGATGAAAAAATTTGCTAGTCAGCGTTATTGTGAAATAAAGAATCTGCGACAAGTGGAAATTTTCTTTGACCGCTCAATTATTGAGATTTTCCTGAATGACGGCGAAAAAGCCCTGACTTCGAGATTCTTTATTGCGAACCGCCAAAATTCCGTCAAAACCGACCGCACTTTGCAGTTAAACGTCGGTTATCCGAAAGAAATTGAATATAAATAGGATTCAAATATCCGATCAAACGGATAAAAAAGGGAGCTAAGCTCCCTTTTTCTGTCATAATTTTTCTTTAATAAAGCCCAACCATTCTTTTAACAGCTGCATATTCGCCGCCATAGCACTCGCTTGCGGAATAAAATGCATCGCGTTTAGCTCGTAACTTTCCGGCGTTACCCCGCTACCCACACTTGCCGGCAATACCTCAAAACCTTGTGCTTCAAATAATAATTTTGCCCGCTGCATATGCCATTGATTAGTCACCAGAATAATACGCTTGATACCCTCCCGTTCTAACATTTCACGGGTGTAAAGAGCATTTTGTTTAGTATTGGTTGAACGTTCTTCCAGCCATTTTGGTTGTACGCCGAAAAAAGTAAAGAATTCCTGCCCCATGATTTTTGCTTCGGAATTGCCGTTCGGGCTCGCGCCGCTGATCAAAATCGGCAGTTCCGTTTCTTTGTGTAGATAGACCGCATAACGCATGCGCTCAAGAGCAATACCAGGAACGGTGATCTTGTTGTAAAGTTCTTTACTGTCTCTTAAACCGGCCCCCAGCACTACAATGGCTTGAGCGGAACGGTAATCTTCCACCGTTAGATTATCTTCCGTGGTCAGGCTGTCATTCAGTAATTGCGCGGTATAAGGAATACTGAACACATATAATACGGTTAACCCCGATAAAGCGCAAAGCGCCGCCAGTTTTTTGAATTTAAATGCCAGAAACAAAAATGAGAGCACCAGCAAAATCAAAATATTAAACGGTGGTAACAGCATGTTTGTAATCAGTTTGGTTAATTCGAACATAAGCAATCCTAAAAGAGAAACAAGCCTTATTATTCATAAATTATTTTTCAAATGCAATGTCTAAGACATATTACAATTCGGGCAATCTCGTCGAAACTCCTTTACGGAGCCGGTGAATTATGCTTTTGAGTTTAATTTAGGAAATGCTATCATACTCAACTTAACGAGGTATTCGGGAGCGTTTTTCCGTCTATTTAACTTGTATTTTTTTGTTAATTTATGAATAAAATGAATCAAACTTTATTATCCCTGAAACAAGAATTAAAAAAAATTCTTACGCTTATCGAAGATAAAAATGACGTACTGTATTTCGATTATCCGATGCATTTAAATGTGGGCGATTTACTCATTTATGCCGGAACCGAGCAATTTTTCAAAGATTACGGTATCAACATTCGGTTAAGACGCAGTTTGCAGGCATTTGAAATTAACGAAGTTCGCCGTTACGTAAATAAAAACACCACGATTTTATGCCACGGCGGCGGTAATTTCGGTGATCTCTATCCTTTGATTCAAAAATTACGGGAAGATTTGGTTATCAATTTTCCTGAAAACCGCATTATTGTGTTGCCGCAAACGGCGCATTTTTCCAGTCAAGAGGCTTTAGAAAAATCCGCCGCCGTTTTCTCGAAGCATAAAAATTGCTATTTATTTGCCCGTGATACGGCAACGGAAAAACTCATGCGAGCGTTCTCCGCCAATGTACAGCTTTGCCCGGATATGGCGCATCAGTTATACGGTACGCTTCCGTTCAGAACGGAAGAACAGCAAAAAAGCGCGGAAAATCCTCAAAATATCCTTTATTTTTTAAGAAAAGATATTGAGGCAAGTCATATCGAAAAAGCGGTTCAAAGCCGTTTGTCCGCCGCTGCGGTGGTGAAAGATTGGGGAGATATTCTGCTCCCTAAAGATATGCGGTTTGAAAAATTCTGCAGCAAATTAGGCAAGTTAGCCAATATACTGAATATGGGGTTTATGAAAGATTTATTAAACCATATCTGGTATAAATATTCGCTAAATGTGATTGAGCGTTCCCGCAAAGAATTTTCAAAATACGATCTGGTTGTAACAAGCCGTCTGCACGGGCATATTTTCTCATGTTTATTGGGCATTCCGAATCGGGTTTGCGATAATTCTTACGGTAAAAATTCGGGTTATTACAACCAATGGACTAAAAATGTAGATTACGCCGAAAAATATGAATAGTAATTTAATCCGCTTAATCTTTATCACCCTGTTAAGTTTAGGGCTGACGCTGATTAGCTCGTTTGTACTTGCCCGTTTATTGTCGGTGCAGGATCGGGGATTGCATCAGCTTTTCATTACGGCGGTATCTTATGTAGTCACTTTCGCTACCGGCGGTTCGGGCTTTGCGCTGGCGCTTTCCATGCGCAAAAAACAATATGCCGGCTGGCAGAATTACTTTATCGCCTTTCTCGCATTATCGGTGTTGGCGGCAATTATCGCCATATATTGCTTCGACTTTACCGCATTCCATGTGTTGTTTGTGCTTAATGTGGTATTAACCGCAATTCTGACCATGACCTTGGAAAAAAGCAAAATTGACGCCAATTTGCGGGTTTATCGCCAATTAACTCTGCAACAACCTGTTTTACTGGTAGCGGTTTACGGTATTTGCTATTTATTATTGGGCGAACAACCTTTAGAAATCGCCATTGAGCTATTCACTCTGTTTAGTGCGATGCAGGCTTTGGCGTGCCTTTATTATCTCAAGAAAATCAATGCGGACTTTAAACGAAAAAACGAAATTCAGCCGATTCAAAAACGTTTTTTCTTAAAAACATGGTTTAAACAAAATTTATTACAAATTTTCGGCGCCACTACCGCAAGTTTGGATAAATTTTTAATCGTTTATTTTCTCGGTAACTACACATTGGGTCTTTATACGGTGTGTATCGCCTTTGATTCGTTAATTACCAAATTTATCAATATGTTGGCGGATTATTTCTATTCGGGCTTGCTGAATAATATAAACCGAATCAAATCCGTGCTAATTCTAATTTTATTAATGGCGGTCGGCGCCGTTATTCTGGTGCCGTTACTTGCCGAACCTATTATTATATTTTTCTTCAGCGCAAAATATGCCGAAGTGGCGCCCGTATTAATCCTCTTCATCATTAATGCCATTATCGGCGGATTATCCTGGGTGCTGTCTCAAAATATGCTGTTATTAGGCAAGCAGGTTTTACTTTTTACGCGACAAGTTATCGCTATTGCGGTATTTGTTCTCTTATTTTATTTATTTAAAGACTATCAGTTGTATGGTGTAGCTTATGCCTTTATCGGAGCAAGCTTAACCCGATTAATTATTTCGGTGATTTATTATCTTAAATACCCTATCACTGACGTTAAACCAGAAAAAAGTGCGGTATAAAATGAAAAAATTTTTAGTTTCTTTAGAAAAAGATATTCAACGTCGCGAGCTATTCTTTTCTCAACGGAATACGCAAGACTTTGAGATTTTTAACGCTATCAATACCATGACCCAAGACCTGACAAGCCTGGGCAATCTTTTCGATATTATTAAATTCGCCCAATATTACGGACGTAATGTCACTAAAGGCGAAATCGGCTGCACATTAAGTCATTTGGCCATTTACCAAAAAATTGCCGATGACGAAACAATCAATGAGCGGGATTATGCGCTTGTGTGTGAAGACGACGCATTATTTGCCGAAAATTTTCAGCAGGTAATACAGGAAATTGTGAAGCAGCCTATGGATGCGGATATTATTCTGACCGGGCAATCTAAAATTCTTGAATTCAATCATATTGAATTGGAAATCAATTACCCGAGTACTTTTAAATTTCTACAAAAGAAAATCGCGAATTCCGGTTATCGTTATTCTTATCCTTATAGAAATTATTTTGCCGGCACCGTGTGTTATTTAATCACTAAAGCCGCGGCAAAAAGATTTTTAGCCGAATTAACTAACGGGCGCTTGCCGTTCTGGCTTGCGGACGATTTCATTTTATTTAACGAGAAATTCAAATTAAATACGGCAATCATCCGTCCGTTATTAGCCATTGAAAACCCGGCGTTAACCAGCAACCTGGAAAATTCGCGCGGTTCATTAAATAATAATCTGTTTAAAAAATTGCTTAAATATCCGTTGAAAAAACTATTAGCATTCAAGAGAAATTTATAATGTCCGCGTTAATTAATTTATTCTATATTTACGACCCGTGGTTATTCCATATTGTACGTATGAGCCTGGTAAGCGGCCTATTTGCGTTATTGTGGTTCGGCTACAAATGGTATAAAAAAGAATTAAAGCGATTCGTGCTGCCACTGGATAGTTTGGCGGTTTGCATTGCGCTCATTCTCTTGTCCGTTTTACCCGTTTTGATTAACGGCACAACCGAATTCGGCGTAATCGGCATGTATGTCAAATTGTTAGTGCTTTTTTCCCTCGGTATTGTTATTTATAATCTTTTTTATGCAAGTTCAAACGGCAAGGACCAACTCATCCGCGATCTGAAACTGGGCATCGGCGCCCAATCCCTGTTGGGTTTTCTGGCGTTAGCCGGTATTCCGTTATTTATTACAATCAGCCTGGCGACCAATTCCGATATGGGCGGTGAATTATCCCGTTTTATCGGTTCCGAACAGGAATACCGTTTATATAATTTTACTTCGTCGGCATTTTTCCCGTTAAGTGCGTTTTATCTAATGCTATTACATTTTTTATTAGCTTATGACGACAATGAAAATAACGGTACGGCATTAAAATCGGTTTATGTTTTTTTACTGCTATTTATCGGTTTAATTTCAGGCAGAACCTTCTTTATATTTTCCGTTATCAGCTTACTTCTATATTTCAAACCGCGCTATATCCCGGCAATCCTGGCATTTACTCTTTTGGTATTATTCTTTGCTTATAACTATCCCGTTAATCCTTACGTGGCGCACGCATTAGAAATTGTGATTAATCTGATTCAAGGCGGCAGTCAAATAAGTTCTTCAAGCGATACTTTAGTGAATAAGCATTTATTTATGCCGGAATTAAAGCAGCTTATTATGGGTGACGGTCAGTATTATGTAGTAGGGCGCACGGCAAACAGTTATTACGGCGGTTCGGACTCCGGCTTTATCCGCCAAGCCCTGTACGGCGGTGTGGGTTATATTTTATTGTGCTTTTTATTTACCGCTTATTTTGTTAAACGCATCGCCGACAATTGGTTTAACGGCAGTTGGAAATTTATTTTATCCGCTTTATTTTTATTAAGTATTTTAAATATCAAAGCGGATACCTTTGCTTATCCGGGAATTATGTTTGTATTTTTAATGTTTGTTTCTTTATTCGGCGATAAAGGAAAAATAATCATAGTTGAGAGAAAATAATGTTTAGTATTATCGTACCCTCTTATAACCGTAATACGGAAGTCAATGCGTTATTGGCAAGCCTGGAAAATCAAACCGTGAAAAATTTTGAAGTAATTGTGGTGGACGACTGTTCACAAAATTTCATCAAAATTGACCGCACTTTTTCTTTTCCGGTGACATTAATCCGTAACGAGACAAATTTCGGTGCGGCACAAAGCCGAAATGTAGGCGCAAATACGGCGAAAAACGATTGGTTGTTATTTCTGGACGACGACGATCGCTTCGCCGATAACAAATGCGAAGTATTGGCGAAAACTATTGTTGAAAACCCGCAGGCTAATTTTGTTTACCACCCGGCAAAATGCAATATGGTAAATGAAGGTTTCAGCTATGTAACAAGCCCGCTGCCGGCGGCACAATTAACCTTAGACAATATGTTACTGGCAAACAAAATCGGCGGTATGCCGATGTTGGGCATTAAAAAAGATTTCTTTTTTGAATTGGGCGGATTAAGCACAGAGTTAAAATCGCTCGAAGATTACGATTTTGTGCTAAAACTGGTTTCCAGCCCGAACTTAAAGGCCATTTTGGTTGACCAACCTTTGAGTATTTGCAGTTTTCATACCAAACGCGCCAGCGTTTCGACCAATACGGCAAACACCGAAAAAGCCATTGAAATTATTCGCGCCAATTATGTAAAAACGGTGCAACAAACCCATAATTTTTCCCTTAATGCGCTTTATATGCTGGCTTACCCTAATGCCATGAATTTATCTCGGAAAGCGGCAACCTATTATTTTGAAATGTTTAAGAAAAGCCACAGTCTCAAACATTTGATTATTGCCGTCGTTACCTTTATTTCGCCAAGTTTGGCAATTAATTTAAAAAGATTTGTATAACAATGAAATTTTCTGTCTTAATGTCCTTATATATTAAGGAAAAACCCGAATTTTTACGCGCCAGTCTGCAAAGTCTGGCGGAGCAAACTCTGCCTGCCGATGAAGTCGTTCTTGTATTAGACGGTGAAATTACACCGGAACTGGAAAAGGTGCTGGACGAGTTTAAAGAAAAATTACCCTTTACTTTCGTCCCCTTAGCGCAAAATATGGGATTAGGAAAAGCCCTTAACGAAGGCATTAAAGTTGCACGTAACGAATGGTTATTCCGCATGGACACCGATGATATCTGTTACCCGGAACGTTTTGCCAAACAAGCGGAATATATTGAACGACACCCGGATGTAGTTCTGTTCAGCACGCAAATTGCCGAATTCGACAACGACCCGGCTCAAATTATCAGCGTTCGCCGGGTACCGGTAGGTTATGAAGAAATCGTGCGGTTTAATAAAATGCGTTCGCCCTTCAACCATATGACGGTGGCTTATAAAAAATCCGTCTTGCAGGAAGTCGGTGGCTATCAGCATCATCTTTTTCTGGAAGATTACAATCTTTGGAACCGCATTATCGCAACCGGTTATCAGGTCGGTAATTTGCCGGACATATTACTTTATGCCAGAACCAACGGCGATGCGATGATCGGGCGCCGCCGCGGTTTAACTTATGCAAAAAGCGAATGGAAACTCTACAAATTAAAACGACAATTACATATTCAGGGGGCGGTTTCCGGTTTTCTCACGTTTCTGATGAGAACCTTACCAAGATTAATGCCGGTTTCTCTATTAAAAAACTTATATAAACTCATGAGAAAATAAAGAAGAATTTAATAATGAAAATAAAATATAAATTTTTAGCATTAACAACCTGCCTGATGTTAGCGGGTTGCTCCTCCAACAATAATAAAAGTGCGGTCAATTCTGCCGAAGATTTGAGTGCGCTACCCGCCACTGCGGTTTATTCAAATGCCCGAACATTAAATAATTTTGATGATTACGTGCAATTTTTAAAACGCAAGGCCGCCGGGCAAGGCGTTTCAAATGCAACGCTAACGGCACAAAACAATATCCGTTATATCGACAGCGCAGTTCGTTTGGATCAAAAACAAGCGGGCAATGCGGCTCGTCGTCAGGGATTACCACCCCTGCCGCCAAATCCCAACGGCGTCACCAATTATCTGACAAAACATTTAACCCAAGCCAAAGTGGACAAAGCGGAAGATAACTATTATGACGTGCAGGTTCCGCTACAAAAAGCAAGTAGCGCATTCGGCGTACAGAAAGAATTTATTCTTGCGCTTTGGGGCATGGAAAGCAGCTTTGGTTACTATCAGGGAGATTATGACGTATTGTCCGTGCTGGCGACTTTAGCTTTTGACGGACGGCGCGAAACCCTGTTCAGCAAAGAATTTATTAACGCAATGAAAATGCTGGATGCCGGTCATTTAAATCGCAGTAAAATGTTGGGTTCATGGGCCGGTGCCATGGGACAGACTCAGTTTATGCCGAGTTCCTACTTAAACTATGCCGCCGACGGCGATAAAGACGGTACAAAAGATATTTGGAGCAACGAATATGACGTATTCGCTTCTATCGCCAATTATCTGCATACCGTCGGTTGGGACGATACATTGCCTTGGGGAATAGAAGTTTCTCTGACAACCCCTTTACCGCTTTCACTTGCCGGCACGGAAAAAGAGAAAGCGCGTTCATTGAACGATTGGCAGGCTCAAGGCGTATTACCAAAGAATATGTTTGATGCCGACAAACTAAAAGCTTTATCCAATGCGGATTTATGGTTGGTTCGTCCGGATAAGGAAGTAGGCCGGGCATTTTTGGTGTCAAACAATTACCGTACCATTTTGGACTGGAACCGTTCCAACTACTACGCATTGAGTGTCGGAATGTTCGCTGATCGGATTAAACAAACACTTGGTTTTTAACCTATAAGCTGATAGCCAGCCAGGCTATCGGCTTTTTTATTATTTAAACAACAGAAAAGGAAACACAACATGAAAAAAGCAACTCTCGCAACTCTAGTTGCGGCAATGTTTGTCAGCGCAACGGCACAAGCTCAAACCTCACCGGATACATTAACAAAAGTATTGGAAACAAAAGAATTGGTTGTCTGCTCACCCGGCGATTACAAACCTTTCAGTTTCGATAACAACGGTAAATTCGAAGGTGTCGATAACGACCTAATGGATAAACTCGCACAAAGTATGGGCGCCAAAGTAACCATTGTTAAGACAACTTGGAAAACACTGATGGACGATTTCACCGCGAACAAATGCGACATTGCCGTCGGCGGAATCTCCATTACCCTTGAACGCCAGCAAAAAGCGTTATTCACCGAGCCTTATTTCATTAACGGCAAAACACCTATTGTGCGTTGTGAAAATGTCGATAAATATCAAACGGTTGAGCAAATTAACCGTCCTGAAGTCCGAATTATCGCAAACCCGGGCGGAAGTAATGAAAAATACGCCCGTAATGAATTAAGCAATGCAAATTTAACCATGAATGCGGAAAACTTAACGATTTTCCAACAGGTTATCGATAAAAAAGTGGACGTATTTGTAAGCGAAGCGGCGGAAGCCATCGTAAAAGCCCATGAGCATAAAGGCGTGCTTTGCGCAGTTAACCCGGACAAACCGTTAAAACCTGCGCAAAACGGCTGGTTAATTCATAACGGCGATTACCGATTCAAAAGTTATGTGGATCAATTCCTGCATTTAGAAAAAATGTCAGGCAACCTGGATAAAACAATCAACAAATGGTTGCCTCGTGACTAATTTATCCTTTATATAAAAAAAACTGCGGTCAAAATTTTCGATTTTTTGACCGCAGTTTTTTTGTTTACTATGCCTTTTGTATCAGGGAAACATGTATAGTCAAGGGCGTATACTATACGCCCCAACAATAATACACCAATAGGCTACTTACCTAAATTATCAAAGAATTTTTTCACGCCGTCTAAAAAACTTGATGATTTAGGGCGTTGTTTGGACTGTCCTTCTAAACTCTCTTCAAATTTTCTCAACAGCTCTTTTTGTTCTTCGCTTAATTTTACCGGCGTTTCCACAATAATCTTACAAATTAAATCGCCTGCATAACCGGCTCTTGTTGAGGTAACCCCTTTCCCGCGCATACGGAATAATTTGCCGGTTTGCGTTTCAGCCGGAATTTTTAATTTCACTCGTCCGTCCAAAGTCGGCACTTCAATTTCACCGCCTAATGCCGCCATAGTAAAACTGATCGGCACTTCGCAATACAAATTGCTGCCGTCACGTTCGAAAATATGGTGATCTTTTACATGAATCACAACATATAAATCCCCTGCCGGCGCACCGTTTTCACCCGCCGCACCTTCACCGGATAAGCGCAATTGATTGCCCGTATCCACACCTGCCGGAATTTTAACCGAAAGATTTTTCTTTTTATGAACCCGTCCGTCACCATGGCAATGTTTACAAGGTTTCTCAATTTTCTTACCGCTACCCTGACAGGTCGGGCAGGTAGTTTCCGTCATAAAGAAACCTTGCTGACGGCGAACTCGTCCGTGTCCGTGGCAAGTCGGACAGGTTTCTACTTTCGAACCTTTTTCCGCACCGCTGCCGCCGCAATGATCACAAGCGGCTAAGGTATCGATTTTAATATCTTTTGTGGTGCCGCGTACCGCTTCTTCCAATGTAATTTCAATGTCGTAGCGTAAATCTTCGCCTCGAACCACACGTTGACGACTTGCACCGCCACCGAACATTTCACTGAAAATATCTTCAAAACCGCCAAAGCCACCAAAGCCGCCGCCAAATCCACCGGCACCGCCACCGAATCCGCCTTGTTCAAAAGCGGCATGTCCGTATTGGTCATAAGCGGCGCGTTTTTCTTTGTCCATCAGAATTTCATAGGCTTCATTGACTTCCTTGAATTTTTCTTCCGCCGCTTTATCACCGTTTGTTCTGTCGGGGTGATATTTCATCGCAAGGCGTTTATAGGCGCGTTTGATTTCTTTTTCATCCGCCCCTTTTTGTACGCCAAGCGTTTCGTAATAATCTTGTTTTGCCATAATTTTCGTCACTAATGTAGGGTGGGCTCGCTCGCCCACCGTAAAAGTGCGGTCAAAAATTCAGAAATTTTAACCGCACTTTGATAAAACTTAGTGGGCAATTAAACCCACCCTACCCATGTGTTAAAAGGGCGTATCGCTACGCCCTTAAATTAGTTATTTGAAGATAGATTATTTATTGTCTTTCACTTCTTCAAATTCGGCATCGACAACATCATCACCGCCGTTATTACCTTGTGCCTGTTGCGCACCGGCATCCGCTTGGGCTTGTTGTTGCGCCGCTTGCATTAATTTTTCGGAAACCTGAATTAATGCCTGGATTTTCGCTTCGATTTCAGCTTTATCTTCACCTTTCACCGCAGCTTCAAGTTCATTTACCGCTTTTTCAATCGGTGCTTTATCGTCTGCTGATAATTTGTCACCGGCTTCCGTTAATTGTTTACGTGTGCTGTGAACCAACGCATCGGCCTGGTTACGGGCTTGAACTAATTCTTCAAATTTACGGTCGGCTTCTGCGTTTGCTTCCGCATCGCGTACCATTTGTTGAATTTCTTCATCGCTTAAACCTGAAGAAGCTTTAATGGTAATTTGCTGTTCTTTACCTGTGCCTTTATCTTTCGCCGAAACATGGATAATACCGTCCGCGTCGATATCGAAAGTCACTTCAATTTGCGGCATACCGCGCGGTGCCGGGTTAATGCCTTCCAGGTTGAATTGACCTAAAGACTTATTGGCACTCGCCTGTTTACGTTCACCTTGTAATACGTGAATAGTTACCGCACTTTGGTTATCTTCCGCGGTTGAGAATACTTGCGATTTTTTAGTCGGAATCGTAGTATTTTTCTCAATTAAGGTAGTCATCACGCCGCCCATAGTTTCGATACCTAATGATAACGGTGTTACGTCTAACAATAATACGTCGGTTACGTTACCTGCTAATACGCCGCCTTGTACCGCCGCACCAACCGCCACCGCTTCGTCAGGGTTTACGTCTTTACGCGGTTCTTTACCGAAGAATTCGGCCACTTTTTGTTGAACCAACGGCATACGGGTTTGACCGCCTACCAGGATAACATCATCAATTTGTGACACGCTTAAACCGGCATCGCTTAACGCTACTTTTACAGGTTCCATTGAACGCGCTACTAAATCTTCTACCAATGCTTCTAATTTCGCACGGGTCAATTTAATATTTAAATGTTTTGGACCTGTTGCATCCGCTGTGATGTATGGAAGATTCACATCAGTTTGTTGCGCGGAAGAAAGTTCGATTTTCGCTTTTTCGCCCGCTTCTTTCAAACGTTGCATTGCTAACGGATCGTTGCGTAAATCCACACCCTGTTCTTTTTTAAACTCATCAACCAAGTAATTAATTACACGGTTATCGAAGTCTTCACCACCTAAGTGAGTATCACCGTTGGTTGCCAATACTTCAAAAGTTTTTTCACCGCCCACTTCGTCAATTTCAATGATTGATAAGTCAAAAGTACCGCCACCTAAGTCATAAACCGCGATAGTTTGGTTACCTTTACCTTTGTCTAAACCATAAGCCAATGCCGCCGCCGTCGGTTCGTTGATGATACGTTTAACTTCTAAACCTGCGATACGACCGGCATCTTTAGTTGCCTGACGTTGCGCATCGTTAAAATATGCAGGTACTGTAATTACCGCTTCGGTTACCGTTTCGCCCAGGAAATCTTCTGCGGTTTTCTTCATTTTTTTCAATACTTCGGCAGAGATTTGCGGTGGCGCTAATTTATCACCTTTCACATCAACCCATGCATCGCCGTTGTCCGCTTTGATAATTTGGAACGGCATAATGTTAACGTCGCGTTGTACTTCTTGGTCTTCAAAACGACGACCGATTAAACGTTTGATTGCAAATAATGTATTTTTCGGGTTTGTTACCGCCTGGCGTTTTGCCGGTTGACCTACCAATACTTCGTTATCTTGTGTATATGCGATAATTGACGGGGTTGTACGTTCACCTTCCGCATTTTCAATTACACGCGGTTTATCGCCGTCCATTACCGCTACGCAAGAGTTTGTTGTACCTAAGTCAATACCAATAATTTTGCCCATTTTAATTCTCCTCGTTAAATTCATTCGTAAGTTTTGTTTACGTAATCTTAAAATGTGGATCGATTTTTCTTTTTCAAGCTTTTTTTTTAATTTCTTGATAAATCGTTTCCGCTCATTCTTGTTACCTTAAATAAGGACGAGTCATTAAACTTCAAGAGGAAATGTTAAAAATTTTTCTAAATTTTTTCATTTCCATTTATTTAGCGTTTAAATACCGATGTTTAATTTATAAATCAACGGCATTAGGTCAATAGAACTCGAAAAAACGCTCAAATTATGATAGGTTACTTAGAATAATCTTAATTATAAAAGGAATATATTTTTTATGAATAAATCAAAATTGGCCTTAACAATAATTGTCGCCCTTGCCGCAGTTTGGACAGGTGGCGCCTGGTTTACGGGTAAAACCGCCGAAGCCGAATATAAAACACAGGTAGAAAATTTAAATAAACAGCTGACAAGTGCAAAAAGTGCGGTGGCTTTTTCTGTAAAAATTGAAAACGTACGATTTGATAGAGGATTATTCAGCTCGGAAATGGGCTACGATATTTTAATTGAATCCACACAAGATAAAACCCAAACATGGCGACTCCCTTTTGCGGGAACCCTTTATCATGGGCCTCTGCCCCTTAACTTAGTCCGTCAGTTTGATTTTTCGCCTGCCGTTTTTTCCAGTCACAGCCAACTTATAAAAAATGAACTCACCACACCTTGGTTTGATTACACAAAAGAACAAAACCCGATTACGGCGGATATCAGCTTAAATTATATGCAGGAATTTGATGCTGCTCTTAATCTTGCCGCCGGTGATATTAAACTTGAAGATATTGCCGTTAATTGGTCAAACGCCTTCATTAAATATGCGGCGACACCAAAAAAACAAGGCGAATTTAATTACCGTTACGATGCCGCCAAACTGACTCTGACCGATAAGGCTCTCGCCGATATAAAATTAGCCGATAAGGCGGAAACACAATCGGATTTATCCGCTATTGACATTGAGTTACAAAATCTCGACGGTTTGATGCAAATCATTCCGGCAACGAATGATATCACCACCGGCTTGTATAAAGGAAAGATTGAAAATCTTACCTATACTTATCATTTCGCTGATAATAAAAAAACGGCGAACACAATATATTTCAATAATTTCAATTACGACTATGCCGCCAATGAAAACGAAGGCATGCTGAATTACGATATTCATAACCGGGCGGATTCATTAAAAATTAACGACAAAAACTTAGGCGGCGTTCAGCTTGATCTTCAGGCAAATCATTTACCGACTAATCTGGTCGCGCAGTTAATCCACGGGATAAAACGACAAGCCGATGAAAAAGAAATCAACGAAATTTTGTTAAAAATTCTGGAAAATCAACCGCACTTTCGTATCTCTCCGTTGGCTCTGCAAAATACTGCGGGTAAATTTACCGGTAATTTTAATATTGAATTAGCCCATGCCGATTTCGCAAACGCGTTGAAAAAAGGAAATGTACTCTCATTATTTAAACAATTCTCTTTAAATATTGATACTGATAAACCCGCTTTAGTGGAATTTTTATCCACCTTGCAACAATTAAGCGGCGTAGCAAAAGAAAAAGCGGACGGATATGCCCAACAACAAGTAGACCAGATTGCCAATACATTGAAAAAGCAAAATGTAATTGTAGAAGAAGGCGGTTCGGCAAAATTCAATCTTGCTATCGTTAACGACAAGCTTATGCTGAACGGTAATGAAATTCCCGAAGAATATATAGGGTTAATGCTTTTCGGCTTAATGATGCAAAGCAAATAATCCCTGTTAATTGCTTTTTAGCTATAAAAAATGCCGAGTGTAAACTCGGCATTTTCTTATCGGCTTTTATTATTCAACTTTAACGATCCAACCTTCCGGAGCCGGTTTATCACCAAACTGAATACCGGTTAATTCGTCATAAAGTTTTTGTGTAATCGGTCCGATTTCGGTTTCGGAATAAAAAACATGATATTTATCGTCAATTTGTACGCCGCTGATAGGAGTAATAACAGCCGCAGTACCGCAAGCGCCGGCTTCGGCAAATTGATCTAAATCTTTTACATAGACATCGCCTTCTTCCACTTCCAGGCCTAAGCGTTCTTTTGCTAAATAAAGCAACGAATATTTAGTGATACTCGGTAAAATTGACGGAGAAATAGGTGTAATAAATTTATTATCCTTAGTGATACCGAAAAAGTTTGCGGAACCCACTTCTTCGATTTTTGTATGTGTGGCCGGATCTAAATAAATGCAATCTGCAAAACCGTGTTCTTTAGCATATTTGCCCGGATATAGACTTGCCGCATAGTTGCCGCCTACTTTCGCCGCACCCGTACCGTGAGGCGCCGCTCGGTCAAAATGAGTTGAAATCAAAAATTTACTTGGAGCAAGGCCGCCTTTGAAATAAGCGCCGACCGGGCAAACAAAAATAGAAAAAATATACTCTTTTGCAGGATGTACGCCGACATTATCACCAACGCCGATTAAGAAAGGACGTAAATATAATGTCGCACCGGAACCGTAAGGACCTACCCACTCTTCATTTGCCTTAACCACTTGCTTGCAAGCATCAATAAACATATCGACGGGAACTCGAGGCATTAGTAAACGATCAGCGCTTTGCTGCATTCGGAGGGCGTTTTGATCCGGGCGAAATAATTGAATTGAACCGTCTTTAGTACGGTAGGCTTTTAACCCTTCAAAACATTGCTGACCATAATGCAATGCGGGCGAACCTTCACTAATATGTAAGGTGTTATCTTTTGTCAACTCGCCTTTTTGCCATTCGCCGTTTTTCCAATAAGCAATATAGCGATAATCAGTTTTTGTATAACCAAAACCAAGGTTTTTCCAATCAAGATCTTTCATTTTTTATCCTTATTTTTGTGTACTACATATTGTGATAAATCTACACCATAATAGGATCAATGAAAACAATTATTTCCAAAAAGCATGCTATTTTATGCTGGTCAGCACATTAAGTTATGATAAGATAAACGGATTGTTTTTTCAGAAAAAAGATATGTTTAATATCTTAAGAGATAAAAAAACACCGCTCACAAAGAGCGGTGCATTACGAACCCAAAATTAGGTTTAAAAATATACAGGAAGTTAAATAAGTAACTAAGTTACTTGCGTTCGGTTTCCCGAACAATATGCAAACACAACATAATACTTAATAAGAATGAAACTCTTTATGAAAAAGGAATTGCTTAATCATTAAGTACGCGGCGTATTATATGGGGGACTAAGGAGTTGAACAAGTGAGAATTTTTTATTCGAAACATAAAAAAAACTAATCCGAATAAATCTTATATAGTATAAACCATATTTCATCAATTGGAAAGAAAAATGTTTAAACGTTTGCCTCCCCTGAATTCATTGAAAGCATTCGAAAGTGCGGCTCGCTTCTTAAGTTTTACTAAAGCGGCTGACGAATTATGCGTAACTCAGGCAGCAGTAAGCCATCAAATAAAATTATTGGAAGATTTTCTAAATATTCGGTTATTTATCCGTAAAAACAGATCCTTAGAATTAACGGAATTAGGAAAAAATTACTTTCAGGAAATTTCACCTATTTTGCAAAAACTTGCGGATGTAACGGAAAAATTAAAATCTACGGACAATCCTCATCTCACTATCAGCGTACTGCAAAGTTTCGGTATTAACTGGTTGGTTCCGAGATTAAACAGATTTAATCAACTCTATCCTAATATTGAAGTCTGCATAAAAAGTGCGGAACAAGATGAAGGAATTTTGGGCAATGATATTGATGTGGCTATTTATTATGGCTACGGAAATTGGGATAATCTCAAAACAGAAAAATTGTCGGAAGATAATTTGCTCATTTTGGCGTCGCCCAAACTACTTGCCAATAATCCGGTAAATTCAAAAGATGATTTAAAACATCATACTTTGATTCATGTACACACAAGGGATAACTGGCAAAATATGGCGACAGAGCTGGGAATCAGCGACTTAAATATTCATATAGGTCCGTTATTCAGCCATACCTTTATGGCACTGCAAGCCGCCGTACACGGACAAGGTATCGTATTAGCCAATAGTATTTTGGCGCAACAGGAAATTGACAACGGCAACCTACAAGTAGTACTGCCTTATGAACTCAAAGATCCTAAGTCTTTTTACGTGGTAAGCGATACAAACAGAACAAATGATCAAAATATCTCTGCATTCCGACAATGGATTATGCAGGAAATGAAATACAATTAAAGGGACTAATTTGAATAAACTTGCACTATATTGCCGCATTGGTTTTGAAAAAGAAACGGCCGCCGAAATTACGGAAAAAGCGGCGGAAAAAGGCGTTTTTGGTTTTGCCCGCGTCAACAATGACAGCGGTTATGTGATTTTTGAATGTTATCAGGAAGGCGAAGCGGATCGTCTTGCCCGTGAAATTCCGTTTAATCAATTAATCTTTGCCCGTCAGATGATAGTTATTTCCGATTTATTGGAAAATTTACCGTCAACCGATCGTATTACGCCTATTATTGAAGAATATAATAGGCTTGGCGGCCTTGTGAATCTTCACCGGACAACGGAATTATTTGTCGAAACGGCCGATACCAATGAAGCTAAAGAACTGTCCGTCTTTTGCCGCAAATTTACCGTTCCGTTGCGTCAGGCATTAAAAAAACAAGGTTACCTGGCATTCAAAGAAGTAAAAAAAAGTGGTCTGACTCTGCATATTTTCTTTGTTAAACCCAACTGTTGCTACGTAGGCTATTCTTACAACAATAATCATTCGCCGAATTTTATGGGGATTTTACGCTTAAAATTCCCACCGCAAGCACCGAGCCGTTCAACCTTAAAACTACATGAAGCGATTCTTACTTTCCTATCGCCGGAAGAAGAACGAAAACGCATGAATGAAAGCATGTACGGCGTAGATTTAGGTGCCTGTCCCGGCGGTTGGACTTATCAATTAGTTAAACGAGGTTTATTTGTTTATGCGGTGGATCACGGCAAAATGGCGGCAAGTCTGCATGACACCGGGCGAATTGATCACTGCCCGGAAGACGGCTTTAAATTTCAGCCGCCGAAACGCAGTAAAATTGACTGGCTGGTTTGCGATATGGTTGAACAGCCTATCCGGATTGCGGCATTAATTGCAAAATGGTTGGTGAACGAATGGTGCCGCGAGACCATTTTCAACCTGAAACTACCGATGAAAAAACGCTATGCGGAAGTGCAAAACTGTTTGCAATTAATCACTAATGAATTGGATAAAGCCGGTTTTAAATATCATATTCAGGCAAAACATTTGTATCATGATCGTGAAGAAATTACGGTACATATTTCGGTAAAAAAATAACCCGCTTTTCATTAAAATACCGAGCCGTTTGCTCGGTATTTTTATAACGTCCAAAAATTCTAAATTTTTAACCGCACTTTCTCAGTGTAAACCGTCGCTCTTCCCTCTCTAGCAAAACCGATAAGAGTGAGATTACATTCTTCCGCCATACGTACCGCCAAATCCGTCGCCGCAGAAATAGCTATTAACATTTCAATCCCGCAACTTGCAGTTTTTTGCACCATTTCATAACTTGCACGACTTGTAGTTAAAACAAAACCTTGAGGTTTTCCTTGCTTGGCATGCCAGCCTAATAATTTATCTAACGCCACATGGCGCCCCACATCTTCCCGAATCACTAACAATTCCCCTTGCGGCGAGAAAAAGCCTACCGCATGGGTTGAACCCGTTTGCTTACCCAACGTCTGCGCTTGCTGTAATAGAGCTAAACAGCCGTCTAATTTTTTCAGTTCAAAGCAAAAAGTGCGGTCTAATTTTGCTAATTTTTTTGTGACCTGTTCAAGCTGCTCGCTGCCGCAAATACCACAACCCGTTCTGCCCGTTAAGGTTCGGCGTAAATCTTTCAAGCGGACAAAACATCGGGTTGCCAACTCCACCTGCACTTCTACCCCGTTACAGGTTTCTTCAACGTCAATGCCGTAAATATCCGAAACTCTATCGATAACACCTTCCGCCAGTGAAAATCCTAGAGCGAAATCTTCCAAATTTGAAGGAGTTGCCATCATCACCGTATGAGAAATGCCGTTATAAACAAGCGCTACGGGCATTTCCACCGCCAACGTTTCTTCTTTTTGTATAAATTCAAAACGGCTATTGTTTGAATCTGACACTGTATCTTTATCTATTTGTTTTATAAATGTTAAATTTTTGAAAAAACTTATTGTTCTTTTTGTGATCTCAATCAAAATATTTTTCCTTTATGAATAAGATTGGTTATAGCTTTATCATAGAAATAAAGGTATCCTACCTCTGATTTTAGCTTTTTCATTGTAATACATTTTCGAGAAAGCAATGCAATCAAATTTATCATGTTGTTACTGTGAATGAATAAGTGTAGAAACGCAATCCTTACTTTTTATTAACATCTAAATTTTATAAAACGCTTAAGAATCGCGTCGCTGCGTTTGTCTATTCTGAGAACGGTATGAACAAAATTACTACCTACTATTATTTTGAGGATTATCTATGCAGGTCACAAGAAGAAAGTTCTTTAAGATCTGTGCAGGTGGGATGGCGGGTACATCTGTTGCCGCATTAGGTTTAATGCCTACTGCCGCATTAGCTGCACCACGCGAATACAAACTTTTACGAGCGAAAGAAACTCGTCAATCCTGCACATATTGCGCTGTGGGTTGCGGTATGCTGATGTATAGCATCGGTGACGGCGCAATGAATTCCCGTGGAAAATTAACTCACGTCGAAGGCGATCCGGATCACCCGGTCAGCCGCGGAGCGTTATGCCCTAAAGGCGCGGGAGTTTTAGATTTCGTAAACAGTCCGAACCGTATCCAATATCCTGAATATCGTGCGCCGGGTTCCTATAAGTGGGAACGCATTTCCTGGCACGACGCCATTCATAAAATCGCCAAGTTATTGAAAGATGACCGCGATGCCAACTGGGAGTCCGCCAATGAAGAAGGAACGCCGGTTAATCGTTGGTTAACAACCGGTTTCTTAACGGCGTCCGCGGCAAGTAACGAAACCGCGTTAATCTCCCAAAAATGGGCGCGGGCATTCGGTTTACTTGTTCTTGACAACCAAGCGAGTACCTGACACGGACCGACGGTAGCAAGTCTTGCTCCATCATTTGGTCGCGGTGCCATGACCAACCACTGGGTTGATATCAAAAATGCCAACGTTGTCGTCGTTATGGGCGGTAATGCGGCTGAAGCGCATCCTGTCGGCTTCCGCTGGGCTATTGAAGCGAAAAAGCAAAACGGTGCCAAGTTAATGGTGGTTGATCCACGTTTTAACCGTACTGCGGCAGTCGCTGATTTCTATTCTCCGATTCGTTCGGGCACGGACATTACGCTTTTATCAGGCGTAATCAAATACCTGCTCGATAACAACGCTATTCAACACGAATATGTTAAACACTATACCAACGCAAGCTTCCTGATTAATGAAGGTTACGGTTTTGAAGAAGGTTTATTCACCGGTTACGATGAAGCCGAACGTAGCTACGATAAATCTACTTGGTCGTATCAATTGGATGAAAACGGCCAGCCGAAACGCGATTTAACCATGCAGGATCCTCGTTGCGTCATTAATTTGCTGAAAAAACACGTTGAACGTTATACGCCGGAAATGGTTGAGCGGGTTTGTGGTACCAAACAAAAAGCATTTTTGGAATTTGCCGAAACCATCGCTTCGACGGCGGTACCGAACCGTACCATGACTATTTTATATGCCCTAGGCTGGACTCATCACAGCGTAGGTGCGCAAAATATCCGTACCATGGCGATTATCCAGTTACTTTTAGGTAACATCGGTATGGCGGGCGGCGGTATCAATGCATTACGTGGCCATTCCAATGTTCAGGGTACGACTGATATGGGTCTGTTCCCGTCTATGTTGCCGGGTTATATTCCATTACCAACAGAAACCGATACCTCATTAGAGAGCTTCTTAAACCGTATTACGCCGAAAACAGCGGCCGAAGGTCAGACTAACTACTGGCAAAATACGCCGAAATTTGTGGTGAGTATGTTAAAAACCTTCTACGGTGAAAATGCGACCAAAGACAATGAATGGGGTTTCCATAATCTTCCGAAACAATACAAGAAGAAAATGGATCACCTGCAATACATTGATTTAATGGATCAAGGTAAAATTACCGGTTACCTCTGTCAGGGTTATAACCCGTTAGCCTCTTATCCGGATAAAAATAAAATTTCGTCCGCATTACGCAAATTGAAATTCCTGGTTGTGATGGATCCGTTAAAAACCGATACTTCCGAATTCTGGCAAAATCACGGCGAATACAATGATGTTAATCCTGCTGAGATTCAAACCGAAGTATTCCGTTTGCCTACGGTTTGTTTCGCGGAAGAAGACGGTTCTATCGCCAACTCCGGTCGTTGGTTGCAATGGCATTATAAAGCAGCCGAACCACCGAAAGAAGCGAAACCGGATGTGGATATTCTTTCCGAAATCCGTGAAGTGATGCTTGAAATGTATGAAAAAGAGGGCGGTCCTTCTATTGATACAATTAAAGCTATGACATGGAACTACCAAAATCCGTTGGAACCAAAAGCTCATGAAATTGCTAAAGAAAGCAATGGTTACGCATTGGAAGATCTTTATGATGCAAACGGTAATTTAATTGCGAAAAAAGGCGAATTGCTTTCAAGCTTTGCTCAATTACGCGATGACGGCACCACTTCCGCCGCAAACTGGATTTACAGCGGTCAATGGACACCGAAAGGCAACCAAATGGATAACCGCGATAACAGCGATCCGTCCGGATTGGGTAATACCTTGGGTTGGGCGTTTGCATGGCCGGCGAATCGCCGTGTTCTTTACAACCGCGCTTCCGCGGATTTAGCCGGTAAACCATGGGATCCGAAACGTCCGTTAATCAAATGGAACGGCAAAAACTGGAACTATATTGATATAGCCGACTTTGGCACGGCACCGCCAAACAGCAATGTGATGCCGTTTATCATGAATAACGAAGGAATAAGCCGTTTATTCGCATTGGATAAAATGGTCGACGGTCCGTTCCCTGAACACTACGAACCTATCGAAAGTCCAATCGGTACTAACCCGCTGCATCCGAATGTAATTTCAAACCCGGTTGCGCGTATTTTGGATAATGATAAGGCAAGTTTTGGTAACGCAAGCGAATTCCCTTATGTGGGTACAACTTATCGCTTAACGGAACATTTCCACTGGTGGACTAAAAACGCCGATCTCAACATGATTGCTCAACCGCAGCCATTTGTTGAAATCAGTGAAGACCTCGCCAATGAAAAAGGTATCGCTCAAGGTGATGTAGTTAAAGTGACATCAAAACGCGGTTACATTAAAGCTAAAGCTGTTGTGACTAAACGGATTAAATCCCTTGATGTTGACGGTAAAAAGGTTCATACCATAGGTATTCCGCTCCATGGCGGTTTTATTGCCGATGGGCGTAAATCTTTCTTACCGAACGCATTAACGGGGCGCGTAGGTGACGCAAATACGCAGACCCCTGAGTTTAAAACGTTCTTAGTTAACATCGAAAAAACCACGGAGGCCCTGTAATGTCCGCAGTACAAGAACAAAACATTATCAAGCGCTCCGCCACTTCCGGCGTCACGCCGCCGCCGCAAGTCCGCAAAGACGTGGTGGAAGTCGCTAAACTTATCGATGTCACCATCTGTATCGGTTGTAAAGCCTGTCAGGTCGCTTGTTCCGAATGGAACGATATCCGCGCTCCGCAGGAACAATGCGTTGGGGTTTACGATAATCCCCGCGACATGAACGCCCAACAATGGACGGTAATGAAGTTCAGCGAAGTGGAGGAAAACGACCGGCTGGAATGGCTGATCCGCAAAGACGGCTGTATGCACTGCGCCGAACCGGGCTGCTTAAAAGCCTGTCCGGCACCGGGTGCCATTATCCAATACGCCAACGGGATTGTGGATTTCCAATCGGAAAAATGTATCGGTTGCGGTTATTGTATCGCCGGCTGTCCGTTTAATGTGCCGAAAATGAGCAATGAAGACAACCGCGTATACAAATGTACCCTCTGTGTGGATCGCGTCAATGTGGGTCAAGAACCCGCCTGCGTGAAAACCTGCCCGACCGGCGCCATTCATTTCGGCTCCAAAGAGGAAATGCTGCACTATGCGGAAACCCGAGTGGCGGATTTGAAATCCCGCGGCTATGACAATGCCGGCATCTATAATCCCGAAGGCGTAGGCGGTACTCATGTGATGTACGTGCTGCACCACGCGGACAGACCGGAGCTCTATGCCGGCTTACCGAAAGATCCGGAAATCGACGTTACCGTCAAACTTTGGAAAGACATCTTAAAACCGGTGGCGGCAGTCGCGATGGGCGGCCTGGCATTAGCCGAAATCGCCCATTATGTAGGGGTCGGCCCGAACAATGAAGAAGATGTGGAAGATCACAGCGCCCACTTCGAACGGGAAGATGCGGAAGAAGAACAATCACATCATAACAAAGGTGGCAAATAATGAGTAAAGTCGAATTTACGAACGATACCAAAATCGTTCGCCATAAATACCCCGCTCGTGTGAGTCATTGGTTTTTAGTGATTGCCTTCTTTATGACCATGTTCACCGGAGTGGCGTTTTTCTTCCCGGATTTCGCCTGGTTACATGAAATTTTGGGGACGCCGCAACTGGCGCGCGCCATTCACCCGATTACGGGTATCATCATGTTCATCGCGTTTATTATTCTTGCCTTTATTTATGCAAGCCATAATATTCCGGAACGGAACGACATCCGCTGGTTGAAAGGCATCGTGGAAGTATTGAAAGGTAACGAACATGGTGTGGCATACAACGGCAAATACAACCTCGGTCAGAAAATGCTGTTCTGGACGTTGAATCTTGCCATGATCACATTGTTGGTAACCGGCATTATCATGTGGCGGCGCTACTTCTCCGGCTACTTTTCGGTAACAACGCTGCGCATTGCGATTTTATTGCACTCCGCCAGCGCCTTCGCGCTGTTCACCGGCATTCTGGTGCACATCTACATGGCGTTTTGGGTGAAAGGCTCCATCCGCGCCATGGTTGAAGGCTGGGTTACCGTACGCTGGGCGAAAAAACACCACCCGAAATGGTTCAATCATGAAATCAAACCGGAAATCGAGTGTTATATGTTAGAGAAAGATAAAGCCTCTAAATAACTATCAACTTACGGACAAAAGTGCGGTAAAAAATCTTAAAATTTTTACCGCACTTTTTTTCACTGAAGGATTATACGACTAATCTTTCGGTTGGAATTTTAATAAGCGGTTTGCATTGGTTGCTACCGTAATAGATGAACAAGCCATTGCCGCTCCGCCGAACATCGGATTCAGTAGGAAGCCGAAAAGCGGATAGAATACGCCGGCAGCGACAGGAATACAGATAACATTGTAAACAAAAGCAAAGAAAAGATTTTGTTTCATGTTATGCAACGTTCCTTTAGCAAGCGCCAGAGCATCCGCTACCGCATGAATGCTGTGCCGCATTAAAGTCAGTTCGGAAGTTTCAATAGCTATATCGCTACCGCTGCCGATAGCAATACTCACATCCGCTTGCGCCAATGCCGGCGCATCATTAATGCCGTCACCCACCATTACAACTTTTCCGCCTTGTTCTTGTAATTGTCGGATCACATTGGCTTTTCCTTCCGGAAGAATCCCCGCAATAACTTGATCAATTCCCGCTTCTTTTGCAATAGCCTGCGCCGTTTTTTCCTGATCGCCGGTTAACATAATCAGGTGATAACCCTGTTTATGCAAGCGTTGTATGGCTTCCACCGAGTCTTCGCGCAAAGGATTCCGAATTGCGAAAACACCCGCCAATACATTATTTACCGCTAAAAATATTACCGTCGCACCTTTTTCGCTTTCGGTTTGGAAGAACCTATTCGCCGCACTCGCATCAATATTATGCTGTTGCAATAAAGTATAATTACCGAGCAGAATGTTCTGCTGATCAACCTTGGCACTCACGCCTAAACCTTTTAAGGTGCGGAAATCCTCCGGCTCGTGTTCAAGGTTCAGGTTATATTCCTGCGCCAAACTGAGTACCGCTTTCGCTATTGGATGGTTTGCCCCTTGCTCAATACTTGCCGCATACTCCAGTGCAACCGATTCATCAAAATGATTAAAGGTTAAAAGTGCGGTCACTTTCGGCTCACCTTTCGTCAAGGTACCGGTTTTATCAAAGACAATAGTATCGACATTTGAAGCTTTTTGTAAGGCATCCGCATTACGTACCAATATGCCCAGTTCCGCGGCACGCCCGACACCGCCGATAATCGACATTGGCGTTGCCAATCCCAACGCGCAAGGACAGGCGATAATCAGTACCGTTGTCAGCACTACAAGCGCATAAGAAATCTGCGGTTCAGGGCCGACTAAATACCAAATCAACGCGGCAAAAACAGCGATACAAATTACCACAGGTACAAAAATTCCGGCAATTTTATCCGCCAACTGACCGATTTCCGGCTTACTGCTTTGCGCCTGGCGAACTAAGCGGATAATATTCGCCAACATGGTTTTATTGCCTACCTGCTCGGCGCGAAATTGTAATGCGCCGTCGGTAACTAATGTGCCGGCGCTGATTTTATCTCCTTCCTGCTTTTGCACGGGAATCGGTTCACCGGTCAGCATACTTTCGTCAATCCAACCGGTACCTCGCAGAACGATGCCGTCTACAGATACGCAATCGCCGGTTTGCAGACGAATCCGCATTCCCGTTTTTACATCTTTCAGCGGAATTTCACGCTCACCCAGCTCATCAATAATCCGCGTAGTTTTCGGGGTTAAATCAAGCAAACGTTCCAATGCTTTTGATGAACGTTGCTTCGCCTTGGCTTCAAGCATTTTTCCCACATTGATTAAACCGATAATCATCACGCCGGATTCAAAATAAAGATGGCGCGATCCATCGGGGAAAAAATCCGGAGTGAGGGAAATAAACATCGAAAATAACCAAGCCACACCGGTGCCTAGCGCCACTAAGGTATCCATAGTCGCGTTACCTTTCAATAAGTTTTTCCAGGCGCGTTCAAAGAAATGCCAGCCGGTACAAAGCATAGTCACCAACACAATGAGACCGACCATTACCCAGTTCCAGTGATTTTCCGCCGTGGCAACGGTCGTTCCGCCGAAAATTCCCCAAAAGAACAAACCGAAACCGACAATTAAGGCGACAATTGACTGCCATTTGCGCTGATTAATTTCATGCTCCGCCTGTACATTTTGTTTTTCGCGACGGGAATTTTCATCTTCCACTACTTCGGCATGATAACCGGCATTCTCAATCGCTTGCAGCATTAATTCCACATCGCCGTTGCCGTACACCAATGCGGTATTTTCCGCCAGATTCACCTGTGCCGCCGCCACTTCAGGCACTGCTAATAAGGCTTTTTCCACCTTGCGCACACAGGCTGCACAGCTCATACCTTCCAGCATTAAGGTAGTCTGCTCGGCTCTGTCATCAATTTGCACGGTTTGTTGCACTTCGCTGTGGATTTCGTTTATCGGCTCCTCAGCTTGCTCTGTTTTCGGCTTATTCCGATTAAACGAGCCTGGCTAACCTCGCATTAAAGCCGGCATCTACAATAGCTTTCACGACATCTTCCGGTTTGGCATTACCGTAAATACGCGCTTTTTTCAGATCCACATCAAAAACTTCCATATTTTCCACCGCACTTAGCGCCTTGCTCACGCTTTTAATGCAGTGACCGCAGTTTAATCCGTCTAGTTCCAATTCAAAACTCGGGGTTGCCAATTGCGCTTTAAAATCAGCGGCGGTGATAGCATCAATAAATAATTGCGGATCTTTATCCGAATTGATTTTCGCATAATTTAAGGTAACCTCGGCGCTATTTTCACCGCTAATAGCTTCAATAGCTTTAGTCACCGATTTAATGCAATGTCCGCATGACAGTTCGCTCAATGCTAAAAAAATTGCCATAATTTACTCCTTTGTTAAAAAATACTTTACTGACTTGCTAAAAATAAACCTTGACCCAAGGGGAAGGTCAAGAGTAAATTAGCGGAACTCAAAAAGGAATGCTATGAATATCAATGAAATTGTGAAAAAAACGAATTTAACGGCAAAGTCCATTCGTTTTTATGAAGAAAAAGGTCTAATTACAACGCCTCAACGTGCGCTGAACGGCTACCGCCAATACAATCAAAAACACGTAGAAGAACTAAACTTATTGCACCAGGCTCGTTTGGTCGGCTTTTCACTCCCCGAATGCAAAGAATTATTGGAACTTTATAAGGATCCTCATCGCCGTAGTGCGGATGTTAAAGCCAAAACTCTCGCCAGAATTGCAGAAATTGATAATCAAATCGGCAAATTGCAACAAATGAGACAGCAATTGCAAACCCTTGCCAATCAATGCCCGGGCGACGGTTCCGAACATTGTCCGATTATCGAAGGGCTCAGCAAACCAAATTGTTGCGACCATCATGCCGAGAAAAAATAATAATGGTTAATAATTATAATTTAGCACTGATTAAAGTGCATTTTACCGCCGTGCTTTTTGGATTGACCGGCGTTCTCGGCGTCATTATCAGCGCCGATTCCGATGTAATTGTGTTAGGGCGGGTGATAATCGCGTTTCTCGCGTTATCGGTTTATTTCTTAATAAAACGAGAAAAACTGACCGCACTTTCAACCAAAGATGTGGCGAATCAATCTCTGTCGGGCGCTCTCCTAACGGCTCATTGGGTCACGTTTTATGTCGCGGTAAAAGTGGGCGGCGTTGCTGTCGCCACTCTTGGTTTTGCCGGCTTTCCGGGCTTTGTAGCGCTCTTTGAACGATTGTTCTTTCAGGAAAAGTTAAAACGCCGCGAACTGATTTTATTAATCGCCGTCACTATCGGCTTAATTTTAGTCACTCCGCAATTCGAATTCGGCAATCAATCCACTCAAGGTTTATTATGGGGAATTTTTTCCGGTGCAATTTACGGCATTCTTGCTATTTTAAATCGAAAAAACATCAACAAACTCTCCGGCACACAAGCCAGTTGGTGGCAATATTTAATAGGTTCAATCCTGCTATTTCCCTTTGCCGCTCACAAATTGCCTGAGGTTTCGGTAACGGATTGGTTTTGGATCGCCTGCCTCGGTTTGCTATGCACCAGCCTTGCCTACACCTTATTTGTTTCAAGCCTGAACATAATCAACGCCCGAACCGCAGCAATGATTATCTCCCTTGAACCTGTTTACGCTATTCTGATCGCCTGGATTTGGCTCGGCGAACAACCGGGATTACGCATGATCATAGGCGGACTAATTATCCTGCTTTCAGTGGGCATTGTGAATTTCAGAAGATAATTAAGCCAGAAAGAAAGATCAAAATGCCTGTTATCCAAATCAACAGGCATTAACCCGTTGTATGATAATGCTTAACCAGAATCTTCTCCAGCAAGCCAAACACATGAATCACCCGCATAGGAGTGTTTTCCTGATAGGGGCGATACAGAAACATCTTCCACTCAGGGATCGGCAAGTCGGGAAATAAGATTTTCAGCTTACCGGTCCGTACATGCGGCAGATAATGATAGTCGGGCAATACCCCGATGGCTAATCCCTTCAAAATCACCGCCAGATTGCTATAGCTTTCCGAACTCATAAAATACGGTTTTTTCGCAACAAAACTTTGCTCCGCCGTATTGAACCAATGCCATGCTTTGCCCGTTTGCGGGTTGATTTCCGCGCAAAGCGGAAAACGGTTTTGCAGGTCGTCCAGATCCCGCGGTTGACCTAAACGGTTTAGTAAAGCGGTACTCGCCACAATACGCTCTTTGATATGGGTAATTTTTTTGGCGATAAAATGGGGTTCCATTTCCAGGCTGATACGAATGCCGATATCAATTTGTCTGGTAATGGAATTATATAAGGCGGTATCGGGGCGCCAGTCGATATGCAAATCGGGATAGGGCGAAAGTGCGGTCAATAATTCCGTTAAAATCACATCATTATTGGGCAATCTTGGCAGGGTAATTCGCACCGTTCCGCTCATGGATTCTTTAAAATCCGTTTGAAACAGGGTTTCCGTCGCCTTCAACCATTGTTGGGCGTCAGACAAAAAGGCCTGACCGAAATCCGTCAGTGAAATATTGCGGGTATTACGCTTAAATAAAGGTTCGCCCAATTCCCGTTCCAGTTCCGCAATCATACGTGTAACCACCTGCGGCGAAATGGCGAGGCGGTTGGCGGTTTCCCGAAAATGCAGGGTTTCCGCGGCTATACAGAAATAACGAACGGCTTCCACTTTATCTAACATCATCCCTCTTTATTCCCGATTCAGGAATTCTTTATTCTTAATTTACTCATTGTATAGGAATAAATTGCTTTTTAAAATAACCGATAGTTTCGTAACAGGAGTAATGACTATGCAAAATTTTGAGTACTATACCCCAACTAAAATTGTGTTTGGTAAACAAACCGAACAGCAGGTAGGCGAATTGATTAAAGAACAAGGCTGTCAAAAAGTGTTAATTCATTACGGCGGCAACAGTGCGAAAGCATCGGGCTTATTAGATCGCGTTAAAGCTTCTCTTGATAATGCCGGTATTGCCTATACGGAACTGGGCGGCGTGGTGGCTAATCCGTTGTTATCACTGGTTTATCAAGGTATTGAATTATGCAAAAAAGAACAGGTGGACTTTATTCTTGCCGTCGGCGGCGGTAGTGTAATCGACTCCTCCAAAGCTATTGCCTACGGCGTAGCCGAGCCGGATAAAGACGTCTGGGAACTTTACGATCGCAAGCGCCAGGCCACCGCTTGTTTGCCGGTTGCCACCATATTAACCCTTGCCGCCGCCGGTAGTGAAATGAGTGAAAGTTCCGTAATCACCAAAGAGGAAGGAGACATCAAACGGGGCTACAGCAATAATTTATCCCGTCCGGTATTCTCAATTTTAAACCCGGAACTCACCATGACTTTGCCAAAATATCAAACCGCCAGCGGTAACGTGGATATTTTAATGCATACCATGGAGCGTTATTTCACTCCGCACGATACCATGGAAATTACCGACGGTATTGCCGAAAGCCTATTGAAAACCGTGATGAAAAATGCACAAATTCTGGCAAAAGATCCGCAAAATTATGAGGCCAGAGCGGAAATTATGTGGAGCGGCAGTTTGTCCCATAATGGCTTAACGAATTGCGGCGGCGGCAACGGCGACTGGGCAACCCACATGCTGGAACACGAATTAAGCGGTATGTTCGGCGTCACTCACGGCGCAGGTTTGGCGGCGGTTTGGGGACATTGGGCGAGATATGTGTACCAAGCGCTTTTGCCGCGTTTCGAACGTTTTGCCCTTCGGGTGATGGGTGTTGCACCGGCTGAAAATGCGGAACAGACCGCCTTAAAAGGCATCGAAGCCATGGAAAACTTCTTCCGCAGCATCGATATGCCGACCAATTTATCCGAACTGGGCGTTAACGCTACGGCTGAACAAATTACCGAAATGGCAAAAAAATGCGCCATCGCCTCTAAAGGTTGTATCGGTGCCGCAAAACCGTTATATGAACAGGATATGGCGGCAATTTATACGGCGGCGCAAAATGCGTAGTTAGCTTATTAGCTATTTTATGATTAAAGTGCGGTTAAAAATTTTGAATTTTTTGACCGCACTTTTTATATGTAAAGAAAACCGCTATCGGCCTAACGCCCGCCAAATGCTTTTATCCATATGCTTTTACCGTTGTTGGCGATAGCTTTTTGCACCTGTAACTAAAAATAATAATTCCCAATTTGTAATCACATTCATAATTGGTTATATTATAGACAGTTTTTTTAAGGAGACTAATATGATGTTATATGAAACAAAGGGAAACGGAGAACCTATTATTTTCTTACCCGGCTTATTTGCGGGCGGCTGGATTTGGAATTCCGTTGTTCGCAATATACAAGATAAAGGATTCAAAACCTTCACTTTCACCGATCCCATCCCCGTTGCCTTTGAAGGCAGTCAGCAAAAAGCTCTCACCGAATTAGATACTATTACTGAAAACTGTTCAACTCCCGTATATTTAGTTGGCAATTCGCTGGGTGCATTAATTGCATTACATTATGCTTCTCAACGAAAAGATCGAGTTAAAGGTGTTATCATGAGCGGAGCACCAGGGCAACTTGAAATGGAGGCGGGCGTATCTCTTGACGAACTAAAAACCGGCAAGGATAAATATACGACACTACTTGGTTCTCGCATATTTTATGATCAAAGCAAAATCCCGCCGCACGGCATCGAAGAAGTAAAATACTTATTCGGAACAGAAAAAATCTTCCGCAACATTGTCCGTTGGTTATATTTTAGCCGCAAATATGATGTTCCCGACGTATTACAAAAAATATCCATTCCCATTGATTTTATTTGGGGTGAATATGATCTTATAACCCCGATAGAACCTTGGATTGACATAGCTAAAAATTTCCCGCAAACCTCAATGACCATAATTAAAGACAGTGGACACAGTCCAATGGTTGAACAACCAGAATTATTTACCGAGGCTTTATTAAGGAAAATATCGTCCGGTCACATGCATATAAAGTAAAATTTAAAGCGGTCATAAAAAACGATAAATTTTGACCGCACTTTTTTGTAATAAATTCCCTTCTTTTTTCTTTACGATTTCGCTGTATTGCATGTTGGATACAACATTTAAATTTGCATAAGCTAAAATTGGCAAATTTCGCCGATTAGTAAAATATTTACGTTGATTTTTAACTAATTTAGCAATTTTGTGCTATTTTAAATGCCTTTTTAAAATCAAGGAACTATTCAATATGCAAACACTTTTAAAATTCACTAATTTTATGAGCAAAACCTTCGCCCTTTGGGTGTTGGTATTTGCTTTTTTAGCTTTTCAATTTACGGCGCAATTCGCCATTTTCGCTCCTTATATTCCTTATCTGTTAGGGCTGGTGATGTTCGGTATGGGGATTACCTTAACCTTCAATGACTTCGGCGAAGTATTCAAACATCCGAAATCGGTTTTTATCGGTGTAGTGGGGCAATTCGTAATTATGCCGGCAATCGCCTTTTGTTTGGCAAAAATCTTTAATCTCCCGGCGGACCTGGCTGTGGGCGTAATTCTGGTCGGCTCCTGCCCCGGCGGTACTTCATCTAACGTAATGACTTATTTATCCCGCGGCAACACCGCACTTTCCGTCGCCTGCACGACAATTTCAACCTTGTTGGCGCCATTCCTTACCCCGGCAATTTTCTATATTCTCGCAAGCCAATGGTTGGATATTAATGCCGGCGCAATGTTTATGTCGGTATTGAAAATGGTTTTATTTCCGATTTTCTTAGGTTTAATCGTACGTGCGATTTTCAAAAAAAGTATTAGTGAGATCAGCCGTACCATGCCGTTGGTTTCGGTGATTTCAATCGTATTGATTCTTTCTGCGGTAGTGGCCGTAAGTAAAGATAAAATTGTGGAATCCGGTTTGTTGATCTTCGGTGTGGTAGTATTGCACAATTGCTTGGGCTATTTAGTGGGCTTTTTCGGCGCCCGTTTGTTCAAACTGAATATTGCCGACAGTAAAGCGGTTTCCATTGAAGTGGGGATGCAAAACTCGGGCTTAGGCGCCGCCCTTGCCGCCGCACATTTCAATCCGATTGCCGCAGTACCAAGTGCGGTATTCAGTTTTTGGCATAATGTTTCCGGCCCGATTTTAGCCAATATTTTCGCCAATATTAAAAATGATGATAAGAAATAATTAGATATAGCTCAAATTATTCAACAAATACCTAAAAGTGCGGTCGAAAACACCGCACTTTTTTGTTAGAATCTTTGCCTATTTTGATTTGAAAAATAAATAACCCTAAATAAACTTGACCTATGGCAAATAATTATTCCGCAGAAGATATAACCGTTCTCAAAGATTTAGAACCCGTTCAACTCCGTCCAGGTATGTACACCGACACCAGCCGCCCGAATCATTTAGGGCAAGAGGTAATCGATAACAGTGTCGATGAAGCCTTAGCGGGATTCGCAAATAAAATCGAAGTTATTTTGCATAAGGATCAATCCCTCGAAGTTATCGACAACGGTCGCGGTATGCCGGTAGATATTCACCCGACGGAAAAAGTGTCGGGTATTGAATTAATCCTGTCGAAACTGCATGCGGGCGGCAAATTCTCCAATAAAAATTACGAATATTCCGGCGGTCTGCACGGAGTGGGGATTTCCGTGGTAAACGCGCTTTCCGAGTTAGTGGAAGTCATCGTTAAACGTGACGGACAGATTTATAAAATCGTTTTTTCCAACGGTCAGAAAATTGAAGAATTGCAGGTTATCGGCACTTGCGGTCGCTGCAATACGGGAACGACCGTTCGTTTCAAGCCGAATCCAAAATATTTCGACAGCGATAAATTCTCCGTAACCCGTCTGCGCCATTTATTACGCGCTAAAGCGGTACTTTGTTCCGGTCTTGAAATAAAATTTACGGATAAGGTCAACGATACGGAAGAATCCTGGTGCTATCAGGACGGTTTATCCGATTACTTAATCGAAGCGGTACAAGGTTACAACGCATTGCCACAAACGCCTTTTATCGGTGATTTTTCCGCAGACAGCGAAGCGGTCAGTTGGGCGTTATTATGGCTGCCGGAAGGTGGCGAACTTATTGCCGAAAGCTACGTAAACCTCATTCCGACCATTCAGGGCGGTACCCATGTAAACGGTTTACGCCAAGGTTTGCTTGACGCAATACGCGAATTCTGCGAATTCCGCAATTTGCTTCCCCGCGGGGTAAAATTAGTAGCGGATGATATTTGGGATCGCTGCGCTTATGTGCTTTCTCTCAAAATGCACGATCCGCAATTTGCCGGGCAAACCAAAGAGCGTTTATCATCCCGCCAAAGCGCCGTATTTATCGGCGGCGTGGTAAAAGACGCCTTCAGTTTATGGCTGAACCAAAATGTGGAAATCGGTCAACAGCTTGCCGAGCTTGCCATTAACTCGGCACAACGCCGTTTACGCGCTTCTAAAAAAGTGGTGCGCAAAAAATTAGTCAGCGGCCCGGCATTGCCTGGTAAATTAGCGGATTGCTCCCAACAGGATCTGGAAAAAACCGAATTATTCTTAGTGGAAGGCGATTCCGCGGGCGGTTCGGCCAAACAAGCGCGAGACCGCGAATATCAGGCGATTTTGCCGCTGCGGGGCAAAATTTTAAATACCTGGGAAGTGTCTTCGGACCAGGTTTTAGGCTCGGAAGAAGTGCATAATATCGCCATTGCCTTAGGTATTGACCCCGACAGCGACGATTTGTCTCAACTCCGTTACGGCAAGGTCTGTATTCTCGCCGACGCGGACTCCGACGGGTTGCACATTGCCACCCTACTCTGCGCGTTATTTCTGCGCCATTTCCCTAAATTAGTACAACAAGGGCACGTTTTTGTCGCCATGCCGCCGCTTTACCGTATCGATCTCGGTAAAGAAGTATTTTATGCCCTGGATGAAAGCGAAAAAGAAGGCATTTTGGATCGGTTAAAAAGCAAGCGGGGCAAACCGAACGTGCAACGCTTCAAAGGTTTGGGTGAAATGAATCCGTCACAACTGCGGGAAACCACCATGGAGCCGAATACCCGCCGTTTGGTTCAATTAACCTATGAACAGGACGAGACCAATATGACGGAAACCTTTGAGCTTATGGATATGCTGCTTGCCAAAAAACGCGCGGAAGATCGTAAAAACTGGCTGCAAACCAAAGGCGATCAAGTGGATTTAACCGTATAAGATCTAAAAGTGCGGTCGAAAAACAGCGATTTTTTCCTTAGTTTGCCAACTTGAAAGATTGAAGGAATTTCTATGAAAAAAACAACTATTGCGATTTTGCTTGCCACAGCAACCGTACTTTCAACCAATGTTTGGGCGGATAATCAACCTGATAAAACTTCGGTAAAAAGCACCGCACTTTCAAGCGAATTACCGAGCATTGAAGCCGAACTCACTTACGCGCCTAATGTGCCTAAGCCGGTAAACCGTACCACGCCGGCCAATGTCGTGGTAAAATTGGAAGCCGCCGATCGTATGATGGAAATTATGCCCGGCGTCAAATTCAAATACTGGACTTTTAACGGTTCAACGCCGGCACCTTTTATTCGCGTGCGGGAAGGCGATACCGTTGAAGTACATTTATCCAACCCGATTAACTCGGGGCTGCCCCATAGCCTGGATTTCCACGCTTCCGCCGCGCCGGACGGTACGGCAATGGTGAGCAGTACAAAACCCGGGCGTACCACGGTTTATCGCTTCAAAACCCTAAGCTCGGGCTTATACGTTTACCACTGCGCTTCGATTCCCGGCGCAGGAACCCATATCGGCAAAGGCATGTTCGGGTTAATGCTGGTAGAACCTAAAGAAGGTTTCCCGCCGGCGGATAAAGAATTTTACATTATGCAAAACGAATTCTATACCAACGGTAGCTTCGGCGAGCAAGGTTTGCAAGTATTCAGCACGGAAAAAGCCGCTTATGAATTACCTGATTACGTTGTATTCAACGGGCATTACGGCTCAATGCAGGGCGAAAAAGCCTTAAAAGCGAAAGTGGGCGAAAAAATCCGTTTTTATGTAGGCAATGCCGGCCCGAATAAGGCTTCTTCATTCCATTTAATCGGGAAAACTTTCGATACGGTTTATATGGAAGGCGGCACACTGCAAAATCATAACGTGCAAACAACCTTGATTCCTTCCGGTGGCGCCATGATTAGCGAAGTGACTATTCCGGTACCGGGGCAATATTCATTTATTGATCATTCGATTTTCCGTGCCGACAAAGGGGCCCGCGGCACATTGATGATTGAAGGTGATGAAAATCCTGAAATTTTCAGTGGGAAATTACGTGATGAGCCTTATGACAAACGCAATCCGGATTCCGATATCGATACGGGATTTAAGCATTAAAATTTCCAAAAAACCGACCGCACTTTTTGTTAATAAAAGATAAAAATTATGTCTGAAATCAATTATGAAGGCATTGAACAAATGCCTCTGCGCACTTTTACCGAAAGTGCTTATTTGAATTATTCCATGTATGTAATCATGGATCGCGCCCTGCCTTTTATCGGCGACGGGCTGAAACCGGTACAACGCCGTATTGTTTATGCTATGTCCGAGCTGGGCTTAAACGCCACCGCCAAATATAAAAAATCGGCGCGTACCGTGGGGGATGTATTGGGTAAATTCCACCCCCATGGCGACACCGCCTGCTATGAAGCCATGGTGTTAATGGCGCAACCTTTTTCTTATCGTTATCCGCTGGTGGACGGACAAGGAAACTGGGGCGCCCCCGACGATCCGAAATCCTTCGCCGCCATGCGTTATACGGAATCCCGCTTATCCAAATTTGCCGAATTATTGCTTGGCGAATTAGGGCAAGGCACGGTGGATTATCAACCGAACTTTGACGGCACAATTCTTGAACCGCAATATTTGCCGGCCCGCTTACCGCACATTTTACTCAACGGCACCACAGGGATTGCCGTCGGTATGGCGACGGATATTCCGCCTCATAATCTGAACGAAATTGCCGATGCGGCGGTAATGCTGCTGGATAATCCGAAAGCCACTCTTGATGACATTCTTACCCTGGTGCAAGGCCCTGACTTCCCGACGGAAGCGGAAATTATTTCGCCGAAAGAAGAAATCCGTAAAATTTACGAAAACGGTCGCGGTTCCGTTAAAATGCGTGCGGTATGGAAAAAAGAAGACGGCGAAATTATTATTACCGCGCTGCCTCATCAGGCTTCGCCGTCGAAAGTAATCGCCCAAATCGCCGAGCAAATGACGGCTAAAAAACTGCCGATGGTTGAAGATATCCGCGATGAAGCGGATCACGAAAATCCGGTGCGTATCGTGCTGGTTCCCCGTTCCAACCGGGTGGATTCGGACGCCTTAATGGCGCATTTATTCGCCACCACGGATTTAGAAAAAAATTACCGCGTAAACATGAATATGATCGGTTTAGACAATAAACCGGCGGTAAAAAATTTGCTGCAAATTTTAACCGAATGGCTCTCTTTCCGTCGCAGCACGGTAACCCGCCGTTTGCAATACCGTTTGGATAAAGTGCTTTCCCGCCTGCATATTTTGCAGGGTTTGATGATCGCTTATCTTAATATTGATGAAGTCATTCATATTATTCGTAATGAGGACGAACCTAAACCGGTTTTGATGGCGCGTTTCGAGCTGTCAGACGAACAGGCGGAAGCCATTTTGAACCTGCGCTTGCGCCATTTAGCCAAATTGGAAGAACATGAACTACAGGCGGAAAAAGATCAATTGGAACAGGAACGTGCGCAGTTAGAACAGATTTTATCCTCCGAGCGTCGTTTAAATACCTTGATCAAAAAAGAAATCCAGCAGGATGCAAAAACCTACGCCAGTCCAAGACGCTCGCCGATTGTTGAACGCGCGGAAGCCAAAGCGATTTCCGAAAGCGAAATGATTCCGGCGGAACCTGTCACCGTCATTCTTTCCGAGATGGGATGGGTGCGCTGTGCCAAAGGTCATGATATCGATCCGCAAGGATTAAATTATAAAGCCGGCGATAAATATCTCGCCCATGCCTGCGGCAAATCCAGCCAACCGGCAGTATTTATCGACAGCAGCGGTCGCAGCTATGCGCTGGATCCGCTTTCATTGCCTTCCGCCCGCTCACAAGGCGAGCCGTTAACCGGCAAACTTACGCTGCCGGCAGGCGCCTCTGTTGACTATCTGTTAATTGAAAACGAAAGCCAACAATTGTTAATGGCCTCCGATGCGGGTTATGGTTTTATTTGTAAATTTGAAGATTTAATCGCTCGCAATAAAGCCGGTAAAGCGGTAATCAGCCTGCCTGAAAATGCAAAAGTGTTACCGCCGAAAAATATTGAAAATTCTACCGCACTTTTAGTAGCGTTGACGGCTGCGGGTAGAATGCTGATCTTCCCGGTTAAGGATCTACCATCCTTATCAAAAGGCAAAGGAAATAAAATCGTTACCATTCCGGCGGCAAGCGCCAAAGAACGCACCGATTTATTGGTAAAATTGTTGCTAATTAGTGAAAACTCAAGTTTGGTATTTCATTCCGGTAAACGCAAAATCACGCTAAAACCTGAGGATCTGCAAAAATATCGAGCCGAACGCGGGCGCAAAGGTACGCAGTTACCGAGAGGGCTTACCAGTCAGGCGGAAATTACAGTTGTTGAACCGAACTAAGCTGTCGCCATATAAAAAGGCAAGCGGATTAAACCCGCTTGCCTTTTTACCCGCCTAATTTATCGGAGCCGGCCTAATGCCGATAAACGTTCTTTGGCGAATTCCGCAATATCGTCATTGGCCTTTAAGGATGTTTGGTACCAATAAACGGCCTGTTCTTCGTCTTTATGGGTGCCTTCGCCTTTTTCATACATCATGCCTAATTTAAATTGCGCCTCGCTAACACCTTTCATAGCGGCACGTTCAAACCACAGAAAAGATTTCTGCAAATTTTTTTCCATATAATAGGCGTTACCCAAAGCTAACATCGCCCGCGGATAATCTACCCGCCCCGCTTTTTCTAAAATCCGAATAGCATGTTTGGTATCCTGTTTTACGCCAACGCCCTCTAAATACATCAAGCCGATGTAAGTTACCGCTTTAGCGTTGCCCTGTTCCGCCGACTCGTTAAACCACCAATAAGCCTTTTCTAAATTCTTTTCAACTCCGCGTCCCGATGAAAATAAAATACCTAAATTAACCTGTGCTTGCGAATCACCCCGTTGAGCAAGCGGCAATAACAGCGTATAGACGGTTTTCCAATCGCCTTTATCCGCCGACTGTTGCGCCTTTAGACGAATTTGAATGTCGTTCAATTCCGTTGTTACATTCGAGACTTCCGCATGTGTCTGCGGTGCCGCCGCTACATGGAAAGCACTCACCCAGGCAAATAATGCTATGCATAATTTATATTTCAATTTCATAACTGCTACTACCTAAACTTCTAACGCCTAAATTTCTAAACTTCCGGTATCTAAATGGTTGCCCATAATAATATGACAAAAAATAACAAAGAAACCGCCATTTCAATAAGACCTATTTGTTTCACCGATAATTTTTTAGCGGGTAAATAAATAGCGCGAACCAACGGTATAATAAATGCTAAAGTAAGGATATATTGTTGCACAAATAGAAAGACTAAAATACAACCAATATGAAAAATAATTGAGAGTTTCAAATAAAGCGGGTTCTTTCGCTCCCTCATCATTGATTTTACATAAAGTGTCGTCCCGATAAAAAACAAGCTAGGGTAACAAGCCACTTGCCAGATTTTATAATCCCAAACCGAATCGGCAAAATAGTAAGCCCCCATTCCCGCAACGGCAAAAATAACGATACCGTTTAAATCATTTAAAAATGCCCGCTCATTTTTTTGCTTGACGAAATAAACGCTTACCGATGATAACAAAGCGATAGTCAGTGCAAAATATAATATTTTCCAATTATAAATCAGAGCCGGAATAACAAAAATAATAACCGCGCAAGCATAAATCCATACCCATGTTTTATATTGTGCCAAATTACGCCCTTTAAACAAATTCAAAAAAGGATAACTTAATAAATATAATGAAAACCAGGCCAATAATAAGAAAATATGCGCCCAAACAGGTTGAGACAATAACATACCGTAAAAAAACGGCATTAATGCCATTACAATCGCACCATGCTGGTTTGAAATCAATAGTTTCATAGGAATTTGCTTATAGTAAAAAATAATAATGGGATATCATACCCAACTATTTTATGAAAAAAAAAAGAAACGAACGAGTTCTATTTAGAATTTGGCTTGTCTAACGCGACTTCCACAAAAATCGGATTGTGATCCGAACTTGATGTTTTTACCGTCGTGCTTGTTATTACATTCAATCCGCGCACAAAAACATGATCGAGCGGATTGGTTAAGAATCGTAAACGTTCGTCGGGGTGATAATTCACTTCATTTAATTGATATTGTTTCGCAAAACGGCGAACCAAATTTAAACGCGGCTGGTTCCAGCTGTTAAAATCACCCGCCAAAATAATCGGTCCTTGATGCTTCGCGACCAGTCGCATCATATTTTCCAACTGATTGCGATAGCTTGTAGGATGAAATTCAAAATTTACCAAATGCAAATTAACCACTAATAAAGATTGCCCGTTTTGTAAGGGAAATGTCATAGCATTACCCACTTTAGGAATCAAAATCCAGGGTTCTTTCTCAGCACCGCCACAAATTCGCTGCGGCATGGTTTTGGCTAAAATACTAACGCCTGATTCCCGCCCCAAGTAACTGAACGAGGTAACGTAAAGTGCGGTGGAAAATTGCGGAATTTCCTGCGCCAATTGCTGCGTGCTGGCGACTTCCTGTAGTAACAAAAAATCAGCTTCTTGAGCAAATTGCTGCAAACTTTGTTGCCAACCTTCATCCAATCCTTTGTGAATATTCCATACTACAAATTTAAATCGGTTCTGCCGAATAATTTGGAGCGGTGAATTCACTGCAAAGCAATATTGATTTTGCGGGGTTAGCGAGGAGGGTTGAACCGAATTGAAAGAGATTTTGGGCTGTTCGAAAATCTGAACGGTATAAAAAAAATAGGCTCCTGCGGCAAAAAACGCAAGAACAAAAATCAGTAAAAAACGCTTTAATTTACCCATAATTTAAACCGGACGAATACTGTCCATATCCAATTTTGCGTCGAACATATCCTGCAACAGCCGGACTTTCTTATCTTTCAGCAAGTCTTCTTTTGCCTGTTCGCTCAGCTCCTGATAAATTTGACGACGGTGATCAAGCGGCGTAAACAGACTTTCGTCATCATTGAAATCAATGGTTAAATTAATTGTTTTTCCATAAAACTTAGTTAAGGCATCCTGCAAAATTTCAACGGATTTATCCCGCACTAAATGCTTCTGTGCGGATCGCAATCCTAACTTCATTTCATTCTCATGCTGAATTAACACCACGGAATTTAAGGCGATTTGCTTTACCAGCTTCAATTCGTCAAGATGTAGTTGCGAGACGGTTTTCGTCCATTCGTCCCGTTCGTCCGCCATGGCAATTACTTTTGTAATCACCTCGGGCGTTTTTTCCTGCAAGATTGCTTTTTTAATATCAGACGGTCGAACGGCGGTTTCTTCCTGCGCTAATTCAGGATTGGTCCATTCCCAGCGGTAGGTTTCAGCCAAATTGGTTTCATCTTCCGAATCGTTTTCCGTATTCTCCGCACTATCTTCGGCATTTTCCGTTTCTGTATTTTTTGAATTAGAGAGGTTAACCAAACGGTCTAACAAATCCGCCTGTTTTTTTGATTTATTCTGCATGGTAACTACGGGAAGTGCGGTCACTTTTGGCGAAGTTTCGGATAAATCGGATAAACTTGAAGAATCGGTTTCAGTTAGAGGAGAAGAAGTTACATTAACGTTTTTTTTTTCGCCGTTTCCGCTCGCCTGAGAACGCAATTTTTGAATTTGTTCCAGAGCGCTAAGCGCAGCTGAACTTGGTTGTTCCGCATTTGCCGCAGCGGAATGTGCCGGTGATTCATACTTCGCTTTAATGGATTGCGACACAACCGGCATATCCACTAAATTTTCAGTTTTTTTAACCGCACTTTGTACGTAGGTTTGAACGTTCGATAGCTGCTCTTGTTGGCTCGGCTGGCTTTGAACAAGCTTAGGATGAAAGGCTAACGCTCGCAATAAAGTCATTTCCACACCGATACGAGGATTTGGTGCGAACGCTAACTCTTTGCGACCGTTCACAACAATCTGATAGAACAACTGCACGTCTTCCGGCGCAATATGTTTCGCTAAGAAACCGATTTGAGTTTCATCGTTACTTGTTGAAGGTAGCAATTGTTGCATGGCAATTTGGTGCAAAGTTTCACCTACTTCAATAAGCAATTCATCCCAATTTCCGCCTTTATCCGCAACCGCTTGAATCACTTTCATTAAATTCTCGCCGTTACCTTGCTGTAACGCATAGAGAATTTCAATAGGCTGATTGTCATCCAATAAACCAAGCATCACACGCACAACATCCCGGCTGATGTTACCGTTAGACATAGCAATCGCTTGATCAGTAAGACTTAAGCTGTCACGAATACTGCCCCGGGCGGCTTTTGCCAGTTTATCAAGTGCGGTCATTTCATAAGGAATTTCTTCTTCCTTAAGAATATGCTGTAGATGATGGCTGATTTGTTTTTGATCTAAAGCTTTTAGATTGAATTGCATACAACGGGATAAAATCGTCACCGGTAATTTTTGCGGATCCGTTGTAGCCAGTAGGAATTTGACATATTCCGGCGGTTCTTCCAAGGTTTTTAATAACGCATTAAAAGAATGACGGGAAAGCATATGTACTTCGTCAATCAAATATACTTTATATCTCCCCTGCACGGGTTTGTATTGAACGTTATCCAGCAATTCGCGCGTATCTTCCACTTTCGTACGTGATGCCGCATCGATCTCAATAAGATCGATAAAGTTACCTTCTTCAATCGCTTTACAATGCGCACATTTACCGCAAGGCTCCGCCGTGACACCATCCATGCAATTTAACCCTTTGGCAAAAAGACGAGCGATAGAGGTTTTACCAACGCCTCTGGTGCCGGAAAAGAGATAAGCGTGATGCAGGCGATTTTCCCTTAAGCCGTTAGAAAGTGCGGCCAAGATATGCTCTTGTCCGACAACTTCGGCAAAGTTTTTCGGCCGCCACTTTCGTGCTAAAACTTGATAACTCATTGCTTATCTCTTAATTGAATTTTATTAATTAAATCTATTGATTACAACGTCAGACTAATGGCCTTCAAAATTCACCAAAGTGAAAGGTTCCACACCTAGGCTGCGTAAACGTTCTTCACCGCCTAATTCCGGCAGATTAATCACGAAAGCGGCATGTTTCACATCGCCGCCTAAACGCTTGATCAGCTTAATTGTTGCATCAACAGTACCGCCGGTTGCTAATAAATCATCAATAATTAATACGTTATCGCCAGCTTTCACCGAATCCACATGCATTTCAAGGGTGTCTTCGCCATATTCCAGTTGGTAAGATTGCGAAATGGTTTCACGAGGTAATTTTCTCGGTTTACGCACTAATACAAACGGCAAACCTAACGCCAAAGCCACCGGTGCGCCAAAAATAAAGCCGCGGGACTCGGTACCCACAACTTTAGTAATCCCCTGATTTTTATAATTTCCTACAATCAAATCAACCGTTGCCTGGAATGCTTCCGGCACTTCAATAAGGCTGGTAATATCGCGGAAGATAATTCCTTCTTTCGGATGATTAGGAATAGATTTGATTGAAGATTTAATAAGTTGTAACTGTTCGTTCATTTTATTGCCTAAAGTGCGGTCCAAAACAGACCATTTTTACTGAAAAATCAAACGCTAAAATGTAAAGGATATTGACTAGGATTGCAAGAATTAATCCGCCGAATTCGGTAATTACTGATAAATATCTTTGCCGTCTTTACGAGTTTTTAACAAACGTAAAATCCATACATATTGTTCGGGTGCCGGGCTGACAAAACTTTCAATTTCGGCATTCATGGCACGTGCCGATTGTTTCGGATCTTCGCTTAATTCCATCGCAGGATGAATTTCCATTTCATAGCGCCCTGCTTTAGCGTTATAACGGGGAAACATAGGTATAACCACTGCTTTGGCTAATTTTGCCATTTTATTCAATCCCGGCAGGGTTGCTTTGTAAGTGGCAAAGAAATCTACAAATTCACTGGCTTGCGCACCATAATCCTCATCGGGCAAATAATAGCCCATATCACCTTTCCGTACCATATTTAAAAAAGGTTTAATGCCATTTTGGCGGGCATGCATTTTGCCACCGAAACGCTCGCGGGTGATGGTCCACAACCAGTCAACCAACGGATTACGGTGAGGATTATACATTGAGGTCATCGGCATACCGTGGGTATGCAAAATGATACCGGACGCATCAATTGCCCAACCGTGCGGTACCATCAGGATGATGTTATAACCTTGTTCTTTCGCCTTTTGAATATGCTCAATACCAAAAAATACGCTACGTCGCTGCAAATGTTCCTTTGAACGAACAGCAATTTCACCAATACCCAACATAACCTGCGTTACCGTGATAAACATATTGTCAATCACTTTTTCCCGCTGTTCCGCCGACCATTGCGGGAAACAATATTGCAAGTTGACTCTCGCTTTATAACGGGGTTTTTTCGCATATTTTGCGATAACTAACCCCAGTTTCGCCGCTAAATTATCACGCAGACGAAAAGGGATAAAAGCAAAAATAAGTAATACAAATATGCCCAGCCATATTCCCCAATACTTGGGTAACAAATAGGACCATGAAAAATGAGGCTCATAGCCTACTCTTGCGGTTAATCTTTTATTTTTTTCCGACATATTTATTCTCTTAACTAAACCATCCCTGATCATAGGCCATTTTGACAGTCATAATAAATGACATAATCACAACCATCGGGCGAATAATTTTTTTACCGCCGGACAACACCATTTTTGCCCCGAAATGTGCGCCGACAAATTGCCCCACCAACATCACTAACCCTACCGACCACAAAATATGTCCGCCGATTAAGAAAAAAATCAATGACGCAAAATTTGAAGTAAAGTTAAATACTTTCGCGTGAGCCGTTGCCTTAGCTAAGTTGAATCCCAGCAAAGTAACGCAGGCTAAGCTTAAAATAGAACCTGTGCCAGGCCCGAAAAAGCCGTCATAAAAACCGATGCTTACTCCCGCCGTAAAGGCATAAACGCCATAAGATAAACGTTGCCGCGCATCTTGTTCGCCAAGCTTCGGAGTAAATAAAAAATATAAACCGATAGCTAAAACTAAAAACGGAATGACTTTCTTAATTAACGACGCATCAACTAACTGAATTAGTATGGTACCTATAACGGCACCGATAAACGTCATTAATAAAATCAGCCAAACCGCGGATAAATCTACCGCCCGTCGACGAATAAAATACCAGCTTGCGGAAAAAGAACCGCCGCAAGCCTGCAATTTATTGGTGCCCAATGCTAATGCGGGCGGCATACCCGTCATTAATAAAGCGGGAATCGTAATTAAACCGCCACCGCCGGCAATTGAATCGATAAATCCGGCAATTACCGCTACCGTAAATAAAATAACGGTAATCTCAATTGTCACTTCCATGAATGTTCCTTTATCGGTTAATCCTGCCACTCGCTACGATTTGGTGAATTTAACACTTGCTGGCATAAAAAAGGTTCCGGCGGTAATGTTTTTTTTGTCGTTGCGCCGGAAGAGGGTTTCTGCGGCTCAAACCATGAATATAACTCGGCACCGCAGCCGTCTCCTCTCGGTATTGCCGGCTGATTTTCACAATAATTTGCACCATAAGGACAGGTTAACCGCACATGGATGTGAGAATCATGTCCAAACCAAGGACGTATTTTTTGCAGCCAGCTGCGATCCTGACGTTCCGTTTGACAAAGTTTAACTTTAATTGCCGGGTTGACAAAAATCCGTGACACTTTACTGTCTTGTGCGGCTAGTTTGATTAGATTAAAGTGATTTTGATTCCAGATATTCTCATCAACCCGTTGTTCGGCTCGATCCACCACCAGCAGCCCCTTGCCGTCGGAATTTAAGGCGTCTTGATCGGACATAGAGCCCATCCGCAACCAAATATCCGCATCCAACCCCATTTGATGGCTCGCATGCCCGGTTAAAAAACGTCCGCCGCCAGGCATCGCGATATCACCGATTAGCATGGTCGGCAAGCCTGCTTGTTCTACTTTCTTGCCAAGGCGCTGCAAATAACTAATCATCTCGGGATGACCGTAAAAACGGTTTTTATTCATACGGATAACCTGAAAACCGTCGCCTTTTGCCGGCATTGGTTGCGCACCAATAATACAACCGTTGCTATAAGAACCGATAGGTTCGGATTGACCGTTACTGCTCGGAATCGGACGTTTAATCCGCTGCCAGTCTTCCGGTGCGGCATTAACAACTGTCAAACCGGTTAAAAGTGCGGTAGAAAATACCAAAGTTTTTAAATATTTTTTCATCGCTCTCTCACTTCATCAAGGAAAAAAGTGCGGCAATTTTAACCGCACTTTTAAAATTTGTTATTTTAAGACCAGCTAAGGTTTTATTAGCATATAATATCGCTATTTTAAGCCACATTGCGCCCGATGTCTAAGAAGATGATCAAGTAATACGATTGCCGTCATGGCTTCCGCAATGGGAACCGCCCGAATACCCACACAAGGATCGTGCCGTCCTTTGGTAATCAGCTCTACGGGTTCGTTATTTAAATTTACCGTGCGCCCCGGAACGGTAATGCTTGAGGTGGGTTTTAAAGCGATAGTTGCAATAATCGGTTGCCCGGTGCTGATACCGCCTAAAATACCGCCGGCATGATTCGAAAGAAAACCTTGCGGTGTCATTTCATCTCGGTGTTGGGTTCCGCGCTGTTCCACAACGGCAAATCCGTCGCCGATCTCGACCGCTTTTACCGCATTGATTCCCATCAGTGCGTGAGCAAGATCCGCATCAAGCCGATCAAAAACCGGTTCGCCTAAACCGACAGGCACATTTTCCGCCACCACCGTTAATTTCGCACCGATAGAATCGCCGTCTTTTTTCAATTGACGAATCAATTCGTCGAATTTTTCCACCGCACTTTGATCAGGGCAAAAAAACGGATTATCGTTGACTTGCGCCCAGTCTATTTCGCTGATGTTTTGCGGCGCAATTTTAACATTGCCGATTTGCGATAAGAAACCCCGTACTTCCACACCGAATTGTTCACGCAAATATTTTTTGGCAATAGCGCCCGCTGCCACCCGCATCGCCGTCTCTCGAGCGGAAGAACGACCGCCACCGCGATAATCGCGAATACCGTATTTTTGCTGATAGGTATAATCCGCATGACCGGGACGGAATTTATCCATAATATCGCCATAATCTTTCGAGCGTTGATCGCCGTTTTTGATGATCATACCAATGCTGGTACCTGTGGTTTTACCCTCAAATACACCGGATAAAATCTGCACTTCATCATCTTCGCGACGAGGAGTGGTATAACGGGACGTGCCCGGCTTGCGACGGTCTAAATCCGGTTGGATATCCGCTTCCGAAAGCGCCATATTCGGCGGTACCCCGTCTACAATACAACCCAACGCAATACCGTGTGACTCGCCGAATGTAGTCACGCGGAATAATTGCCCAATGCTGTTTCCTGCCATGTTGTGTTCCTTTTATTTTTGTAATTTTAATTGTTCGTTGCCTAATTTCACTTCTTCATCGGCGTTTTGATTTTTGATAAATACATCTAACTGATTAAACGCGATTTCAATATTGTGCTGCGCTAATAACGTATTAATTCGATTATTCAGGAAATCAATGGTTGGATTACGATCGGAAAGATTACCCACATAAACCCGTAACTCATGATCCAACGTACTTGCACCGAAAGTTAAAAAATACACCACCGGACTCGGTGTTTTCAGTACTTTATCGCAATCATTTGCCGCTTGCAGCAATAATTTCTTCGTTAATTCAAGATCCGAACCATAGGCAACACCAACGCGAATAATCACCCTTGTTACCGTATCTGATAACGCCCAGTTTACCAAGCGTTCCGTTACAAAGGCTTTATTCGGCACGATTACTTCTTTTCCGTCAAAATCAACCAACGTGGTTGCGCGAATTCGGATTTTAGATACTGTGCCGTTAAATTCGCCTAAAGTGATCACATCACCGATCCGCACCGGACGTTCAAACAAAATAATGATACCGGAAACGAAGTTCGCAAAAATTTCCTGCATACCGAACCCCAACCCCACGGAAAGTGCGGCAAACAGCCATTGAAGTTTTGACCACGACATACCCAAAGTCCCGAATGCGAAACTAGCCCCTAAGGCAATAACCGCATAGGTTAATAAGGTCGTTATCGTATAAGGCGTCCCTTGCGAGAGTTTTAGGTTAGAGAATATTAATACTTCCAACACACCACCGATATTTCGTACTAATACGTAAGTGGCGAATAATACCAAGATAGCGATTAATAAATTAAATAAAGTGACGGACTCCATAACGGTACCCGATTCGGTAGTTACCGACTGTTTCCATAAAGTTACGCCGTCTAAATAATAAGCCACCGTCACTAAATCCGACCACACCCAATAAAGCAGTCCGAATAAACAAAGCCATAACAGGAAGTCTGTGATTTTTGAGATTTGTTGTTTTACTTCGCTCACCGCCAAAGTTTCTTCTTTAACCTCTAAGATGACTTCGCCGCTATCCCCCTCCGGATGTTCGCTGGCTTCCGCTTTCGCTCTGGCTTGTTCACGTTTTTCCTGTAAACGTTTCGCCGCTAAACGACGGGAGGTTACGGAAAATGCGCGTTGAATTATATTGCGGAAAATAACCCAGGTAATTACTGCAAAATAAGTAGCGACCAAATGCTCAATGAGTACCAGTGCAGTGTAATAATAACCGACCGCAATAAGCACAATTAAAATAATCGGCGCCAGCAATAATACCGCGCGGATAAGATATAAGACATAAGTATGCGTACCTTGCTTATCATTATTGGTGGCTTCTTGATAAGTCGAAATCGCTTTACGGAAGCCCGGCGCAACTATAAAAATAGTGACTATCAATACGATAATAGTCATCGCTTGTCCGAGCACATCATAAGTCACGCCCATTTCCAAATTAGTGAAAATAGACGTATTCAACAATAATGCAATCACCCACACCGACTGTTTTAATATTTTACGGAAAGTTTCGTTACTTTGTTTCGGCATACCGAAATGGGTATAGCCGATACCGTTCGGGCGCAACATCGCCAGCAAAAAGGCGAAAAACAACCAGTACACCGACATTTTTAAGCCCCAAGGCCATACCTGTGTCGGATCCTGAAAACAAATATAAGTTACTAAAATAAATACGGCTAAGAACATGAAGGTACTTGGCAAACACAAAATAATCGTCCAGAAAATCGCCAAAGGCGTATTCCACTGATTATCCGTACCTAATGACTTAATTTTATTATTAATACGGGTTAACTGTTGTTTGATCTTCTCTTTTTTTCTATGAATAATCGCCGTCAATGCAATTAATAATAAAATCCAGAAAACCGCAGGAACAAGATTATCCCGCCAGTTTGAAAAATCAAAAGTATTGCCGATACCGCGTAATTGATACCGAATCAACATCGGCGCGTCCTGCAGCCATTTCAAATCGATATTGCTATTACTTTTAACCCAGAAACTCTGTTGCTTCAGCTTGGATTGCAAAGCGTCACTGATAGTTTGAACCTGTTGCTGATTCAGTTCTAAATTAATAGAAACATTTAATTGACCGTTTAATTGTTTAAGCAAATCCGTCAACACTTTATCCCGGGCGGCTAAAATATCCGTTAATTGGTTTTTCTCGGCATCCGTAAAGGTGACTTTATCGCTTTTCTCTAAACTAGCAATATAAGCCGGCGCATTATTGACATTGTTCTTAAACTCGGTGATATCAAAAATCTTTACCCGCAAATCCGCAATCTGTTTCGGCAGCCCTTTAATCATAGAATCCTGTGGCAACGATTGCTGCTGTTTATTAATAATACGGGATAAAACCAAAGTGCCTTGCAACGCACTGATTTGTTCTTCAATATTATGCTGAGTTTGTTGCAGATTATCGAGTATGCCTTTGACACGCAAATTATCCTGCGATAATGCGTTGAGTTTGGTAGTTTGCTCCAATAAATCTTTAGTAACGGCAGTATTTAGATCCAACTCCCGAACAATCACCGGATTTGTATTCGTCGCCGCGCTTTTTTGCTGAGACTCGGTAGCTTTTTCAACCTGTTCCTGAGTTTTTTCTAAATTTTTTTCGTTAATAATATCTTGTAACGCCGTCAGTTGCTTTTGTAACTGAGTTTGCTCTAACGTCTTCTCATTCACCTGGCTGGTATAGAGGTTGGTTAATGCATTATTACCATACAGTAAAATCTGATTGTAGGCATTTTTGAGTTCTAATAAGGCAAGTTGCGCCGTTAATTTAGTTTGTAAAGTCTTCTCAATATTAACGTTTGAAAGCTGGCTATTTAATGCCTGAGATTGTTTTAAATTCTCCGTCAACGCCGCTTGTGCACGCTCCGGTGCGGTTTTTTGCCCGGACAAATTAGCATTTAAAGTAAGCAGCTCCGCCTGTAAATTTTGCAAATTCTCTGTCGCCGACTCACTTCTGTCTTGTAATGTCGTCAGGCTTAACTTACGAAAATCCTCTTTTAACTGCTCGACGGTTTTTTCCTGTTTTTTGAAACGCTCGATATTGGCTTTACTCTCTGCCAATGTTCTGGTTGACCGATCAATATCTTTATTTAATTTTTCATTATCCGCTTTTTGTTTGGCAATCTGCGCTAATAATTCCTGTGCATCTTGTAAATTTTGTACAAGCGCTTTATTAACCTCGGTCTGCTCATCTTTTTGTAGCTGTTCAATTTGCGCCTGCAAAGACTTCTCGGTTGGCAAATCCGCCGCAAGCGTACTTCCGACAAAGGCAAATACCAAGCTTAAAGCCAACCCAAAAGAACGGATGATTCTTATCATATTCACTTTCCTAATAAAGTCATTAATTCTGTTTTTAATAAATTTCTTGAGATTTTAATGGTGCCTTCTTGCCGGGCTTTTTCTACATCGAGCGGAAAATAGGCAACCGGTTGTTTAAAACGTTCAATTTTATCTGACAACCAAATTTTCAATTTTTCTACCGCACTTTTAAAATTATTTTCCGTATCGGCATCCAAATTAAATTGGATCATCGCAACGGGACGCTGCCCGAATTCCGCATCATCCCTTGGCAAAATAAACACTTGGTTGACAAGTTCATAGCCTTGGATGATATTTTCAATTTCTTCAGGCTGAATATTCTCACCGCCGGAAATGAACATATTATCTAATCTGCCAAGCAAGACTAATTCATTGTTCAACCATTGCCCTTTATCTTTAGTTTGAAACCAACCTTGTTTATTCGTTAAAGGCCGGATTTTTTGATCGATCCAATACCCCTCGGCCAGCCCGGCACCTTTTAACCAGATTTCATCATCAACAAGTCGGTATTCTCTACCCTTTAATGGCAACCCCACACCGGCGGTTTCATCACTTTCTTTGGCAAAAACCGTAGACCCCATTTCCGTCATACCATAACCCGAATAACATTGTATGTCTAACCGGTTGGCTTGCCGGGTTAATTCGAGGGGAATTTGCGAACCGCCTAATAAAATGTGCTTGGTACAAACAAACTTATTCGGATGTTCCGCCAAATAGCTCAATAAACGCTGTAACTGGGTTGGCACCAGAGAAACATGACTGACACCGATAACCGAAGCATAAAAATCCGCTTGCGGCAAAACAAGCTCGCCGCCCTGCTGCAACCAACGCCAAAGAATACCCTGCCCGGAGACATGATACAGCGGTAACGACAACAACCAGCTATCATTAGCGCCAAACCGCATTAACTCGCTCACACCAACAGCATTAGCCAAATGTGCATTGACGGAATGCACCACCGCTTTCGGCAAACCGGTGGAACCCGAGGTTAAAGTCATGGTATAGCCTTCGGTTAAAGTAAAAGTGCGGTCGTTTTTTGCCGAATTTTTTAGTCCCCGGCAATGATATTGAGAAGAAGAAAAATCAATGCGCAAGCTGATATCGTTCAATTCGCATAACCGATTAATTTTTTCAACCGGAAATGCCGGGTTTATGCCCAACACCCGCAAACCAAACTGTAGCCCCGCTAAATAAAAACATAATAAATCCATGCTGTTTTTACCGCATAAAGCAATACCCTGTCCCATACTCAAACCTTGCCGTTGTAATGAGAGACGGGTTTGCTCAATGCGTTGGGCTAATTGCGACCAAGTAAAAACTTCGCCTTGCAAATCATCTCGCAAGGCGGTTTTATTTTGGTACGGTGCCGAATTCGCATAATTCAGCCAAGGAAACATCAGCATGGAAATCAATTAAACGACGGCAAAATAAGGTCTGACTTCGTCAATCAATTCTTCCGGCAATTCCATAAATTGCATGGTACGTTCAAGCATTAACATTTTACGACCGCTGTTGGTATTGGTTATCACCCAATAAGGCGTATCGGGAATTTGACGCGGTTTGGTATGATTGCCCGCCGCAAGCAAGGTCGCCTCATCCCGGGCATAATAGGTTCTGGTACGCCCTTGCGAGGTTTCCTGCTCCGTTGCCTGTGCAAAACTTTCCGGATTCGTGCGGTACAATACGGATAAAATATTTAAAAAGCGCACCACCATTTTGCTTTCTTCCTGAAAAGCTTCCGACTGCAACAAATTCTTCACTTTCGTCACAATATGTTGAATGGATTGCGTTGATTGTTTGCGCGCCGGGGTTCTAATTTCCTGTTCGGAAGAAGGTTTCGGCGTTTCCGCAACGACATTTTTTTCCGCCGGCAATTGCGTTCCTTTTTCCTCGTTAGTTGAATTCATCGTTGATTGAGTTAAATCCACCGCAGTTAAATTTACGCCGGATACCGGCAAATTCAATAGACGACGCAAAATATCCGATGCACTTTCACCGATTGATTTAGTCTGGCTGGCAATGTACTGATAAAGTTCTTCATCTACTTCAATAATTTTCATTCTATCTTCTCTCAACAAATGACTTGATCCACAATGGAATTTTTATCATTATAGCGACTTCTTTATAAATACTCTAGGGTCGTAAACGTTTCAAAATGAAATTACTCAATTATCAGTTTCATCAATTAAAACAACCTTCTAATCAAGCTACAATGGTTTTCATTCACGGCTTATTCGGCGACATGAATAATCTGGGAATTATTGCCCGAGCTTTTAGCGACGCTTATAATATTTTACGTTTGGATTTGCGCAATCACGGACAAAGTTTTCATGCCGACGAAATGAATTATTCATTAATGGCGCAAGACATTATTCATTTACTTGAAACCCTGCAATTAACGAAGGTTATTTTAATCGGACATTCCATGGGCGGCAAAGCGGCAATGAAAACAGCTGCGCTGCGCCCCGATTTGGTGGAAAAGCTGATTTGTATCGATATCGGTCCGATTGCTTACGCCCATCGTTGGCATGACGACGTATTTGCCGGTTTGTTCGCGGTGAAAAATGCGCAAGCATCCTCCCGCCAAGAAGCTAAACCTATTTTGGCAAGCTATATTAAAGACGAAGGCGTGATTCAGTTTATGCTAAAATCCTTTGACGGTAATGCGGCGGAAAAATTTCGCTTTAATTTAACCGCACTTTTTAATAATTACGGGCAAATTATGGGCTGGGAGGAGGTCTTTTTCGACAAGCCGACCTTATTCATCAAAGGCGGAAATTCGGATTATCTCCAATCCGGATACGGCACGCGGATTTTAGCTCAATTTCCGCAAGCTTCCTCCTTCACCATAAACGGTAGCGGACATTGGGTTCATGCGGAAAAACCGGAGTTTGTCGTAAGGGCGATTCAACGGTTTTTAGAATCAAATTAATCGGTAAATCCTGTTTAACTCAATAGTTATTTATGTTATAGTCCAACATATTTTTCCGAAGAAGAAAATCATTCTCACAATGAGAATGATTTTTTACTTTGACAAATTCAGTGATTTGAAAATGGCAAAACAAGATGCAGATTATATAACTTTAGATCTGTTCGCTAATGTGCCGAAAATAGGACGCCCGAAAACAAATCCACTGAGCCGCGAACAACAAATCAGAATAAATAAACGCAATCAACTCAAACGTGATAAATCAAGCGGTCTAAAACGTGTTGAATTGAAATTGCATACTGATTTAGTTCGGCAGTTAGAAGATTTAGCGTCTCAGCAGCAGATTAGTCGAGCGGAAGTTATCGAGAAAATTTTACAAAATTATTTCAATATTCAAGAAAATAGGTAAGAAAAGAAATGGCAATTGTTGGTTTATTTTATGGTAGTGACACAGGCAATACGGAAAATGTTGCTAAAATGATCCAAAAACAATTAGGAAATGAATTAGTTGATATTCGTGATATAGCCAAGAGCACAAAAGAAGACATTGAAGCCTACGACTTCTTAATGTTCGGTATTCCGACCTGGTACTACGGCGAAGCGCAATGCGATTGGGACGATTTTTTTCCGACGTTAGAACAAATTGATTTTACCGATAAATTAGTGGCGATTTTTGGTTGCGGCGACCAAGAAGATTATGCGGATTATTTCTGCGACGCGATGGGAACCGTGCGCGAAATCGTAGAACAGCGCGGCGCAATTATTGTCGGTAACTGGCCAACGGAAGGCTATTCTTTCGAATCTTCCCGTGCTCTAATTAATAACGATACTTTTGTAGGTTTATGTATTGACGAAGACCGCCAACCGGAATTAACGACCGAGCGTGTCAATACTTGGGTTAAACAGGTTTATGATGAAATGTGTTTAGCGGAATTAGCCTAATAAAAAATAGGAGAATAAAATGTCTGAAGAAAATATCAAGCTGCTTAAAAAAGCAGGTCTTAAAATTACAGAACCGCGCTTGACGATCTTAGCATTAATGCAAGAGCATAAAATGCAGCACTTCTCTGCTGAAGACGTTTATAAACTTCTATTGGAAAAAGGTGAAGAAATCGGTTTGGCTACGGTTTATCGCGTGTTAAACCAATTTGATGAAGCCCATATTCTTATTCGTCATAATTTTGAAGGCAATAAGTCCGTATTTGAATTATGCCCAACTGAACATCATGATCATATTATCTGTGTGGACTGCGGTAAAGTATTTGAATTTAATGACGATATTATCGAGAAACGACAACAGGAAATCAGCCGCGAACACGGTATTCAGTTACAAACCCACAGTCTGTATTTATACGGCAAATGCGCCGATATAGATAAATGCGATAAATAATTTCTTGTAAAAGTGCGGTAAATTTTACCGCACTTTTTTCTTTCTTTTTTACCTAAAAATCCCAATTAGTTTCCTTTTTGTGATATAATCCGCCTAATTTTTCCATAAGAAAATTAGGATATTTAAATGACTGAATTAGTCCAAGATATAACCCCCGTTAGTATTGAAGAAGAACTGAAATCTTCATATCTCGATTATGCAATGTCCGTTATTGTCGGTCGTGCATTGCCTGATGTGCGTGACGGTTTGAAACCGGTTCATCGCCGCGTACTTTTCTCCATGAACCAAAGTGGTAACACCTATAATAAATCTTACGTAAAATCCGCCCGTGTTGTGGGGGATGTAATCGGTAAATACCACCCTCATGGCGACAGTGCCGTATATGACACTATCGTACGTATGGCTCAGCCCTTCTCATTGCGTTATATGTTGGTTGACGGCCAAGGTAACTTTGGTTCTATTGACGGCGATGCGCCCGCCGCTATGCGTTATACCGAAGTACGTATGCAGCGCATTACTCAGGAATTATTAACCGATTTGGATAAAGAAACGGTAGATTTCTCACCAAACTATGACGGTAAAGAAATGATTCCTGACGTGTTACCGACTAAAATTCCGTCTCTTTTGGTTAACGGATCTTCCGGTATCGCAGTAGGTATGGCTACAAATATTCCGCCGCATAACTTAGGCGAAGTAATGGACGGCTGTCTTGCCTACATGGATAACGAAGATATCAGTATTGACGAGTTAATGCAGTTTATTCCCGGTCCCGACTTCCCTACCGCCGCCTTGATTAACGGTCGCCGCGGTATTGAAGAAGCCTATAAGACCGGGCGCGGCAAAGTTTATGTGCGCGCAAAAGCAAGTGTCGAAATTAATGACAAAGGCCGCGAACAAATCATTATCACGGAAATCCCTTACCAGGTAAATAAAGCGAAGCTGGTAGAAAAAATCGGTGAATTAGTGCGTGATAAAAAAATTGAGGGTATTGCCGGCGTTTTAGATCTTTCCAACAAGGAAGGGATTCGCCTTGAAATCGATATCAAACGGGATGCCGTAGGCGAAGTGGTATTAAACCATTTATATGCGTTAACTCAAATGCAAGTGACCTTCGGTATTAACATGGTTGCATTGGATCACGGTCAGCCCCGCCTGTTCAACTTAAAACAAATTATTGAAGCCTTTGTAAAACACCGTCGTGAAGTGGTGACCCGCCGTACGGTTTACGAATTGCGCAAAGCGCGGGAACGGGCGCATATTTTAGAAGGTTTAGCTATTGCACTGGCTAACATTGACCCGGTTATCGAATTGATCCGCGCTTCAAAAACAGCGGATGAAGCGCGCGAAAACCTATTATCCCGCGCCTGGTCTTTAGGCAACGTGGCGCCTATGCTGGAGGCGGCGGGTGTTGATGCATCCCGTCCCGACGGTTTAGCCGCGGAACTCGGCGCCCATGACGGTCAATATTTTTTATCAGAAACTCAGGCTCGCGCAATTCTTGAATTACGGCTGCACCGTTTAACCGGCTTAGAACATGAAAAAATCGTCGAAGAATACCATGAAATTTTACTTCAAATCGGCGAATTAATCCGTATTTTAACCAGCTCGGTGCGGTTAAACGAAGTGATTCGTGAAGAATTGGAATTAGTTAAATCCACTTACAACGATGAACGTCGTACGGAAATTACCGCTGCTTCAGGCGACATTAATCTTGAAGATTTAATTGCTCAGGAAGATGTTGTAGTAACACTTTCTCATGAAGGTTATGTAAAATATCAACCGCTTACCGATTACGAAGCGCAACGTCGCGGCGGTAAAGGTAAATCGGCGACCAAAATGAAGGAAGACGACTTCATCGAAAGATTATTAGTGGCGAACACCCATGATACAATCCTTTGTTTCTCAAGCCGCGGTCGTTTATATTGGCTGAAAGTTTATCAATTACCGGAAGCCAGCCGTGGTGCTCGCGGTCGCCCTATCGTGAATATTCTTCCGTTAGAAGACAATGAACGTATTACGGCTATTCTTCCGGTGGCAAGCTATGACGAAGATAAATTCGTTGTAATGGCAACCGCCTGCGGTATTGTGAAAAAAACCGCTTTAACGGAATTCAGCCGCCCGCGTGCTAACGGTATTATTGCGGTGAATTTACGCGATGAGGACGAATTAATCGGTGTTGATATTACCGACGGTTCAAACGAAATTATGCTGTTCTCTTCTCAGGGCCGTGTAGTTCGTTTTGCCGAAGCGGCAGTACGCGCGATGGGACGTACCGCAACCGGTGTCCGCGGTATCAAACTTGCCTTGACCAACGATATTTCCGATGATGAAAGTGCGGTGGAAATTGAGGAAATTTCTGATGATAATGCAGAAGACACATTAGATCTCAATATCGACAAAGTGGTTTCATTGGTTATTCCGAAAAATGAAGGTGCAATCCTGACTGCAACACAAAACGGTTACGGCAAACGTACCGCTTTAAACGAATACCCGACTAAATCGCGTAATACAAAAGGTGTGATTTCAATTAAGGTTAGTGAGCGAAACGGTAAAGTTGTAGCGGCGACCCAAGTTGAAGAAACCGACCAAATCATGTTAATCACCGATGCGGGAACCCTCGTTCGCACTCGTGTCAGCGAAGTGAGTATTGTCGGACGTAACACCCAGGGCGTACGTTTAATCCGTACGGCGGAAGACGAACACGTTGTAAGTTTAGAACGTGTCGCCGAACCGGAAGAAGACGAATTTGACGCTGAATCCCCTGAAACTGCGGTTGAAAATTCAGAAGAATAATCTCTTTATTCATAAATCGAACGGCTACTTAGAGTCTATTTAAGTAGCCGTTTTTGTTTGAAAGTCTATATCAGATTTAACCTTAATCTTCATTATTTTTACGAATACCATACTTGGCGTCCATAATATATTGATTATTAAATAATTTTAATAGATAGGTTAAGTTTACCGGGCTGACGCTCTACCGTTTATTTCTTACGCCAACTTATCTCCCAGCAAAAACTGCAGAACCGAATCCATACGTAAATGCGGGATAATTTCACCGCTTTCGAGCGGTTGAGGTTCGAACTGGTCAAAATCGAATTTCTGTTGTTGCCAAAAATCGGTGCTTGGTAACCGGCTTGGTACTGACCCCGGATAAACCGTCACCTGCCGTTTATCTTTTGAACGTATGCCTTGTAGGGCTTTAAAGGTTTTTCCTTCCTGTTCCACCAATACTTGTTTTGTCGCTCTGATGGCGGCAATTGCCGTAAAACCGGTTTCAATGCCTTCAAAAGCGACATGGCGACCACCGTCTTGCACCAGTTGACGCATTAAGCTTACCAAATTAGGAATTTGATCGCTGGTAATATGATCCGCTTTGGTTGCGATAAACATTAATTTATCAATACGGGGATAAAATAACCGGTTAATTAAGCGCCGTTTCCCATAATGAAAATTCTTAAATAATTGCTGTAAACCTTCTTGCATATCCTGAAATGCCTGCCGACTATGATTTATAGGAGTCAGGCAGTCCGCCAGAATGAGCTGGCGATCAAAATGAACAAAATAATTTTCGTAAAAACCTTTCACGACTTTATTTTTATAATAATCGTAACGTTGGTTGAGTATGGCAAAATAACTATTTGGTTTTGCTTCCTCCTTGAGCTTCTTCCAATCCTTTTCCGCAAGATGCAGCAAAGGGAAAAATTGCAAGACCGGCGCCCCCTCCAATTCGGCGGGCAATACAAAACGTCCGGGTTGAATAAAATGCAATCCTTGCTCTTTGCAGGCTTGTAAATAGACAGTATAATCCTTAGCTATTTGAGCCAAAATATCCTCATCTGCCATCGCGGTCAAATCTAATTTTTTTGCTTTTTCCAGCCAGGCTTGAGCCAATTCGGCACGTAAACCTTGCCGTAAATTCTGTTGCTCCAGACTCCATTGCTGATAATTTAAATTCAATAACGGTAAATCCAGCAACCATTCACCGGGATAATCAAAAATATCAAGATAAAGAGTGCTTTTTTCTTTAATATGACTAAAAAGCCCCGAATTATGATAACGAACGGCCAGTCGGGTTTCGCTTACGCCACGGGTCGATTGAGGCCACTGCGGCGGACTTGCCATAAGCGAATTCAAATTTGCTTCATAATCAAAACGGGGAATATTCAAATTGATTTGCGGAATACGTTTAACGCCGACAATTCGCTGCTGACGAGCGGCTTCAAACAACGGCAAATGCCCGTTTGTTACATTATCAATGTTAATTAATTGATTGATTAAACTGGTTATAAATGCTGTTTTTCCGCTTTGACCCAACCCTGTCACAGCAATACGCAGCGTGCGGTCAAGCCCACGATTGATGAATTGATTAACTTCTCGTTGAATACTGGTAAACATCTTATGATTCCAATTAAAAATAGCTAATTGCCTTAATATGTCTTAAAATTCCCTATAATTTATCACGAATACATTTGTTATGTTTGTTAGAAAAGTTACTTTTATTGGTTTTTTGCTGTTTTCCGCTATGTTGCCGTTTTTCTCATGGGCGGCTCCTCGTGTGCCTGAAATCCTTACCCAAAACGGGCTGATTTATTGCACCCATAGTTCCGGGTTCTCGTTCAACCCGCAAACCGCCGATGCGGGAACCAGTATGAATGTAATCACGGAACAAATTTACAACAAATTATTTGAAATAAAAAATAATAGTTCGCGTCTTGAACCTTCTTTAGCGCAATCTTATAAAATTTCCGAAGACGGAAAAACAATAACGGTTTATTTGCGCAAAGGCGTAGAATTCCACCATACGCCTTGGTTTACCCCAAGCCGTAACTTTAATGCGGATGATGTGGTTTATTCGCTAAACCGCGTGTTGGGGCATAATACCTCGTTACCGGAATTTAATGCCTCCGAACAGCAAAAAGGAATGAAACGTCAATACAACATTTTTCACGAGTTAGCCAAAAAAACCCGTTTTCCTTATTTTGACAGCATTAAATTAAATCAGAAAATAGAAAGCGTAACGGCGCTTGACCCTTATACGGTACAAATTAATTTATTCGCACCCGATGCGTCAATTTTGTCACATTTAGCAAGTCAGTATGCCATTATTTTCTCCCATGAATACGCATTGCAGTTAAATGCCGATGATAATCTGGCACAATTGGATTTACTACCCGTAGGAACCGGTCCTTATCAGGTTAAAAATTATTTCCGTAATCAGTATGTGCGTTTGATTCGCCATGAAAATTACTGGAAAAAAGAAGCCGAAATTAAAAATATCATCATCGATCTTTCACCGGATCGCACCGGTCGGTTGGCAAAATTCTTTAATAACGAATGCCAGATTGCCGCTTTTCCGGATGTGAGCCAATTAGGATTATTACAGGAAAACGGCGAACGTTTTCAAACCACCTTATCCGACGGTATGAACTTGGCGTTTTTAGCCTTTAACTTTAAGCGTCCGTTAATGCAGGATGTGGAAATTCGCCGTGGTATTGCACAAGCGATTAATCGTCACCGTATTATTAAAGATATTTATTACAATACCGCATCCGTCGCCAATAAAATTATCCCGAGCGTTTCCTGGGCGGGCAGTGATTCGAACAATCATTCCTTTGCCTATGATTATGATCCGGCGCAAGCGAAAAAAGTACTGCAAGACAGACAATTAAGTCTGGATATGTGGGTATTGAAGGAAGAACAGCTTTATAATCCTTCGCCGATAAAAATGGCGGAACTGATTAAACATGATTTAACCAAAGCCGGCATTGAAGTAAAAGTGCGGTTAATTTCCCGTAATTTTTTGATGGAACAATTACGCAATAACAGTGAAAATTATGATCTTATTTTAGGCGGCTGGCTTGCGGTAAGTTTAGATCCCGACAGTTTTATGCGGCCGATTTTAAGTTGCGGAACCACCAGCGAAATTACCAACTTATCGAACTGGTGCTCACAAAGCTTTGAAGAAATTTTAGATCGTGCGCTAATCAGCAATAGCACTAATGAACGCGCGGTCAATTACCATCTTGCCGAGCAGGAAGTGTTATCCGAATTACCTATATTGCCGATAGCCAGTGTTAAGCGAATTCTGATCTCTAACAGCAATGTACAAGGAGTGGAAATGTCGCCGTTCGGCAGTATTTCTTTTGAAAAATTATCGTTCAAGAAAGGAGAAAAATAATGCTTTACTCCTTTTTACGCCGTCTGTTTTTACTGTTAATCATCTTAGTAATACTTTCCGCTGTCAGTTATACGATATTTATGCGCGATCCCATCAATCAGGTATTTGCCGAACCTTACTTTTATTCGGGCTATTTCACTTATGTGGATAGCTTATTAAAAGGTGATCTGGGGATTACCTATAATGGCGGAGATTCCTTATTGATGCTGATCTTAACCGTATTGCCGCCGACTTTGGAATTATGCTTTGCAGCAATGATTGTAGCATTTTTATTCGGTGTACCCTTTGGTTTACTGGGAGCTTTTTTCAATAAGAATATTTTTGGTAAAGCGATTAATGCCGTTTCATCCCTAGGATTATCCGTACCGGTGTTTTGGATTGCGCCGATCTTGCTTTATGTGGCGGCAATTCAGCATTGGCAAATTTCAGCCGTAGGACAAATTAATTTATTATATGAAATCAAACCGATTACCGGCTTTGCAACTATTGATGTGTGGTTTGTGGACGAACCTTACCGGACCAAAGTAATCCAAAATGTATTTCAGCATCTGATTTTACCGACTTTGGTATTAGCCATTACACCGACAATGGAAATTACTAAATTAATCCAGCAACGAACCGAATATATTTTAGCGCAAAATTACGTCAAACTATCCATTACCCGTGGGTGGCCGATTTGGCGCATTCTCACAAAATATGTTTTGCGCAATTCATTGCCTTTAGTGATTCCGCAAATTCCGAGATTAATTACCTTTGTCCTGGCGCAAGGGATGTTGATTGAAGGCGTATTCGGCTGGCCCGGTATCGGTCGCTGGTTGATAGATGCGGTATCCCAACAAGATTATAACAGTATTTCCGCCGGCGTTATTGTGATCGGTTTATTTATTATTGTGATCAACGCGTTAACCGAAATTCTGACATTTATTCTCGACCCGTTTAACAAGAAAGGCTGGTATGCAAGATAAAGAACCTTATGAATTTCGTCAAACGGAAACACTTAAAGCTATTTGGCACGATTTTCGGAAAGACCGGATTGCCTTATTCGGTCTGTATATTTTTATTCTGTTAATTTTGACCGCAGTTTTTGCCCCTTGGATTGCGCCTTATGCGAGTGATGACCAATTTGTCGGTCGCGAACTAATGCCGCCGTCATGGTTTCCTAACGGTGAAGTAACCTATTTCTTCGGCACCGATGATATCGGCAGAGATATTTTCAGCCGCTTGATTAACGGTGTAAGCTATACTTTCGGTTCAGCTGCTATTATCATTATATTCACCGCGGTTGTCGGAGGAATGCTTGGCATCCTGGCCGGCATGTCATCCGGTATGAAATCCCGTATTTTGGGGCATTTTCTTGACGCTTTTTTATCCGTGCCGATTTTGCTCATTGCGATGATCATCGCAACCCTAATGGAGGCCAGTTTACTGAATGCGATGCTTGCGATTCTGCTCGCTTTACTACCGCACTTTATCCACGAAATCTATCAAGCCATCCAGCAGGAATTGAAAAAAGAATACGTACTCATGTTGCGTTTAGACGGCGCATCGAATATGGAATTACTGAGAGAAACCATTTTGCCCAATATCAGCGTTCGTTATATTAAAGAATTAATCCGTTCTTTTGTGGTGGCAATTCTGGACATTAGTGCGTTAAGTTTCATTTCCCTTGGCGCCCAACGCCCCACTCCCGAATGGGGCGCCATGATTCGGGATTCTTTAGAACTGATTTACCTCGCTCCCTGGACGGTTATTTTGCCGGGTTTGGCAATTATCATGACGGCATTAGTGGTGATTATTTTTGGTAACGGCTTATGTAAAGCTATTAGCAAACATTACGAATAGGTGAATTATGGCTTTACTCGATATTCGAAATTTAACAATTAAAGTAAATACGCCAAACGGCTATGTTAGCGTTGTCGATAACGTTAATCTAACCCTGAATGAAGGTGAAATCTGCGGCTTGGTCGGTGAATCCGGTTCAGGAAAAAGCCTGATAGCTAAAGTGATCTGCAACACCAGCAAAGACAATTGGATTATTACCGCGGATCGTTTTCGTTTTAACGACGTCGAATTACTTAAATTAAGCCCTTATAAACGCCGGAAATTGGTGGGAAAAGAGATTTCGATGATTTATCAGGAGCCGCTGAGCTACCTTGATCCCAGTAAAAAAATCGGTCAGCAAATTATGCAGAATATTCCTTCCTGGACATTTAAAGGAAAAATCTGGCATTGGTTCGGCTGGCGTAAACGTCGGGCTATTGAGCTGCTTCATCGTGTCGGAATAAAAGATCATAAAGATATTATGAACAGCTACCCCAATGAAATTACCGAGGGTGAAGGGCAAAAAGTGATGATTGCCATTGCCATTGCCAATCAACCGAGATTATTGATTGCCGATGAACCGACAAATTCATTGGAATCCACCACCCAGCTACAAATTTTTCGTCTGCTCTCCAGTATGAACCAAAATAACGGTACCTCAGTACTGCTTGCCAGCAACGATATGGCGGGAATCAGTGAATGGTGCCATAGTTTTATAGTTCTTTACTGCGGCCAAAACGCGGAATCGGGGCCGAAAGAAAATATTCTTGAAACGCCGCATCATCCTTATACTTCTGCATTGCTGCACTCAATGCCCGATTTTTCGCAACCGATGCCGTTAAAAAGTAAACTAAACACGTTGCGCGGAACGGTTCCGCTGCTGGAACAAATGCCTATGGGTTGTCGGTTAGGACCACGCTGCCCGTTTGCACAGAAAAAATGTATTAAAAAACCGCCTTTACGTCGCATAAAACAGCATGAATTTGCCTGTCATTATCCACTAAATTTATTAGAAACCAATCGTAAAGAAAAAGATACCATTACACCGCTAACATTGAGCCCGGAAAGCAAAATCAGTTAAAGGAAAATAAAATGAGCGCATTACTCCAGATAGATAATTTATCGAAGTCCTTCACTGACAATCTCGGCTTTTTTGCCGAACATAAACTGCAAGCGGTTAAACATATTAGTTTCACCTTAGAAAAAAAACAAATGCTGGCAATTATCGGAAAAAACGGGGCGGGAAAATCCACTCTAGCCAAAATGATTGTGGGCATTATTCCGCCCACATCAGGGCGTATTCTATTTAAAAGCACGCCACTCGAATTCGGTGATTATAAACGGCGAGCAAGCCATATCCGCATGGTATTTCAGGATGTCAATAACGCCTTTAATCCAAGATTAAATGTCGGGCAAACGCTAGATGACCCGCTTCGACTATTAACCACTCTCAATGAACGGGAACGTAACGAACGAATCTTCGAAACCTTGCGTTTAGTCGGGCTTTATCCGGAGCATGCTAATGTCGGTATCAATACGTTGTCTATCAGCCAAAAACAACGTGTCGCCCTTGCCCGCGCACTTATTTTAGAGCCTGAAATCATCATCATTGACGATGCCTTAGGTTCCTTAGACGCCTCCGTAAAAACCCAACTTACTAACCTCATGCTGGATTTGCAGGAACGATTAAGCCTCTCTTATATTTATGTGGGACAACATTTAGGTATCATTAAACATTGTGCGGATAAAATTCTGGTAATGGATGAAGGGGAAATGATTGAATATGGCGAAACCCGTCATGTGCTTACTCGTCCTCAAAACGATATTACCAAGCGTTTAATCGAAAGTTATTTCGGCAAAGAGCTTGATAACAGCGCCTGGGAAAAAACGGAGCAAAATGAAATGTAAAATTCTGAAAAAAATGACCGCACTTTGTCCGATTATAGAGTAGAATACGTCATAGCAAAATTTATTGCTATTGCCAACTATGTCAATATGTTATTCGGTCGTTACCTCTATGCTAAAAAAATTATTTTCCGTTTTCTTATTTTTGCCCGTCACCGCATGGGCACAATCTTATGTGGTCTATGATTTTACTCACAACAAGGTGCTGGAAAGCCGCTCGCCCAATAGCATTCTGCCTATTGCCTCGGTAACAAAACTGATGACCGCCAATGTATTTTTGGAAAATAATCGGAATCCTAATTGTTCAAGCTCCATTACCGATGAAGACTACGATCATATTAAAGGAACCCGCACTAAGTTACCTAAATACACACCGATTTCCTGTAATGAATTGCTGAAAGCAATGTTAGTCCATTCCGACAATTATGCCGCCCACGCACTCTCTCGCTCCGCCGGAATGAGTCGGGCGCAATTTATCAAAAAAATGAATCAAAAAGCGCAGCAATTAGGTATGAATTCAACCCGTTTCAGCGACAGTTCGGGCTTATCAAGCAGCAATGTATCAAGCCCTATGGATTTAGTTAAATTAGCCAAATATTCCCTTGATAAACAGTTGATTAAAACGTTATCAAACACCAGAGCCACCTATATCCGGGCGGGGCGTCACAATGTATTTATGCAAAACACCAATAAATTGGTGCGTGAAGAAATGTTTGACGCCGCGATTAATAAAACGGGTTATATCCGGGAATCCGGCTACAATTTGGTTTTTGTCAATAAACATCAGTGTAATCGTTCAACCATCGGTGTAATCAGTTTAAATAATGCAAGTTCCGCTTACCGTTCCAACTTCACTAAACATAAATTGGAAGAATATGGCTGTTTAGCTGCAAATGACGTAGAAATCAATGAATTTAACGATCAGGATTTTGAAAACTATGACGAACAAGGATTGGCTCAATTAATCGAACAGGTAGCAAAATAAGGTTAAAAGTGCGGTTAAAATTTGCTGAATTTTGTTACCATTGCAATAATCGGCGCGATAAAAGAAATTTAAACCGATACAGAACAAAAAAGCCGTAAGCGATTAACTTACGGCTTTTTTATAGGAATATGGCGGAGGAACTGAGATTCGAACTCAGGGAGGGCGCAAACCCTCGCCGGTTTTCAAGACCGGTGCCTTCAACCACTCGACCATTCCTCCGTGGTTTAAGTGTGGTGAAATATAATATAGTTATAGCTTGATGTAAACCAATATTTTTATTGCCCTTGCCTAACCGACGATAATTTAAACATATTGCTTATCCCAAAAGCATTTTGGTTAAAAATATTGACATTTATAGTACTTATCAGTAACGTAACCCTTAATTTATTCTCTTTATAAGGAAATTTCTTATGGCTGATTCCCGTATTGTCCTTGATGCCCGCGAGCAATCAACTTCATTACTTAGCACACATAAAGTATTACGTAATACTTACTTTTTATTGGGCATGACACTTGCCTTCTCCGCATTCGTCGCCTATATTTCCATGTCATTAGGCTTGCCGCATCCCGGTATTATCGTGACGTTAGTCGGCTTTTACGGCTTATTGTTTTTAACCAATTCGTTAGCTAACAGCGGTTGGGGAATTCTATCCGCCTTTGCCTTTACCGGTTTCCTTGGCTATACCTTAGGGCCGATTCTGAATGTTTATATCGGCGCAGGGTTAAGCGAAACCGTAGTTCTTGCATTGTCAGGTACGGCCGCGGTGTTCTTTGCTTGCTCGGCTTATGTACTGACGACCCGCAAAGATATGTCATTCCTTTCCGGCATGATTTTCTCGCTCTTTATCGTGTTATTGCTGGGCATGGTGGCAAGCATATTCTTCCAAACGCCGGCTTTGCATTTGGCGATTAGCGGTTTGTTTGTAATTTTCTCAAGTGCCGCAATCTTATTTGAAACAAGCAATATTATTCATGGCGGTGAAACAAATTATATCAGAGCGACCGTTAGCCTATTTGTTTCAATCTACAACCTATTCTTAAGTTTGTTACAATTATTGGGCATCTTTGGCGGTGACGATTAATTAAGTTTTAACGAAAATCCCCAACGCCTCTACTTTATTAGGGGCGTTTTTCGTATAATAAGCAAAATTTTTATAAAGGTTTTTATGTTAAACATTAATAATACGCAAATTGAAACGGATCCCGCGGGTTACCTTCTAAATCTAAACGAATGGAATGAAGATGTGGCAAAAGCCATTGCGGAAAAAGAAGGCGTGGCTCTCACGGAAGCCCATTGGGAAGTAATCTACTTCGTACGTGAATTTTATCAGGAATATAAAACCTCGCCCGCCATTCGTATGCTGGTGAAAGCAATGGCGCAAAAACTTGGCGAAGACAAAGGCAATAGCCGTTATTTACAGCGTTTATTTCCCGACGGCCCGGCAAAGCAGGCGACAAAACTAGCCGGCTTGCCAAAACCGGCAAAATGTTTATAACCAAAGTATACTTGGCATAGTTAATTGAATATGCCGGAGTTAATCGGGCTTAACCGCTTTCACATAAAACTTAGCTGGATTTTCATCACAACCTTGCAAGGATTTTTCGCCGTATAGACGCCATAAACAAAAATAAAGTTAAAAAATATGACTTTTTCGACCGCACTTTTATCCGTTAATGCTCGACAGAAAATAAACCAAAAGAACGCGTGCCGCTATAATCATTTTCTTCCACCCGATCTACTCTAGCGCTTGGCGGACCATGGCTTAACCAGTCGCGAAAACTATCGATTTGCGACGCGCTTCCTTCCGCAAGAATATAGACGGAACCGTCGCGTTGATTTTTTACGATTCCGTTCAATCCTATTTCAGTTGCTTTTTTCCAGGTAAAATAGCGAAAGCCGACACCCTGCACAATGCCGTATACCACAAATTGTTTTTTCAGCATATATGTCTCCAATCGTTGATCTAACTCGTAGATAATAGATTTTTTTACGTTTTTCTATTTTCATTTTAGTCAAATTAGACTAGGATACAAGTACCACTTTAAATGAACCAATCAAGCAATCCGCCGGTTTCATCAATTAAAGTGATAATTATCTATTTATACTCGTCCTTAACAACAAGGAGCCAATATGAAATTTCGTCTTACTGCATTAGCAGTGGCAGCGCTATTAACCAGTACACCAAGCTTTGCTGGTGTTGTAACAACCTCATCAAATGTTGATTTTTTGGCAATTGACGGTCAAAAAGCAAGCAAATCTCTTATAAAACAAGCTCGTTCATTCAATATTACGGATACTAACCAGCACCAAGTTGTTGTTCGCGTTTCCGAAATTATTCGCGGCGGTTCAGAGTCTAATTTATTCGAATCGGATCCGATTGTAGTAACTTTCCAAGGCACAACAGAAGATATTCAAATTTCTGCCCCGACTTTACGCAGCGAGCGCGATGTTGAAAAATTTAAGCAATCTCCGGTAATTTCCGTTACTACCGCGTCTGGCGCAGCAGTTCAAACTAAACAGGAATATTTAACGCAAGAAGGCTTCTTACCTAGCGTAAACCTTGTTGAAAATTTATCAAACTACAACGCTTCCGGCGCCAAAGCGGCAGTAGCGTCTTTCGCAACCACAACAATGCCGACGGCAATGGGTACAACAGGTGCAGGTAAAGTTGCAAAAGGTAAAGTAACGGTCCAGGGTGAAAATGCGGCAGAACAAATGCTGCAATACTGGTTCCAACAGGCGGATAAAGAAACACAAACCCGTTTCTTAAACTGGGCGAAGAAACAGTAATTTCTTCACGTTATTTGATAAAAACAGATTGATTAATGTTTGGTTAATCTAAATCTTAAAATCCGGTTAGTTTTTCTAGCCGGATTTTTTATAAATGCCCGTACATTCTTTCAATCAACTATAGCATGCTATTATTAACATTCTAACAACATTTGTGTAATGCAAAGCAGCCAAAAGTGCGGTAAAATTTACCGCACTTTTCTATTAGGAATTATAACTATGAGTATTCGAATCCTTCCGGAGCATGAAATCAAAAAAACAGCGACCAGTTTTGAACAACCAGCACTGCTTTTCGCCAATCCTCAGAATTTATATGAGCGCCGGGCAAAGCGTTTGCGAAAACTTAGTGAATCTCATCCATTCGCGGAATATTTGAACTTCGCGGCGGAAGTTTCGGAAGTGCAATTAAAGATCTTAAAAATGCACCCATTGCCACAAGACGAACGTTTAACAAAAGAAAATTTCAGTTTAGATAATTCAATTCAACCTTTGCATACTAAAAATTGGAAACGAGATGTTATTTGGCGAGAATATCTCGCTGAAATTTTAGCACAAATCAAACTTAAAGCGACAAATCAAATAACAACAACCATTGATTGGTTAGAAAAGGCCTCGGATGCAGAAATTGAATCTCTTGCCGATAAACTTTTAGCAGAAGATTTTTCTTCGGTAAGCAGTGATAAAGCTGTTTTTATTTGGGCGGCTCTTTCGCTTTACTGGCTACAACTTGCTCAACAAATTCCTCATACGACAAATATGGAAAGCGGTGAGAATCTTCACGTTTGTCCGGTATGTAATGCGGCACCGGTGGCGAGTGTCGTACATTTTGGCGCAGCTCAAGGCTTGCGTTATCTGCATTGTTCCCTCTGTGAAAGCGAATGGAATATGGTTCGCGCCAAATGTAGCAATTGCAACCAAGCTGAACATTTAGAATATTGGTCTATTGATGAAGAAATGGCGGCAGTACGATCCGAAAGTTGCGGTGATTGCCATTCCTACCTTAAAATACTGTTCCAGGAAAAGGATCCTCATGTTGAACCTGTAGCTGACGATCTGGCAACTATTTATCTTGATATAGAGATGGAAGAAAAAGGTTTCGCCCGCAGCGGATTAAATCCCTTTATGTTCCCCTCGGAAGAAGCGTAATTGATAATACGAACAAAAATTAAAAATTTTTATTCGCAAATCTTCAAAATGTATGCTTTATCCTTACGGTTCCATTAACAAAGTTAAAATTTAGAAAGTATGACTTTTTATGGCTGGCAATTTATCCTGTAACAATTAAATTACTCAATGATCTAAAGCAAGGTTTTAGCCTTGCTTTTTCTTTATACTATTTGAAGTTAATTTTATAGGTAATTATTATGGCATATCAGGTTTTAGCTTTCGATTTAGACGGCACATTATTAAATTCACAGGGAATAATTTTACCAAGCAGCAAAAAAGCGATTGAAGCGGCCCGAGAAAAAGGCATGCAGGTTATTTTAGTCACAGGACGGCATCATACTGCGGTTAAACCTTATTATTACGAATTAAATTTAGAAACGCCTATTGTTTGCTGTAATGGTACTTATTTATATCAACCACAAACCGATGAAGTTTTACGCAGCAATCCATTTAGTAAAGCACAGGCATTACAATTAATTGATATAGCCGAACGTCAAAAAATACACATATTGATGTATTCCCGCAATGCGATGAATTATATGGAACTTAATCCCCATATGGAAAAATTCCAAAAATGGGTGCAAAGTTGTCCGCAAAATGTGCGTCCCGATGTTCGTCAAGTTTCTAGCTTTCGCGATATAGTGAATAATGAAGATATTATCTGGAAATTTGTAATGAGCGCACCAAATAGAGAGCTTATGCAGCAAACGGTCAATATGTTGCCACAAGATCAATTCAGCTGTGAATGGTCTTGGATTGACCGGGTTGATATATCTAATAAAGGTAACACAAAAGGCTCCCGATTACTGGAATATTTACGATCCGTCAATATGAACCCGGAACAAGTTGTTGCTTTTGGTGATAACCAAAATGATTTGAGTATGCTAACAAGTGTAGGATTAGGTGTAGCCATGGGAAATGCGGATGAGATCGTTAAGCAACAAGCCAAATGCATTATTGGCACAAATAATGAAAACAGCATTGCTGATTTTATTGAAGGGCTTAAATAACTAATTTAGCTTAGTTCCAATCCTATAAAATGCGCCTTTATTTTTACTCAAAAGTGCGGTAAATTTTCCTACAGTTTTGCGCCTACGCGCGTCAATGGCGGTGATGACGCGCCGGTTCAGTTAGTAGGTATGGGTGTGAGCACAAGCACAAAAAAAAGCCCTCATCTCTCGATGGGGGCCTCTCTTCATAACAACCTGGCGGTGACCTACTCTCACATGGGGATACCCCACACTACCATCGGCATAACAGCGTTTCACTTCTGAGTTCGGCATGGATTCAGGTGGGACCACTGCACTATCGCCGCCAGGATAATTCCGTTTCAGATACTGACCGCGGATTCTTCTCTCCGCTATCACTAGCCTACTTCTAGTCTTCTACTCTTCTATTCTCTAAAATTAAAAACAAGCCGATTCCCTGACTACTTACTTATTCCGTAATAACTTTCACTACCAAAAACACTTGAGCGTTGTATGGCTAAGCCTCTCGGGCAATTAGTACCGGTTAGCTCAACGTCTCGCAACGCTTACACACCCGGCCTATCTACGTCGTCGTCTCCAACAACCCTTACAGTATTAAATACTGGGAGAACTCATCTCGAGGCAAGTTTCGTGCTTAGATGCTTTCAGCACTTATCTCTTCCGCATGTAGCTACCCGGCAATGCGTCTGGCGACACAACCGGAACACCAGTGATGCGTCCACTCCGGTCCTCTCGTACTAGGAGCAGTCCCTCTCAATTCTCCAACGCCCACGGCAGATAGGGACCAAACTGTCTCACGACGTTTTAAACCCAGCTCGCGTACCACTTTAAATGGCGAACAGCCATACCCTTGGGACCTACTTCAGCCCCAGGATGTGATGAGCCGACATCGAGGTGCCAAACACCGCCGTCGATATGAACTCTTGGGCGGTATCAGCCTGTTATCCCCGGAGTACCTTTTATCCGTTGAGCGATGGCCCTTCCATTCAGAACCACCGGATCACTATGACCTGCTTTCGCACCTGCTCGACTTGTCCGTCTCGCAGTTAAGCTTGCTTATACCATTGCACTAACCTGACGATGTCCGACCGTCATTAGCAAACCTTCGTGCTCCTCCGTTACTCTTTGGGAGGAGACCGCCCCAGTCAAACTACCCACCAGACACTGTCCGAGTACCCGTTCCAGGCACTTCGTTAGAACATCAAACGTTAAAGGGTGGTATTTCAAGGATGGCTCCACGATAACTGGCGTTACCGCTTCAAAGCCTCCCACCTATCCTACACATCAAAATTCAAGGTTCAGTGTCAAGCTATAGTAAAGGTTCACGGGGTCTTTCCGTCTAGCCGCGGGTACACCGCATCTTCACGGCGATTTCAATTTCACTGAGTCTCGGGTGGAGACAGCCTGGCCATCATTATGCCATTCGTGCAGGTCGGAACTTACCCGACAAGGAATTTCGCTACCTTAGGACCGTTATAGTTACGGCCGCCGTTTACTGGGGCTTCGATCAGGCGCTTCTCTTGCGATAACGCCATCAATTAACCTTCCAGCACCGGGCAGGCATCACACCCTATACGTCCACTTTCGTGTTTGCAGAGTGCTGTGTTTTTAATAAACAGTTGCAGCCAGCTGGTATCTTCGACCGGTTCAACCTTCAAGGGTATACCTCTACAATCTACGCCGGCGCACCTTCTCCCGAAGTTACGGTGCTATTTTGCCTAGTTCCTTCACCCGAGTTCTCTCAAGCGCCTGAGTATTCTCTACCTGACCACCTGTGTCGGTTTATAGTACGGTTTATTATAATCTGACGCTTAGTGGCTTTTCCTGGAAGTGTGGTATCGGTTACTTCGGCACCTTAGCGCCTCGTCATCATCTCTCGGTGTTGATAAGCGTCCGGATTTGCCTAAACGCTCCACCTACCAACTTAAACGACCATTTCCAACAGGTCGATAACCTAACCTACTCCGTCCCCACATCGCAATTATAACAAGTACGGGAATATTAACCCGTTTCCCATCGACTACGCTCTTCAGCCTCGCCTTAGGGGCCGACTCACCCTGCCCCGATTAACGTTGGACAGGAACCCTTGGTCTTCCGGCGAACGGGTTTTTCACCCGTTTTATCGTTACTTATGTCAGCATTCGCACTCGTGATACGTCCAGCAGCCCTCTCGAACCACCTTCTTCCGCTTACACGACGCTCCCCTACCCAACAGTGTTTCCACTGATGCCGCAGCTTCGGTGCTATATTTGAGCCCCGTTACATCTTCCGCGCAGGCCGACTCGACTAGTGAGCTATTACGCTTTCTTTAAATGATGGCTGCTTCTAAGCCAACATCCTAGCTGTCTAAGCCTTCCCACTTCGTTTCCCACTTAATATAAACTTTGGGACCTTAGCTGGCGGTCTGGGTTGTTTCCCTCTCCACGACGAACGTTAGCACCCGCCGTGTGTCTCCTATGCATTACTCTTCGGTATTCGCAGTTTGCATCGGGTTGGTAAGCCGGGATGGCCCCCTAGCCGAAACAGTGCTCTACCCCCGAAGGTATTCACATAAGGCTCTACCTAAATAGATTTCGGGGAGAACCAGCTATCTCCCGGTTTGATTGGCCTTTCACCCCCAGCCACAGGTCATCCGCTAATTTTTCAACATTAGTCGGTTCGGTCCTCCAGTTAGTGTTACCCAACCTTCAACCTGCCCATGGCTAGATCACCGGGTTTCGGGTCTATATCATGCAACTCGACGCCCAGTTAAGACTCGGTTTCCCTTCGGCTCCCCTATTCGGTTAACCTCGCTACATAATATAAGTCGCTGACCCATTATACAAAAGGTACGCAGTCACCCTCGCGGGCTCCCACTGCTTGTACGTACAAGGTTTCAGGTTCTATTTCACTCCCCTCACCGGGGTTCTTTTCGCCTTTCCTTCACAGTACTGGTTCACTATCGGTCAATCAGGAGTATTTAGCCTTGGAGGATGGTCCCCCCTTCTTCAAACAGGATTTCTCGTGTCCCGCCCTACTTCTCGCAAGCTCAGTACCACACAATGATTTTCAAGTACGGGGCTATCACCCTGTGCCGCCCGGCTTCCCAGCCGGTTCCTCTAATCCTCATGCTATCACTTGCAGGCTCTTACGCTTTCGCTCGCCGCTACTTACGTAATCTCGGTTGATTTCTTTTCCTCGGGGTACTTAGATGTTTCAGTTCTCCCGGTTTGCCTCAATAACCTATGGATTCGGTTATTGATAGTAGATTCTTCATCTACTGGGTTTCCCCATTCGGATATCTTGGGTTAGACGCTTCTTATCAACTCACCCAAGCTTTTCGCAGATTAGCACGTCCTTCTTCGCCTCTGATTGCCAAGGCATCCACCTTGTACGCTTAGTCACTTAACCATACAACCTCAAGTATTCTTATACCTGTGTCGTTCGTTATTACTAAACACTTGACCGCTTTTGCTCGGCCAAGATTTTTTTATACTCAGACTTTCTTTTCAGAAAATCTCTCAGTTTTTCAGCTTGTTTCCAATTTTTTAAAGAACAAAAAGATAACGCCTTTCGGCTATCATCATGACTAAATAAACAAAGTCCGGTCAATTCCGGCAAGAACATTGCCTGACCCTCGATTCACTTAGTCATGATGATTGGTGGAGATAAGCGGGATCGAACCGCTGACCTCCTGCGTGCAAGGCAGGCGCTCTCCCAGCTGAGCTATATCCCCAATCCGTTTGCACCTTACAGTGCAACCTTTCCTTTTAGCTTTCACTCGTCCAGCCGGCCTCGCCGCGCTTGAGTGGTGGGTCTGAGTGGACTTGAACCACCGACCTCACCCTTATCAGGGGTGCGCTCTAACCACCTGAGCTACAGACCCAAAAGGATGTTGGTTTGTCTCTTTCTATCAAACAATCTGTGTGAACACTTGCCAGTCGCCTAAAACTTAGTAAGGAGGTGATCCAACCGCAGGTTCCCCTACGGTTACCTTGTTACGACTTCACCCCAGTCATGAATCATACCGTGGTAAACGCCCCCCCGAAGGTTAAGCTATCTACTTCTGGTACAACCCACTCCCATGGTGTGACGGGCGGTGTGTACAAGGCCCGGGAACGTATTCACCGCAACATTCTGATTTGCGATTACTAGCGATTCCGACTTCATGGAGTCGAGTTGCAGACTCCAATCCGGACTACGATGCACTTTCTGAGATTCGCTCTACCTCGCGGTATCGCCGCCCTCTGTATGCACCATTGTAGCACGTGTGTAGCCCTACTCGTAAGGGCCATGATGACTTGACGTCATCCCCACCTTCCTCCGGTTTGTCACCGGCAGTCTCCTTTGAGTTCCCATCTTTACATGCTGGCAACAAAGGATAAGGGTTGCGCTCGTTGCGGGACTTAACCCAACATTTCACAACACGAGCTGACGACAGCCATGCAGCACCTGTCTCAGAGCTCCCGAAGGCACTCCCGTATCTCTACAGGATTCTCTGGATGTCAAGAGTAGGTAAGGTTCTTCGCGTTGCATCGAATTAAACCACATGCTCCACCGCTTGTGCGGGCCCCCGTCAATTCATTTGAGTTTTAACCTTGCGGCCGTACTCCCCAGGCGGTCGATTTATCACGTTAGCTACGAGCACCAGGCCTAAAGCCCAATCCCCAAATCGACAGCGTTTACCGCGTGGACTACCAGGGTATCTAATCCTGTTTGCTCCCCACGCTTTCGCATATGAGCGTCAGTATCTTCCCAAGGGGCTGCCTTCGCCTTCGGTATTCCTCCACATCTCTACGCATTTCACCGCTACACGTGGAATTCTACCCCTCCCTAAAGTACTCTAGACTCCCAGTCTGAAATGCAATTCCCAGGTTAAGCCCGGGGCTTTCACATCTCACTTAAAAGTCCGCCTGCATGCCCTTTACGCCCAGTTATTCCGATTAACGCTCGCACCCTCCGTATTACCGCGGCTGCTGGCACGGAGTTAGCCGGTGCTTCTTCTGTGATTAACGTCAATTGCTTGTCCTATTAAAACAAACACCTTCCTCGTCACCGAAAGAACTTTACAACCCGAAGGCCTTCTTCATTCACGCGGCATGGCTGCATCAGGGTTCCCCCCATTGTGCAATATTCCCCACTGCTGCCTCCCGTAGGAGTCTGGACCGTGTCTCAGTTCCAGTGTGGCTGGTCATCCTCTCAGACCAGCTAGAGATCGTCGGCTTGGTAGGCCTTTACCCCACCAACTACCTAATCCCACTTGGGCTCATCTTATGGCGGGTGGCCCGAAAGTCCCACCCTTTAATCCGAAGATATTACGCGGTATTAGCGACAGTTTCCCGTCGTTATCCCCCTCCATAAGCCAGATCCCCAAGCATTACTCACCCGTCCGCCACTCGTCGGCAAAGAAAGCAAGCTTTCTTCCCGCTACCGTTCGACTTGCATGTGTTAAGCCTGCCGCCAGCGTTCAATCTGAGCCATGATCAAACTCTTCAATTTAAAAAGTTCAATCGCTCAAAATACTGACTATAAATCATTAATTAAATTAACTTTGTTCAGCACTCTAAGTCTTGTTTAAATTTTTTGTTTAAACGAATCTTTCAAGTGCCCACACAGATTGTCTGATAAGTTGTTAAAGAGCAAAAAAGTGGTCGGCGAGATAGGATTTGAACCTACGACCCACTGGTCCCAAACCAGTTGCGCTACCAAGCTGCGCTACTCGCCGACTTTTTATCTTGATTAAGATAATTGGGGTGGCTAATGGGATTCGAACCCACGACAACTGGAATCACAATCCAGGGCTCTACCAACTGAGCTATAGCCACCATTGTTTGATTCAGTTTCAACTTCGCTGACCTGGCGCGCTCGACAAGATTCGAACTTGCGACCTTTGGCTCCGGAGGCCAACGCTCTATCCAACTGAGCTACGAGCGCGCATTGCGTCGTTGCGGGGCGTATATTAAGGATTTCCACTACTCTTGTCTAGCACTTTTTTCATTTTTTTTTATTTTTTTGATCGCTTGATGTGTTTTTATTCAATTTGAACGTAATTTATTATAATTCCGTCTATTTTTAGCTCAGGTTTCCTTTTTTCTTTTCTTCTAATTCTTCCCATCTTATAAACGCGTTTTCTAATTCAGCTTCTTTATCCGCTAACTCCTGTAATTTAGCTGAGGTATATTCGTGGGATTGTTGGAAAAAATCGAGGTTTCCCACTTCATTTTGCAAATTTTCAATTATTTTTTCCAACTCTTCCAATAATAGCGGAAGTTGTTCCAGCTCTCTTTGTTCTTTATAGGAAAGCTTTATTGTTTTCTGATTATTATTCGCCGTTGAAATTTCCGATTTTTCCACCGCACTTTCCGGCTGCATTTTTTTCGGTTTGGCTTGTTCGCTCGCCATTTTGCTCGTCAGCGCATTTTCCTGCTGCTGTTTGGCATCAAAAAAGCCGCCTACATATTTACTTAGCTGCCCGTTGCCTTCAAACATATAGCATTCCGTTGCCACATTATCAATAAATTGACGGTCGTGGCTCACAATCAATAAGGTTCCCTGATAATCCGCCAAAATATCTTCCAGTAACTCAAGAGTTTCTATATCCAGATCATTTGTCGGTTCGTCAAGAATCAACAGATTATTCGGTTTTAATAACAGTTTTGCCAAAAGTAAGCGGTTACGTTCACCGCCGGATAATGCTTTTACCGGAGTCATTGCCCGTTTCGGCGGAAACAGAAAATCCTGCAAATATCCCAATACATGGCGCTTAACCCCATTGACTTCAATATCTTGCTTGCCGTCAGCCACATTATCCATAACTGTTTTTTCCGGATCAAGATCCGCTCTGTATTGGTCGAAATAGGCAATATCTAGTTTTGTACCGCAGCGAATATGCCCGGACGTAGGTTGCAACTCACCTAGTAAAAGTTTAATGAAGGTAGTTTTACCACAACCGTTTGGCCCGACTAAAGCGATTTTATCGCCCCGCAAAATGGTTGTGCTGAAATGCGAGAGCAATTGTTTTCCTGCAATAGCATAACTTGCATCTTCAACTTCAAACACAATTTTGCCTGAACGGCTGGACGTGTCTAACTGTAATTTTGCACTGCCCAATACCTCTCGACGTTGGCGACGTTCTTCTCTCAGCATCTTTAATGCCCGAACTCTGCCTTCATTACGCGTGCGACGGGCTTTGATTCCCTGACGAATCCACACTTCTTCCTGAGCGAGTCGCTTATCGAACAGCTCGTTTTGCAAAGCTTCCACGCGCAGGTTTTCTTCTTTAGTGGTGAGATAAAGATCATAATCACCGGGATAAGACACTAATTTGCCCCGATCTAAATCCACAATCCGTGTCGCCATTTTGCGAATAAATGAGCGGTCATGAGAAATAAAGACAATACTGCCGGCAAAATCCAACAGAAAGGTTTCCAGCCATTCAATGGCATCTACATCTAAATGATTGGTGGGTTCGTCTAATAAAAGTACGTCGGGATTACAAACCAATGCACGGGCGAGCGCCGCTTTACGTAACCAACCACCGGATAATTCCGATAGCAACGTATTAGGATTAAGTTCCAATTTTCCTAATACTTCATTAATTTTATTTTCAAACTGCCAGCCGTTTTCATGTTCAAGACGGCTTTGCACCTGTGCCAATTTGCTTAACAAGTTGTCATTATAATCGCTTTCCAGTCGGGTTGAGATATAATGATACTCTTTCAATAAATCCGCTAAATGCCCGATACCTTCCGCTACATAATCAAAGACATTGCCTTGTGCGTGGCTAGGCGGATCCTGTTCCAGACGAGAAACAATCAAATCTCTTTCATACTGTATTTTACCGTCGTCCATAACCACATCGCCGGCAATAACTTTCAGCAGGGTGGATTTTCCTGCGCCGTTACGCCCGACCAAACAGACCCGTTCACGGGGTTCGATATGCAAATCCGCATGATCTAATAAAGGTGCGTCACTAAAAGAAAGGTAACCGTTCGTTAAACTAATTAATGCCATAAAATTCTCAAATCCGAATAATAAAAAATTAGTGGGATTTTAGCAGTTTTATTGAAAAAAGAAAAAGTGCGGTAAAAAATTCCCGATTTTCTGACCGCACTTTTAATCCGATCGTAAAATAATACGCAAAGACGTAATAAAACTGGCGACAGGAGAATAAATTACTTACTATAATGCCATTATCGGCTAAAAAAACCGCATATCTTAATCCAAGGAGGATATATGGAAACCACATTTCGTCATGTTGCCGCACAAAAACATATTGCTTTGGTCGCCCATGATCATTGCAAAGAAGATCTGATTAATTGGTGTCAGAAAAATGTGCATCATCTACAAAACCATCAGCTTTATGCAACAGGAACTACCGGGCATTTAATCGAAAAAGCGACCGAATTAAAAATCAACAGCTTATTAAGCGGACCGATGGGCGGCGATCAGCAACTGGGCGCATTAATTGCGGAAAATAAAATCGACGTGATGATTTTCTTTTGGGATCCGATGAATGCGGTGCCTCATGACCCGGATGTGAAAGCCTTATTACGCATTGCCGCAGTATGGAACATTCCCCATGCCATGAATATTGCAAGCGCCGATTTATTAATTAATTCGCCATTAATAAACCGAGAAATCGAACTTCGCATTCCCGATTATCAAACTTATCTACAAAAACGCCTGAAATAATCGGTTTTTACCAGGAGGTTTATTATGGCTTTAATTTTAAATATTCTGAATTTTGCCCTGGGCGGATTCGCCACTACCTTAGGTTGGCTGATTGCAACGATCATCAGTGCGGTTTTAGTGGTAACACTGCCTTATTCCCGCGGTTGTTGGGAAATTACCAAAATGTCTTTAATGCCTTTCGGTAATGATATTATCCACGTGAAATATCTTGAACCTCGCTCTTCGCTTTCAAATTCCTTAGGATCGGTGCTGAATGTTTTGTGGTTCGTACTATTCGGTTGGTGGCTGTGCCTGTTGCATATATTAACGGGCATAACCCAATGTTTAACATTAATCGGCATTCCTACCGGGCTTGCTCATTTTAAATTAGCCAGAATTTCCTTATTCCCGGTGGGGCAACGTGTTGTTCCGAAAGAAATGGCGCAATTGGTTTACCGTCATCAGGCTGAAAGAGAATTTGAAAATCAGCGTAACGCATAATTATTGAAAAAGGCGCTTTGGGGCGCCTTTTTACTGGTTGAGATTATTCGTTTTCTTCTAATTCGTCCGCCATTGCGGCCAGAATTTCTCTGGTTAGCAATGCCAACGAACGGTAAAACGGCAACAATGCGTAAGTTTCCACATGAGTTAAAAACTTGCTGGCGCAAGGCAACAAGAAAGATTCGAACAATTCCTGTTGCGCACTGATAGAATCCAAATTGTCTTCAATCCAGGAGGCTGTCAATAAAAGTAAGCTGAAATTATCCGCACTTTCCACTTCCGGCATTCCGAGGGTTTGTCGAAAATTAACAAATTCATCTACATTTAACCCGTAAGCGGAAATCCGGCTGTCAATTTTAGGCTGTTCGCCGGCAAATAACCGCTCATATTCCTGCGCCAAAACCTCTTTTGCAATAGTCATTTGCACCGAGTCTAAAGCCTGCCGGACATCTTCATCCGTATCCAGCGGCCAAACCTGTTCTAACCCTTTTTGTTGCAGCCAGCCGAATACGCCGTCAAGAATGCTGTCTGTGGGCGAACGGTAAAATAAATTACCGAACAATCGACTAATCAATGAGAAATTATTAATTATCGTCTCTGACATTAGGCTTTTCCTTCTAAAAGTGCGGTCAGATTTTCTTTAGTTTTTTGTTCGACTTCGTTAAGCAGAGCCTGTCTTTCTTCAGAACCGATAATATGAATATCGCCCAGCAGGCGATGATCGATATCAATAATGCCCACATAATTAAATAAGCCGTTAACCAGCGTATCGTTCAAAGACTGAGCAAAGCCCATTTGTTGATAACGTTCCTCATTATTACCCATCGTAATAAACTGTTGCATTTTTTTGCCCTGAATTAACCCGACGGTACCGGTTTCATCGGTTTTATAGGCGAATCCGTGGGTAAACACGCGATCGAAATAGCCTTTTAAAATGGCGGGGAACCCCATCCACCATAAGGGATAAATTAACGTAATTAAATCCGCTTCGGAAATCAATTGTTGTTCATGTCTGATCGCCGCAGGAATAATCTCTTTAAAAGAACCGGTCAACTCTTCCCAGGAAACGACGGGGTTAAAATTCATACCATAAAGATCCCGTACCGTCGTATCAACATTCATTTTTTGACTGGCTTGCAAAACACGTTCCAGTATCGCCTTGTTAAAACTATTTTTAGTATTCGGATGAGCAAAAATAACTAAATGCTTCATGCTTAATTTCCTAATTTACGTACAATAAGGGTTATACCCCGTACCTTTAAAACTTCAATACGATCGCCCACTTTCAATTCTTTTCCTTGAATGCGCCAAGTGGTATCACCAAAATAACCCCGTCCGACGCCGTTTAAAGCAATTTCCTGTACGGCGCCGATTGCGCCGATCATGGCGTGGTTTCGTTGATTCAGCACCGAACGGGCTTCATCACTTTTATCTTTATTATGTTGATATTTCCACCAAACCAAACTTAACAGCAAGGCTAATACCGCATAAGAAATGCCCAATACGGTAAGAGTTAAAGTGGTGAATAATGCCATAATCGCCGCCATAATGATAGCGGATATTCCCCACCAGAGCAGAAAAATACCGGGGATCAGAATCTCCCCGATAAGCAATAAAAAACCTAAAATGAGCCAGTGCCACACAGACCAAGCGAATAACCAATCCATTTTGACTCCTTAATTATCAGGGTTACTTTTTCACATCTTTTAGTAATTCCGCAATACCGGCGACAGAACCGATTAAATTCCCCGCTTCCAACGGCATTAACACTACTTTACTGTTATTCGAGCCGCCGATATCCTTCAATGCTTCGGTATATTTTTGTGCGATAAAGTAATTAATCGCTTTGGTATCGCCGTTAACAATCGCATCGGATACCATTTGGGTGGCTTTTGCCTCGGCCTGCGCCGCACGTTCCCGGGCTTCCGCCTGCAAAATAGCTTCTTGTTTTTCACCTTCCGCACGAAGAATACGGGATTGTTTTTCTCCTTCCGCACGTAAAATCTGCGCCTGACGAACGCCTTCCGCTTCTAAAATTTCCGCACGTTTATTACGTTCGGCTTTCATCTGCGCATTCATGGCTTCGCTTAGTTCGCGAGGCGGACGAACGTCACGGATTTCAATCCGGGTAACTTTTACCCCCCAAGGATTGGTGGCTTCATCAACGATAGACAGCAATCTGCCATTAATGTTATCCCGTTGCGACAGCATTTCGTCCAGTTCCATCGAACCTAACACAGTACGAATGTTGGTCATCACCAGGTTCACAATTGCTTGTTCCAAATGATTTACCTCATAGGCTGCGCTGCGGGCGTCAATAACCTGCACAAAGCAAACCGCATCAATGGACACGTTGGCGTTATCTTTTGAAATAACTTCCTGTGACGGAATATCCAGTACCTGTTCCATCATGTTGATTTTTCGTCCGACCCGATCAATAAAAGGTACAATAAAATTCAACCCCGGACTTAGGGTTTTAATATAACGACCGAAACGTTCAATCGTCCAGTTATAACCTTGCGGTACTGTTTTTAATGCCGAGGAAACGACAAATAAAATCAATACGATAAACACTATTACGGTAATCGGGAAACCTTCCATAATATCCATTTTTTCTCTCCTTTTAGTTACTCTAAATAAAAGTGCGGTAAAAATTTACCAATTTTTTACATTATTCCATAATATCCGCAGATTCCAATGTTTTTTGTTGATAGCAATAGCCTTCTTCCTGCGATATAAACTCAAATAAATGGGTAATGCAATTCGGCGCGTCCTGATCTTGATGGGAAACAAACAGTAATTGGGTTTCACTGTTTGAGACCAACTGTTCAATAAAACTTTTAACCAATTTACGGTTTATGCCGTCCAGCCCTTGCAGCGGTTCGTCAAGGATTAAAACCGGCGGATGCTTCACCATCGCTCTGGTAATCAATAATAAACGTTGTTGCCCCCAGGAAAGGGAACGAAAAGGTTTCTTGGCGAGCGAATCCATATTTAAACGGGACAACCATTGCATCGCTTTGATACGTAAAGCGTCGGGAACCTGCCGGTATACTCCGATACTATCAAAGAAACCCGAAATAATCACATCAATCGCGGTACTGTTTACCCGGTAATCCATATGAAGCTGACTGCTGACATAACCGATTTTCTGTTTAATATCCCACAGGGTTTCGCCGCTGCCTCGCCGCTTACCGAACAAAACCACATGATTGGCAAAAGCCTGCGGATGATCGCCGGTGATAATTGAAAGCAAGGTGGATTTTCCCGCACCATTAGGGCCTTTAATCCACCAATTCTGTTTTGCTTTTACCGTCCAGTTTAAGTTATTCAAAATAACTTTATCGCCATATTGAATAGTCACATTTTTCAATTCAAAAGGATTCTGCCCTTCCGGCAAGCGGATTAACGGTGAGGCGCTGCCTGGTAGCGGCACATCTTCGGCATCTTCGGCATATTTCAACTGTTGGTAAACGCTTTGCCCTTCAATATCCTGCCGTTTGCCCGCTAAAATCATTTGCTTATTATCTAAAATCGCCACAAAATCCGCTATACTTGGAATGTCGGAAAACCGATTTACAATCAAAACTAATGCCAATTTGCCTTTTAACGATTCAAGTAATTTGAGCCAATCCTGCACGGATTGCCGATCTAAGCCTTCAAACGGATCATCTAAAATTAACAAATCAGGCTCGCTGACCAATGCCTGCGCCAATAACACCTTACGGCTTTCACCCGTTGAAAGCTTGGTAAAAGGACGGTCTAATAATTTTTCAATATGCAAATACTGCGCATAAAATTCACATAAATTATTTTTATCCGTACCGTTTAAAATAATTTCACGAGCGGTTTTACCGAAGTCATCGGGCGCCTCATCATTATTTAAGTCTTTAAATGTCTGCTCCAGAATTTTCTGTTGTTTCTCAAAAGAGAGCAAACTGATGCTGTCAAACTGATTTTGATATTCTCCGTTGTATAAAGAAAGTTTCTTTTCCAACGCCAAAGAAAATGCCGTTTTGCCGCTGCCGTTATAACCCATAACAACCCAGAAATCACAAGAATGAATTTCAAAGTGCGGTATACTTAATAAATTATTTTGGTGCAGCTCGAATTGCGCATTCCGCATAACCAACTTACTCATGATTCAGTTTCTTCCTTATATCCATTTTTTATATTCTTATCTTTTCATTATTCATCAGCCCGCAAATGAAATAAAGCCCTTTCTTCGTTCATAAAGAAAGAGCTTTAGTCGTTAAACAATAGTTACGGGCGAAAACGCTTAACTATTTTTACGTTCTTCGGACATACAAGCGGCAGCGGTAAATAAAACGTCCGTTGAGGAGTTCAATGCCGTTTCGGTTGAATCCTGTAATACGCCGATGATAAAACCGACACCGATAACCTGAGCCGCGATATCATTTGAAATACCAAACAAGCTACAAGCTAACGGAATTAACAATAATGAGCCGCCGGCAACACCTGAAGCGCCGCAAGCACAAATACTCGCGACTAGGCTTAATAAAATCGCCGTTGGAATTGATACTTCAATACCTAAAGTAAATACCGCCGCAAGGGTTAATACAGTAATCGTGATAGCCGCACCGCCCATGTTGATAGTTGCGCCCAACGGAATTGAAACGGAATAGGTTTCTTCGTCAAGATTCAAACGTTTTGCCAATTCCATATTTACCGGAATATTTGCCGCAGAGCTGCGAGTAAAGAATGCGGTTACGCCGCTTACACGGATACATTCCCAAACTAACGGATAAGGGTTACGACGGATTTTCCAGAATACAATAATAGGATTGATAACAAAGGCCACAAAAAGCATCGAGCCGACCAACACCGCTAATAATTGTACGTAATCCAGTAATGCGCTTAACCCTTTATCGGCCAGGGTTGAAGCAACCAAGCCGAATACCCCGATTGGCGCGAAACTAATAATGAAATGAACAATTTTAGAAACCGCTTCGGCAAAATCATTCATCACGTTTTTCGTTGTTTCGGAGGCATAACGCAAGGTAATACCAAGACCAATCGCCCATGCCAAAATACCAATAAAGTTAGCGTTAAATAATGCGGTAATCGGGTTGTCCACCACATTAAATATAAGTGCGGTTAAAACTTCGGTAATTTTGCCCGGTGGTGACAATTCGGCTTCATTTGTTGCCAACGCAATGGTAGTCGGGAACATGAAACTTGCAAATACAGCCGTTAATGCGGATAAAAAGGTGCCGATTAAATACAAATAAATAATATCTTTCATATTGCTTTTTGAGCCGACTTTTTTATTTGCAATGGCGGCAATCACCAGCACAAATACTAAAATAGGCGCAACGGAACGCAATGAACGAACGAAAATCTGACCGAGCAAGCCCATTTTTTCCGCAAGGTGAAAACCAAGTGCGCTTTCCAAAGACGGGCTGACTAAAGCAAAGATAATCCCCAGTAGCAAACCAATAGAAATTCGTTTAACCAGATTTCCATGGAATAAAAATGAAAATAAACGTGAAATATTCATAAATTAATAAACTTAGGTTATGCAAGCGAAACTTGCGAGTTGCTAAATAAAAGATCTTAAGATCTTCCGCACATATTCCTTCAAAAAGGCACAAGCAAACGATTAACATTAGGTGGCAAAAGGAAAATGGTTTCAGAAGATTAGCGCAAATTTCTAGTAAAAGAAATATTATTTTAAGATTTTCTTACATTCTATAAAAAATTCATTTGACCATCTGTTTGTTTATACAGTATATTACACCTGTATAAACAAACAGTTCGCCAAACTATGAGGAAAAGATGATGAATTATGTAGCTCATGCAAAAGATCAAGCTCTAACTGCACACCACGATTTATTTTCTTATCACCCCATGCCGTTTTATGAGGATACGGAACAAACAAGATCCCTCTTTCATAAAAAATTAGATCTTAATCTCTATTGCATTAAACGCCCTCAACAAACTTGTTTTATTCGCGTACAGAATCCCGATCTGATGGCTTGGGGAATCGAACAAGGCGATATGCTGGTAGTGGAGAAAAATGACAGTCTGTCTATCGGCGATCTAATCGTGATTGAAGTGAACCAAAAACTGGAAATCTTTGAATTTATTGCTTATGACAAAAACGAATTCGTCTTTTTGAGTCTCAGTTCCAAATTAAACAATATCAGAACGGCAAATTGGAGTACATTGCCGATTATTGGTACGGTGACCAATACAATTCATCAAATGAAGCCTAAAAACACGATCAGTTTTGCCGCATAACTTTGTAAATTGGCCAAAACAGCTTCCGGACACATTGACGGAAAGCTTAAAAAATGTAAAAAGTGCGGTCGATTTTTTGTGATTTTTTAAAATATTACTCGTAATTAAATAATCAATTGTATTTTTTTATAATAAAAATTGTCTATGTAGTGGTCAACTAATTTAACAGTCTCCGATAAGTTGTTTTTGCTAAAATCGGAGATAGACCTTGATTATAGCTATGTGGGCGAATGTGATTATAATACATCACATATTCTCTCACATCATTTACAGCACTTTCAAAATCACTATAACCCCCTTTCAGCATCCATTCATATTTAAAACTCCGAAACCAACGCTCCATCGGCGCATTGTCCCAACAGTTACCACGACGGCTCATACTTTGTGTAAGCCCATGTTTCTTAACTGAATCAGTAAAGATTTCACTGCCATAAATACTACCTTGGTCTGAATGGAACAACATTCGCTCCGTGCGTTCAATATTCAGCATCGCATGATTCAGTGCATCTTTAACCAGCTCACTATCATGATAGCGACTTAGCTTCCAATCGACGACTTGACGATTTAATAAATTAATTACCACTGCTAAATAGCACCATATCCCATTGATTTTTATATAGGTCGTGTCACCACATAGCACGGTCGTTTGGCTATCAGGCGTAAATTCTCGACTTAGTATATTCTCAAAAACTTGACTGTTTCCTTTACTAGGATTGCGCCATTTTTGCGGTTGCTTACTAAATAATCCTTGCTTATTCATTAACTTACGAATTAAATACAACCCCACAAAAATACCTTTCTCTTTCAAATGCGATTGAATCGTTCGTTTGCCTGCTGAACTTCGGCTTGCATCAAAAATTGCCTTGATTTCAACGGCTAAAGCTGTGTGTTTCGCTGGCTTTTTGGCTGTGCGCAAATGGGCGTAGTAAGCACTTTCAGACACGCTAAATAGCTCACATAACCGGTTGATTCCTCGCGATTTTAACGTCGTAATGACTTGGTATTTTTGTTTTCGAGTGACATTAAAATCGCTGTAGCCTTTTTTAAAATGGCCTTATCTTCTTCAAGTTCTTTAATACGATTTTCAAGTTCTCGAATTCGTTGTTGTTCTGGGCTAATTGGCTTTGAACCAGCTAAAACGTAACCTTGTTGCTCCGCTTGAACTTGACTTATCCAGCGACGAAGTGCTGTTTCACCCACACCTAACTCTCGGCAAGCTTGAGAAACTGAATATCCTCGTTCAGTCACTAATTTTACTGCTTCAGCTTTATATTCTGCGCTAAATGTTCTTCTCATAATATTTCCTCATTTGTGATGTTATTTTACCACTTATTGAGGACTGCGGAATTAGTCTACCACTACACTAATTGAAATAGAGCACAAAAAAATGCTTTTCTTTTGATGAAAAGTCGGTATGATTAGCCGGCTTTTTGCTCACGTCCTTATTGAGCAAAACTTCTCTCTTCATTGAGAAAATAAAAAAGCTGAAACGCTTTTTTTAATAAGTAGCGAGTCAAATGCCCCATGGCGTCTGTTTTTCAGAAACAGAAAGCTTAGGCTTCCCGCAAGGCACCCGACTTATTTTTTTCACCTCTTTTTAGAAGGTTTTAATTCAATGACAATTACCACTCCTGTAAAAGCAGTTCTTGCTTCAAACCAATATTTCTTAGATCGTCAAAACGCGATGGAATCAAATGTTCGCAGTTATCCGCGTAAACTACCTTTTGCTTATGCTAAAGCGCAAGGTTGTTGGGTAACTGATGTTGAAGGCAATGAATACCTCGACTTTTTAGCCGGTGCAGGAACATTAGCTTTAGGTCATAATCACCCGGTTTTAATTCAATCCATCAAAGACGTTTTAGACAGCCGTCTGCCGTTGCATACCCTTGACTTAACAACGCCGTTAAAAGATGCATTTACCGAAGAATTACTGTCATTCTTCCCGAAAGATCAATATATTCTGCAATTTACCGGCCCGTCGGGAGCAGATGCTAACGAAGCGGCAATCAAATTAGCCAAAACCTATACGGGTCGCGGCAATGTAATCGCATTTTCCGGCGGTTTCCACGGTATGACACACGGCGCATTATCTTTAACCGGCAATCTCGGTGCAAAAAATGCGGTACAAAATCTAATGCCGGGCGTACAATTTATGCCGTATCCGCACGAATATCGCTGTCCGTTCGGTATTGGCGGCGAAGCCGGTGCAAAAGCGGTGGAACGCTATTTTGAAAACTTTATTGAAGACGTAGAAAGCGGCGTAGTAAAACCTGCGGCGGTAATTCTTGAGGCGATTCAAGGTGAAGGAGGTGTGGTGCCGGCACCGGTTTCATTCCTGCAAAAAGTCCGCGAAGTCACACAAAAACACGGTATTTTAATGATTATCGATGAAGTGCAGGCGGGTTTCTGCCGTAGCGGCAAAATGTTTGCCTTTGAACATGCGGGCATTGAGCCCGATATTGTGGTAATGTCTAAAGCGGTTGGCGGTTCATTACCGTTAGCGGTACTTGCCATCAAAAAAGAATTTGATGCGTGGCAGCCTGCCGGTCATACGGGGACATTCCGCGGCAACCAATTAGCCATGGCAACGGGTTATGCTTCGCTTAAAATAATGCGAGAAGAAAATCTTGCCCAAAATGCGCAACAACGCGGCGAATACTTAACTCAGGCATTGCGCGAATTGAGCAAGGAATTTCCTTGTATAGGTAATGTGCGCGGTCGCGGTTTAATGATGGGTATTGATATTGTTGACGAACGCAAACCGCAGGATGCCGCTGGTGCTTATCCGCAAGACGGCGAGCTTGCTGCAACAATCCAAAAATTCTGTTTCAAAAACAAATTATTACTGGAACGCGGCGGGCGTAACGGCAATGTTGTGCGCGTACTTTGTGCAATAAACATTAATCAAGCGGAATGTGAAGAGTTTATCAAACGCTTCAAACAATCCGTGACGGATGCGATTAAAGCGGTACGCGGTTAATTAAAAGTGCGGTCAATTTTTCGCAAATTTTTGGAAAATTTGACTACTCGGAAGGTGGGTTTTATCCCGCCTTTTTTATAAAACCAATGCAAAAAGGTGGGGCGACGCCCACCTTACGGGATAAACATGGCAGATATTTCAAAACACAGACAATCGCTTTTTTGCAGCGATCCGCAATCCATCGCCGATTATGAAACGGCAATGAGCAATGCGGTAAAAGCGGTTTCGAATTGGCTTAAAAACGAGAAAATGTATACCGGCGGCTCCATCAGGGAATTGCGTAAAACCATCGGCAACTTTAATCCAAGCAAACAAGGCGTTGGCGTAAATCAATCCCTTCAGCACTTAGTGGATATTTTCCTGAATCCAAGTTTAAAAGTGCATCATCCGCATTCCCTGGCGCACTTACACTGCCCGACTATGGTTGCCAGCCAAATTGCGGAGGTGTTGATCAACGCCACCAACCAATCCATGGACTCTTGGGATCAAAGCCCGGCGGGTTCCATTATGGAAGAACAGTTAATTGATTGGTTGCGCCAAAAAGCGGGTTATGGTCAAGGCACTTCCGGCGTGTTTACTTCCGGCGGTACCCAATCCAACTTAATGGGAATCTTGCTTGCCCGGGATTGGGCTGTCGCAAATCATTGGAAAAATGAAGATGGCTCGGAATGGTCGGTACAAGAAAACGGTTTGCCGGCAGAAGCACTTAAAAAAGTCAAAGTCGTCTGTTCGGAAAACGCCCATTTTTCAGTGCAAAAAAATATGGCAATGATGGGAATGGGGTTCCAATCGGTGGTTACCGTACCCACCAACGCCAACGCGCAAATAGATGTGGCCGAACTGGAAAAAACATTGGCAACATTAAAAGCGGAAGGCAAAATCGTCTCCTGTATCGTGGCAACCGCGGGAACGACGGATGCAGGCGCCATTGACAACTTAAAAGCGATTCGTAAACTGGCGGATGCATATCAAGCCTGGTTGCACGTTGATGCGGCTTGGGGCGGTGCGTTATTGCTGTCAAAAGATTTCCGTCATTTGTTAGACGGCATTGAATTAACGGATTCCATTACCTTAGACTTTCATAAGCATTTCTTCCAAAGTATTTCCTGCGGGGCGTTTTTGCTTAAGGACGAAAGAAATTACCGTTTTATCGATTATAAAGCGGACTATCTCAACTCCGAATACGACGAAGAACACGGCGTGCCGAACCTGGTTTCTAAATCGCTGCAGACTACCCGTCGTTTTGATGCTTTGAAATTATGGTTCACGCTTGAAGCGCTCGGCGAAGATCTCTATGCTTCAATGATTGATCACGGTATTTATTTAACCCGGGACGTCGAACAATACATCAACGACACCAAAGGATTGGAAATGCTGGTTCCTACCCAGTTCGCCGCGGTGTTATTCCGTGTTGTTCCCGAAGGTTATCCGGATAAATTTGTAGACGCCCTAAACCAAAATGTGGCGGATGAATTATTTGCCCGCGGCGAAGCCAATATCGGCGTGACCAAAGTAGGCGATAAACAATCGTTGAAAATGACGACATTAAGCCCGATTGCGACGCTTGAAAACGTGAAAGCCCTACTGGCTTTAGTGTTAGCGGAAGCGGAACGCATTAAAGATGCCATAGCCAACGGCACTTATGTTCCGCCGATAGATTAATCCACCGAATTGCCGGCAGGATTGCATAAATTTATAAAAAATTAACCGCACTTTTGAGCTTTTTTGGCGCTCCAAGTGCGGTTATTCTTTCTATTGGATTAAATTAAAAATTTAAATAAGGCGTAATTTTTTCAATAGTGGCGTCACCAATGCCGTCAATATTAGATAACTCCGACGCATTTTTAATCTTGCCTACTTTTTTACGATAATCGACAATTGCTTTCGCTTTCACTTCACCTATTCCGGTTAAACTCTGCAATGTTTTTGCATCAGCGGTATTAATATTCACTTTAGAAGATGAATTCAGCGCATTTTTAACCGTTGGCTTCATTGAAGCGGCTTTATCTTTTGTTGATGTCACTGAATTTTTCGCCGTCTCCATTCTTTCTTTAGCACTTTCCGACAGCTGATTTTTTGTTGATTTTGTTTTTTCCTTCACGCCGTTGACTTTATCCGCCGCCGAATTCTTCACAGCCTTTTGACCGCCGGAAAGTTGTTCATTCACGGTATTTTTTGTTGCGCCGACTTTCTCTTTTGCCATTATTTTCGCTCCGTCTTTAACGATTACAAACGGGTTTGCGTTATCGACGGCTAATACCGAACCTGATACGCCGAGAGCTAAACATAGTGCTAACATTGATTTGAAAGTTTTCATTCATGATCCTTAATAATATTTTTACCTTGCGGTAAAACCGAGTTTAATGTCCTTCTTAAGACTCACCATTGAAAAATAAGTTCACTGATAAATTAATAAGTTATCGATGAATCAGATACAAAAAAACTACATTGAAAAATGCAGTTTTTTACATAAAATTTCTGTACTTTATTTCAAATAAGGATTCGTTTTTTTCTCCGCACCTATGGTAGTGTAAGGTCCGTGCCCCGGAATAATTATCCAGTCATCACCGAGCGGAAACAATTTTTCTTTAATAGACGAGATAAGATCATCATAACTTCCCCCTGGAAAATCTGTTCGCCCAATACTGTTGTGGAATAAAACATCCCCCGTAAAAGCAACAATATTCTGATGTTCAAAAAAGCCTACGTGACCGGGAGTATGCCCTGGCAGATGCAGCACTTCTAATTTTAAGCTGCCCACTTCTAAAACTTCATTTTCGCGGTTTAACCACATATCCGGCAGGAAAGCGTTCGCTTCAAAAAGACCGAATTGAGCGGATTGCTGCGGTAAATTTTCAAACCAAAAAACATCATCTTCATGGGGACCGATAATATCAACGCCAAAATGCGCTTTTAATGCGGGAGCGGCACCGATATGATCCAAATGCCCGTGGGTTAACAGGATCATTTTTAAGTCTAATCCGTTTTCTTCAATTTTCTCAATTAATTTTTTAGGCTCGCCGCCGGGGTCAATAATTGCCGCATTTTTTCTGTCATCCCAAATTAATGAACAATTTTGCTGGAATGAGGTTACGGGGATAATATCAATATTCATATATAACTTATACTAGGATGAAATAGTTCATGCGCTGTTTTAATAAAAGGAGAAGTTAAGCGTTACTTAGTTTAAAAAATACCATGATAAAGGGAAATTCTAAACATCCTTTAATTCCGTTAACTACCGGACCAAGTTCTTACCGGACCGGTGTCCACATGCACAAAATTGCTACGAGGGTAATAACCTACGCCCCCGTTACTCAAACTTTCGGCGGAACGTTTTACGTTGGCTAGAGAAACGCCGTCGATTCGAAAATCGATTGCCTGCCCTTTTACATGAAAACTGTTACTTGCCACACCGCGACTACGGCGATGCATAGCGGAGTTTGTTGCCGCTGAACGATAGCCGCAAATAATTTGAATTTCCGTATTACGTAACCCTAAATTGCCTTGAATTTGATAGAGTTTGGAAAATAAATTAGGATCCATTCGATAAGTATGATTATTGCGTCTATCGCGCAATAACCAATTTAATTGATTTAATGCTGAAGATGATAATAATTTACCATTTACTATTTCAGAGCTGAAACGCTCTCCCGTGTTAATATTTCTTAAACGCAAAATACGGGGACTAGGTGTTGAAGCGGCGGCTAACACTGAATTAGGTAAAATAGTTGCGCCTAAAATAATGCCGCCAAGCGCTAACCATTTACGACGGTTATGGTTAATTTCATTCATCTTCAATTTCTCTTCGGTTTATAACTAACATCGGTTGGACAAAAAATGGTAAACGTAAGTTCTCAAATTAAGCAAAAAATGACCGCACTTTTTTTCGCTCCGTCAAAAAGCGAAAAGTGCGGTTAATATTAAAGGTATTTTTTCACCGTATGCCAATTAACATAGCTTGGTTGCTGAACGATATCATAACCGTAAATATCCGGTAATGTATTCACTTGTCCGTTTTCCACCCAAGCCGTCACATAATACAGATAAACCGGATTATCGGAATAAATCGGCGCAGATGTCGTTTTCTTGCTATTCAATACGCGTTGTTTTTTATCTTCCGACCAACCGGCTTCTTTTAATAAAATGGATGCCAATTGGTTGGATTTTTCGACACGTACACAACCGGAACTCAATGCACGATCCTGTTTGTTAAACAGGTTATGATTTGGTGTATCATGTAAATAAATCGCGTCAGAACTAGGCATATTAAATTTAAAACGACCTAACGCACTATTATCTCCGGCATCCTGACGGATACGGTAAGGGAATTTGCTGCCGATAGCCGCCCAGTTAATACTGTTTGGATTAACTTTATTCCCTTTACTATCAAGAATACTATAACCGTGCGCACTCAAATAGCCCGGATTTTTCTTAATTTTAGGCACAATATCCTCATTAATTAAGCGAGTCGGCGCATTCCAAGGCGGATTAACAACCACGTTACTTAATTTACTATACATAACAGGCGTACGTCGTTCTTTTTTACCGACAATGACACGGGAATTTAATATTAACTGGTTATCACGATAATAATTCAACTGATAACTCGGAATATTGACAAAAATCCCGTTACTAAAATTTGGAATAACCCGTAAACGCTGTGCATTCAGAGCTAATTTGTATAATATTGCCGAATTCACGGATTTATCGTCGTCAAAGTCAGAACTGCCAATCTTATCAATAGTTTGCTGATAAATTGAATTATTCGTGGTTAAAGAATTGACATAAGCAAAATTTTGCCCGTTTTTGACCGCACTTAACCATTCTTCAACGTCCGTTTCGCCAGGCTTGGCCGGCTTGTAGCCGTTTATTGTATAAAGCCAGTTTTGTGCCGAATTAAAGACGTTTTTCGCATAATACATATAATCTAAAAACGCATCGGTTAATAAAATATCATATACCGGATTATCCCCGGCATTCGTAGCGCTGATCGCCTCTAGAGATCTGGCGGAACGAACGGAAATTCCGCTTGCAACCATTGCAGCATATTCTCTTAAAAATTTCTTTTCCGCATCCTTATCCTGCCAAAGCAAAGCGTATTCGTTATCGGCATAAATTTTCGCCACTGCAGACTTAAACTGCAAATCACGCACACCTATAATTTCGGTTAATTTAGCTTCCGCCTGCCGCTGCTTCTCGGCTAAAATTCTGGCATCTTCAGCCATTTTTTCCTGCTCGATCTGCTGATTTGCAAGATCAACATCAATACTTTCTTTATTGGACGAATGCGGACTTACATAATCAGAAATAGCACAACTTGAACATAAACCTGAAATTAAAATAGCTAATTGCGCTAGTTTAAATGTCGATTTTCCGTACATTAGAGTTCCTTAAATAGATCACGACAGATCATTAATATATAGGGATGTTTAATACATCCCTATAATGATCTAAATTATTTAGTTTCCGGTCTAACGTCTTCCTTTGACTTCACTGTCTCCGTTTTCACTTCCGCAGTTTTTTTACTTTCGGCTTCCACATCCTTTGTATCCGCTTTGTTTTCTAATGACATAGCCTTAGCCTGTATTGATTCCTTATCAGTTTCAAATTTAGCCAAATCCGATGCCATTTTTTCCGCTTCTTTCAGGAAGAAATCCGGCGCTTCATAATCTTTCGCTAAATCATTAATATCTTTTAAGGCTTTTTTACCTTCACGGGCAAAACGCTCATTTAACGCTTTCAAACGACGGGCATCATCTTTATCATTTTCCGCTTTACGTTTTTCGTAATTCAACGATAAATACTTACGCTCGCTACGCTCGTCCCGAATTTTTAAATCCTCCGCTAAGGCAATAAATTCAGGATCCTTAGAAATACGATCTAAGTGTTTAGACTTGAGTGCCTCTACCGCATCCCTTGCATGGCTTACCTGAGAATAAGTTGCCGCCGGAATTTTATCCCAAGGTAAAGCATTATCTTCTTTTTCCTCACCGTTTTCTTTAGTATCGATAATTGCCGGGAAATTAATATCCGCTGTAACTCCCTTCAATTGAGTACTGCCGCCATTGATACGATAGAATTTTTGGATCGTATATTGAATAAAACCCAACGGTTCCTGATCTAGGTCATACACGAAATTCAGCGAACGACTTTGTTGAACCGTACCTTTACCGAACGTATCCTGACCAATAATAATACCACGGTTATAATCCTGCATAGCAGCGGAGAAAATTTCCGATGCCGATGCACTGAAACGGTTTGTCATCACTAAGAGTGGACCGGTGTAAACCTGTGCGTTATCCGGATCTTCATGCACACGGATACGATTATAAGCATCGCGAACCTGAACAACCGGACCGTCACTGATAAACAATCCGCTTAATTCCACCGCTTCCGTTAAAGCGCCACCACCGTTTTCACGTAAATCAATAATTAATGAAGTCGCTTTTTTCGCCTTCATCTGTTCCAATAATTTACGCACATCCGCAGTTAAGCCGATATAAAAAGTCGGGATTTTAATTACCGCAACATTTTGACCGTTAACTTTTTCAACGGTTAATTTTGCCGCGCTATCCTCAATACGCACTTTATCCCGTACCAAGGTAATAATTTTACTTTTACCGCCTTTTGCTGGTTCAATTTCCAACCGAACCTTCGAGCCTTTCTTGCCTTTGATTTTATCGACCACGTCTTCCAAACGCCAACCGACGACATCTTCAATCTCGCCTTTTGCCTGACCTACACCGATAATTTTATCGCCGGCTTTAATTCTTTTACTGCGTTCCGCCGGCGCGCCCGGTACTAAAGATTTAATTGTAGTAACATCATCTTCCTGCTGTAATGTCGCACCGATACCTTCCAACGAAAGATTCATACTTTCATTGAAACTTTTAGCCGTGCGCGGCGCTAAATAACTGGTATGAGGATCAATTTCGCGGGCAAAAGCATTCAAAAATAATTGCGTAATATCATCCGCATTGGTTTGAGTCAAACGACGAATCGCTAAATTATACCGTTTGGTTAAGGTTTTCTTGATTTCCGACCATTTTTTGTCTTTTAATTTTAAGTCAATAATGTCATTTTTGACCCGAGCCGCCCAAAGCTTATTCGCCTCTTCTACGCTTGCCGGCCATGCAGCTTTTTTACGATCAATTTCAATTTGATCATCATCTTTTAAGCTCGGTTCTTTATCAAGTAAAGACAACGCATATTCATAGCGTTCATAACGACGTTTTGCCATTAAGTCATACATAGCAAAGGCAATATCCAATTTTCCTTCATTCAGTTCGTCATCAAGTAACGCCGCATATTTAGCCTGCAATTCGTCAATATCGGATTTAATAAATAAATTATGGCTATAATCCAGAAAATCCAAATAACGAGCGAAGATCTTGTGAGAAAATTCATCGTCAAGCTGGAATTTGCGATAATGGGATTGCGTTAATCTTGTCGTCGCGCGCTTAGTTGCTAATCCGTTTTCCTCTGTTGGTTGTGGAATAACAATATCACTTGCTTTTAAAGTCGGATGCACGGCAAATGCGTTTCCGCTCATACCGATTACCGCGCTCACGACTAAAGTTGCCAGATAAGTTTTAGATTTATTCAACTTCATTTAGACTTTCCTAATAAAGAAAAAACATCACATAAGAATACTTACGGATGTATTGACTGTGCCGCCCGTTAATCTAAGCGGCGCAAATTGGAAATTATTATGCAAATAAACGATCGGTTGCTACCGTCAATACAAGGCCGTTATCTAATTCAACCCGGGCGTTATCTTTAATAACATCTAATACAACCGCCTGTTTTGCCGAATCGCCTACTTTGACTTTAACTTGGCTGCCTTTTTGTAAAGTGGCAAAATCAATTTCCTTTAATTCGACTTTTGCTTTACGCACTTTATCGTTTGCCGGTTTACGTGTTGCCTTCATCGCTTTATCCGACGGTTTACGCGCCGGACGTTTTTTAACCTGCTTTGTATTTGCCGCTTTTTCAGCCGCACGTTTTTCTGCAAATTTCGCTTTTGCTTCCGCTAATTGTTGCTGCGCATGTTCTACATGTTCTTGCTCTAACACGCCGGCAGGATTGCCTTGCAAATCTACACGCTCGGCCCCTAAGCGGCAACCGTGTAAATAGCGCCAGTTTGACGTATATTGACGTAATGCGTGACGAAGTTGCGTTTTGCTCACTCGTTCGTCATCTTTTAACGCTTCCGCCAAATCCTGAAAAAGCCCGATTTTAAGCGGTTTAGCTTCACCTTCCACTGAGAAACATAGAGGAAATTTTTCTGCCAAATACGCAATAATCTCTTTATTATTGGTTAGTTTTTGCGATTCAGCTTGTACGTCTGTTTGAATTTCTGTCATTTGTTTTCTATCCTGAACACAACATGTTATGTATGAAAAAATAATCCCGAGCATTTTAGCTTACTTTCTGAATGAATGACAATTAATAATCACATATGCCGGGGGAATTTTTCAAAAATTGCCGAAAATTGACCGCACTTTTCCCTTTTTTCTTTTATTGATGAGCAAATACGGTATAAAATATCCGCCCCTTAAACAAAAACGAGATAATATGGCAAAGGCTTCTTCACTATCGGCATCTCAAAACGCATCCATCGTTCGTTGTAACGATTGCAATGCGTTAGTTGCCCTTTCCGAGTTGAAAAAATCCCAGCAGGCGGAATGTCCGCGTTGTCATAATGTGCTGAAATCACAAGACCGCTGGCGTTTACGCCGTTGTGCCATTATCGCTATTTCAATCCTGATCTTAATGCCCTTTGCCCTCACTTACCCATTGTTAAGCGTAGATTTATTAGGTATAACCGTTGATGCTTCCGTTTGGGGCGGCGTATGGAAAATGGCGACGGAAGGTTATCCCTACACGGCTTTTTTAGTGTTTATTTGTGCGGTATTTCTGCCCGTCAGCTTTGCCCTATTAGTTATTTTACTGTACCTGGCTAAACTAACTCATCAAAAACCCCGGAATTTATTATTTGCTTTAGGCTATATCAAACCCTGGGTAATGTTCGATGTTTATCTTGTGGCTCTTGGTGTCAGCGCCTTTAAAGTAAGGGATTACGCCACCATTCATATTGATATTTATTTAATTGCCTTTGTTCTGACCTCGCTACTGACTACATTACTTTTTATTAAAATTAATCCGAAAGAATTATGGAACGATTTTTATCCGCAAAATCAACATCTAATAAAAATTTCGCCGGAAAATCCACCGCACTTTTGCCGTACTTGCGAATATACCTTTGAGCATTCGGCATTTGATCGAAAATCACATACCATTTGTCCCCGTTGCCATAGCCGGCTGGATACGCCGTCTTACGTCAATCTGCAAAATACCTGGGCGACATTAATTGCCGGGATTATTATGCTTTTTCCCGCAAATATTTTTCCTATTTCCTACACCATTATGAATAATGTCGCCACCGGCGATACGCTGATGTCCGGTGTTATCACCTTTATCGGTATGGGCAGTTATTTCGTTGCATTTGTGGTATTCTTTGCCAGTATTTTTGTGCCGGTCAGTAAAGTATTTATCATGATTTATTTATTATTAAGCATTCATTTCCAATGGAAACATTCGATAAAATGGCAAATGCGTTTATTTCATATCGTTCATTTTGTCGGGCGTTGGTCTATGCTTGATTTATTCGTGCTGTCCTTAATGATGTCGTTAGTTACCAGAGGACAAATTATTAATTTTTCGGTAGGACCTGCGGCACTTTATTTTGGCATCGCCGTTTTCCTTACGATGCTTTCAACCACATTCTTTGATACCCGTTTACTTTGGAATATTTATGACAAACAACCAAGCAAATAACCGAGTTAAAATCAACGCCGAAAATAACGTTCAAGCGGCTAAAATTAAACAGGATAAGCGTATTTCACCTTTTTGGTTGCTCCCTATCATCGCCTTATGTATCGGTGCGTTATTATTCTTTCAGATCATCAAGGAACAGGGTGAAACCATTCGCATAACCTTCACGACCGGTGACGGTTTAGTAGCGAATAAAACTCAGGTTCGTTATCAAGGATTACAAATCGGTATCGTAAAAAAAGTTAACTTCACCGATGATCTAAAAAAAGTGGAAGTCCAAGCAAGTATTTACCCTGAAGCAAAAAACGTATTGCGCGAAAATACCAAGTTCTGGCTGGTCCAGCCAAGCGCCTCACTGGCGGGGATATCCGGTTTGGATACCTTAATTTCCGGTAACTATATCAGCCTCCAACCGGGTGACGGAAATTATAAAGATGACTTTATTGCCGAAGAAACCGGCCCTATCGCTCAAGTCAGCGACGGCGATTTATTAATTCATTTGCTTGCCGACGATTTAGGATCAATCTCTGAAGGCGCGTCCGTTTATTATAAAAAAATGCCGGTAGGTAAAATCTATGATTACCGTTTTACCCCGGATCAAAAGAAAGTTGAAATTCAGGTCGTTATTGATAAAGCCTATGCTAATTTAATTAAACAGGATACGCGCTTTTGGAATATCAGCGGTATCAATGCAAATGTAGGCCCGTCCGGCATAACCGTTAATATGGACAGCCTCAATGCCATTGTGCAGGGTGCAATTACCTTTGACTCGCCGGATAACAGTCCAAAAGCGAAACAAGATCAACAATTTACCCTTTATCCCACATTACAAGCCGCACAACGCGGCATTGAAGTGAAAATCACTTTACAAAATCAGGCTGGTTTAAAAGCAGGAAAAACCGAAGTTTTTTATAATAATCTACAGGTAGGAACCCTTGCCAAATTAGATAACGAAGATATCACGCATGCAAAAATAAGCGGAACATTGCTTCTTGATCCCAATATATCCAATGAATTAAGAACTAATACCAATATTATATTGCGTACGCCAAAAATGAATTTGGCGACATTAGAAAAACTGCCGGACATGTTGCGCGGTCAGTTTTTTGAAATTATTCCCGGTTCAGGCGAACCGCAGCGGGAATTTCAGGTCTATAAAGAAAGCGATTTACTGTTAAAACAGGCGGATACCTTAGTATTAACTTTAACGGCGCCGGAAACCTACGGTATTGCGGAAGGCCAGCAAATCTTCTACAACAATCTTCCGATTGGCGAAATTGTAAAACAGACGCTTAACGAGCAAGGCGTCGAATATCAGGCGGCAATAGCCGGCAAATACCGTCATTTAATTTATGGCGATAGTCAATTCGTCGCCGCATCGAATTTAGATATTTCTTTAGGCATTGACGGACTTCGGGTTGAAGCCGCAAGCCCTGATAAATGGTTGCAAGGCGGGATTCGCTTAATTGCAAATAAGAATAAAGGTAGCGCCCTTTCTTCTTACCCTATTTACAAAGATTTAAGCAGTGCCGAAGCAGGAATAACAAGTTCGACTCTAACGCCGACAATAACGCTGAATGCGCAAAATTTGCCGAATATCGGCAAAGGTTCTTTAGTACTTTATCGTCAATATGAAGTGGGTAAAGTGTTGGATATTCGTCCGTTAAAAAACAGTTTTGATGTGGATGTCGCCATTTATCCTAAATATCGTCATTTACTCACTAAAAACAGTTTATTTTGGGTGGAAAGCGCTTCCCAAGTGGACATTACCGCGCGCGGAATCAGCATTCAGACGAGCCCGCTGGGGCGCGTTTTAAAAGGTGCCATCAGTTTTGATAACAGCGGCGGCAACAATAATAAAACCCTTTATGCCAACGAACTAAGAGCAAAATCGGCGGGGCAAGTCATTACCTTAACCGCAGATAACGCCACCAACTTAACTAAAGGCATGGCATTGCGTTATATGGGACTGGAAGTAGGACAACTGGAAAGCATTAATTTGGATCAAAATAAAAATCAAGTGGTCGTAAAAGCCTTAATGAACCCGAATTATATGAACCTGGTTGCCAAAGAAGGTTCCGAATTCCGGATTATTTCACCGCAGATTTCTGCCGGCGGCATCGAGAATCTGGACAGTTTATTGCAGCCTTATATTGATATTGATGCGGGCAAAGGAAAATATAAAACCACCTTCGCAATTAAAAATAACAACAATACCGATAACAAATATAACAATGGTTTCCCGATTATTTTAGAAGCGTCGGATGCGTTAAATATTACGACGGGTTCGCCGATTTACTATCGCGGTGTAGAAGTGGGCAAAATTAATCGTATGGAACTTAATGAGTTAGGCGATCGCGTGCTGATTCATCTGCTTATTGCCAATAAATACCGGCATTTAGTACGCAAAAACTCCGAGTTCTGGATTTCATCCGGTTATAGCGCGGGCGTAGGTTGGTCAGGTATTGAAGTGAATACAGGTACGGTGCAACAGTTACTAAAAGGCGGAATTTCATTCTCTACGCCGTCCGGCACCGTGATTCAACCGCAAGCAGCGGCAAATCAGCGTTTCTTACTACAAATAAAAAAACCGGTTGAAGCCAAAACATGGAATTCCGCCGTATTGCCGGAACAAAACTAAAAATCCTGAAAAAATGACCGCACTTTTGATTGGTAGAATAAATCAAAAAAGTGCGGTCATTTTTTTCCAAATTTTCAGCCGGATTATTTCACCGCTAATTGAGCAATTTTCATAATAACGTCTACCGCACTACACATACCCTCCAGGGTAATTAATTCGTGCTTACTATGGAAATTATAACCGCCGGTAAAAATATTCGGACAAGCCAGCCCTTTTTCCGCTAACCAAGCACCGTCGGTACCGCCCCGAATAGGTTGATGAATAGGTACAATACCGCAAGCTTTCATAGCGGAATCCGCCAACTCAATGGATTGCGGTACTTTGCTTACGGTATCATACATATTGTAGTAATTGTCTGTGATCGTTACTTTTACCGGCTCTTTCAATTGTTTCCGACAATTAAACTCATCAACCCATTTTTCTAAAAACGCTTTGCGTTGGGTAAAAGCTTGTTTATCAAAATCCCGGATTAAATAGTGCAATTCCACTTTCTCGATATCGCCGTGAAACGAATTCAAATGGAAAAAACCTTGTTTTTCTTCTGTTTTCTCCGGTACTTCATCGGTCGGAAAACCTTGTTGAAATTCACAGGCAAGCGCCAATGCGTTCACCATTTTATCTTTTGCCGAGCCGGGATGAATCGCACGTCCGAAAATCGTCACCGCAGCGCCTGCGGCATTGAAATTTTCATATTCCAATTCGCCCACTGCGCCACCGTCAATAGTGTATGCCCAATCACAAGAGAATTTTTCTATGGGAAAAAATTTCATTCCCAATCCGATTTCTTCATCGGGTGTAAAAGCGACGCGAATGTGACAACGAGGTACCGAACTTTCCTTTAATTGTGAAAGTGCGGTCATAATTTCCGCAATTCCGGCTTTGTTATCAGCGCCTAATAAGGTTGTGCCGTCCGTAACGATTAACGTTTTACCGACCAATTTATGCAGAAAAGTAAAAGTGACAGGGCTGATAAATTCATCGCCGAGCCCCAATGCAATATCACCGCCACGATAGTTTTCAATAACTTCCGGTTTCACATTTTTTCCACTGCATTGCGGCGAGGTATCCAAATGCGCAATTAAGCCGATTGTGGGTGAATTTTCAATATTGCCGGGCAACAATGCCGTCACAATGCCATGCTTGCTCACTTCAATTTCATCTAAACCTAAGCTATATAATTCCTGCTCTAAAATCTTAGCCAATTTAAGCTGCCCCTGTGTACTCGGAGAGGTCTTGGCACCGGGCTTAGATTGAGTGTCAAGAGAGACATAATTAAAAAAACGTTCTAAAAGTTGTTCGTTATATTGCATAATAATTTCTTCTAAAAATAAAGAAATAAGGCAAATTCTTGAATTCAAGCGTAAATTCCGCCTTTTCCTTATATAATTCGGACGCAGTCAAGTCTATAGCGTTCAACATTTAATATTTTGATGTATGACAATAAATACCTATTTTTTAGTCGGAATTTCTAAGTTTTTTGACAGAACGCAAGTTTTATCTCTTTGTTTTTAACAGATATTTACCTTACGATTGCAGACTTTAAGCATTATTGAAACAATTTTTTAATAAAAAATAATTCGGTTCTAATTTCATCTTTCCAACAAATAAAAAAATAAAAACAAAATTTCGCTTTTTTAGATAAAAAAACTTTAATTTATCAACCATTACCTTTATCATTAGCCCTTACTTTATTATCGGTGTCTATATCATTTTTATAGATGTTTATTTCTACTCAAAACTAAGATTTTTAGTTAATCAGGGGAAAACCAAAGCTAGTGGAAAATATTGTTCAAAGCAAACCAATTATTGAACTGCGTTCTCTCAAAAAATCGTATAACGAAAATACGATCATTGATAATTTTAATTTAACCATTAACAATGGTGAATTTTTAACTATTTTAGGCCCTTCGGGTTGCGGTAAAACGACGGTATTACGTTTGATTGCCGGCTTTGAAGAAGCCAATGGTGGTCAGATTATCCTTGATGGCGAGGATGTGACTGATTTGCCGGCTGAACATCGCCCGGTAAATACGGTTTTCCAAAGCTATGCACTATTCCCCCACATGACTATTTTCGAAAACGTCGCTTTTGGTTTGCGTATGCAAAAAGTGCCGAACGAAGAAATTAAGCCTCGCGTATTGGAAGCTTTGCGCATGGTTCAATTGGAAGAAATGGCGGATCGTAAACCGACTCAATTATCCGGTGGTCAGCAACAACGTATTGCTATCGCGCGCGCGGTGGTAAATAAACCGAAAGTACTATTACTGGACGAATCATTATCCGCACTGGACTACAAATTACGTAAACAAATGCAAAACGAATTGAAAGCATTACAACGTAAATTAGGCATTACCTTCATTTTTGTAACCCATGACCAAGAAGAAGCGTTAACTATGTCCGATCGTATTATCGTGTTACGTAAAGGTAATATTGAACAAGACGGTTCACCGCGCGAAATCTATGAAGAACCGAGCAATTTATTTGTGGCGAAATTCATTGGCGAAATCAATATCTTTGATGCGCAAGTATTAAATCGTGTTGATGAAAAACGCGTTCGCGCTAATGTAGAAGGACGTGTTTGCGATATTTATACGGATTTAGCGGTAAAAGAAGGACAGAAACTGAAAGTATTATTACGCCCGGAAGACGTTCAATTGGAAGAACTTGATGAAAATGAGCAGTCAAGCGCCATCATCGGGCATATTCGTGAGCGTAACTACAAAGGAATGACTTTAGAGTCAACCGTTGAGCTGGAACACAATAACAAACTTGTATTAGTAAGCGAATTCTTTAATGAAGATGATCCGAACATTGATCACTCATTAGACCAACGCGTAGGTGTAACTTGGATTGAAAAATGGGAAGTGGTATTGAACGATGAAAATGACAACGCGTAAATTCCAAAATTCTACCGTTGCTGTTATCTTCGCTTGGCTGATTTTCTTTATGTTCGTACCTAATTTCTTGGTACTTATCGTCAGTTTCCTAAGTAAAGACAGTAGCAATTTTTATGCTTTACCGTTTACCTTTGAGAACTATGCCCGTCTGTTTGAGCCTTTATACGGCACGGTAGTATGGAACTCTTTGTATATGTCCGGTATCGCCACCGTGATTTGTTTACTTATCGGCTACCCTTTCGCCTTTTTTATGGCGAAACTTAATCCGAAATACCGACCAATTTTGTTATTCCTATTAGTATTACCGTTTTGGACGAATTCACTTATCCGTATTTACGGTATGAAAGTATTCCTCGGTGTAAAAGGAATTCTGAATGAATTTCTCTTATTCGCCGGTATTATCGACGAACCAATCCGTATTCTTAATACGGAAGTTGCTGTCATTATCGGCTTAGTTTATTTGCTGTTGCCTTTTATGATTTTACCGCTCTACTCCGCTATTGAAAAATTAGACTTGCGTTTACTTGAAGCAGCAAAAGATTTAGGTGCTAACGGTATTCAGCGCTTTATCAAAATCATTATTCCGTTAACCATGCCGGGTATTGTTTCCGGTTGTTTGTTGGTGTTACTGCCGGCAATGGGAATGTTCTACGTTGCGGATCTATTAGGCGGTGCAAAAGTATTATTAGTGGGTAACGTAATTAAGAGTGAATTCTTAATTTCCCGTAACTGGCCGTTCGGTTCGGCAATCAGTATCGGATTAACCATATTAATGGCGTTATTAATATTTGTTTATTATAAAGCAAATAAATTATTGAATAAGAAAGTGGAGTTGGAATAATGAGTCGTATACTACGTAATATTTTTATGTTAGTGGTGTACGCTTATTTGTACATCCCTATTATCATTCTGGTTGGTAACTCCTTCAATGCGGACCGTTACGGTCTAAGCTGGAAAGGTTTTAGCTTTGCCTGGTATGAACGTCTTGCTAATAACGATACCTTAATTCAAGCCGCCGTGCATTCCGTGACTATTGCGTTTTTTGCCGCAACATTTGCCACAATTATAGGTTCAATGACAGCAATTGCTTTATATCGCTATCGCTTCCGCGGTAAACAAGCGGTAAGCGGGATGTTATTCGTAACCATGATGTCGCCTGATATCGTAATGGCGGTATCATTATTGGCGTTATTTATGATCATCGGAATCTCCTTAGGTTTCTGGTCATTATTATTAGCGCATATTACATTTTGTTTACCTTACGTTGTAGTCAGCGTGTTCTCCCGCTTAAAAGGTTTCGACCTGCGGATGTTGGAAGCCGCAAGAGACCTAGGTGCCAGCGAAGTAACGATTTTGCGTAAAATTATTTTCCCGCTGGCTTTGCCGGCAATTATTTCCGGTTGGTTGTTAAGTTTCACCATTTCAATGGATGATGTAGTAGTTTCATCTTTTGTAAGCGGTGTGAGTTATGAAATTCTGCCGTTGAAGATTTTCTCATTGGTGAAAACAGGAGTTACGCCTGAAGTTAACGCCTTAGCGACTATTATGATTGTATTATCTTTATTGCTTGTTCTGCTCGGACAAATTATCGGCAAAAAAGATAAGAGCTAAATAATAAATAATTACTTCACAAAGAAGCTATTTATCAATAAAATACGCCCTGACCCAAAGCTTGTTATAGCCTAAAGTCAGGCGTTTTTTTATGTCTTGGAATTATCAAGGACAGATTTTTTATTCACTCTCAACGGGAGCAAACTCAATGAAAAAATTAGCAGGTCTTTTTGCAGCTGGCTTAATCGCAGTTGCCGTGACTGGTTGTAATGACAAAGAAAGCAAAAGTGCGGACGCAAATGCACCTGAGACGGCAAAAGATAACGGAACTGTTTATCTTTATACCTGGTCGGAATATGTTCCGGACGGTTTATTAGATGATTTCACTAAAGAAACCGGTATTAAAGTTATCGTTTCAAGCTTAGAATCCAACGAAACTCTATATGCTAAATTAAAAACACAAGGAGCTGACGGCGGCTACGATATCATCGCACCATCAAACTACTTTGTGTCAAAAATGGCGCGTGAAGGTATGCTAAAAGAATTAGATCACAGCAAACTTCCTGTTATTCAAGAATTAGATCCCGATTGGTTAAACAAATCTTATGACCCAAATAACAAATATTCGCTACCTCAGTTATTAGGTGCGCCTGGTATCGCATACAACACGCAAACTTACAAAGGTTCGGATTTTACCTCTTGGGGTGATTTATGGAAACCTGAATTTGCCGGTAAAGTACAATTGCTTGATGATGCCCGAGAAGTATTTAACATCGCATTATTAAAATTAGGCAAAAACCCGAATACTCAGGATCCGGCGGAAATTAAAGCGGCTTACGAAGAATTATTGAAATTACGTCCGAACGTCCTCTCCTTTAATTCCGATAACCCGGCCAACGCATTTATCTCAGGCGAAGTGGAAGTCGGTCAATTATGGAACGGCTCCGTTCGTATTGCGAAGAAAGAACAACCGGGCAGCATCGATATGATCTTCCCGAAAGAAGGTCCGGTACTCTGGGTTGATAATTTAGCTATTCCAGCCACATCTAAAAACCCGGATGGCGCGCATAAACTAATTAACTACTTGTTAGGTGCAAAAGCGGCTGAAAAATTAACCTTAGCGATCGGCTATCCGACCGCTAACGTGGAAGCCAAAAAAGTATTACCTAAAGAAATCACGGAAGATCCGGCAATATATCCGACTGCTGAACTTTTAAAAACGGCAAATTGGCAAGAAGATGTTGGTGAAGCAGTTGAACTTTACGAAAAATATTATCAAGAATTAAAAGCGGCAAAATAACCGTTATTAATGAGATAAAAAACGCCAAATTTTTATTTGGCGTTTTTTTTTGTTGCAAGTACATAAAAAATTAAAGCATAAAAAATATTTTCCGCTTCATCCTAAAATTACAGCTCTTTCACTGCCGGTCTAACAAGATTCCCCTTCAATCAGCGGGCAAGGAAGCTGATGAATATATCTATCCTTCCGCCCCTCGATCAGATGAAGAGCCGCCTCTTGCCCCATTTGGTAATGAGGAAGCTCAACCGTAGTTAGGGGAGGAATAAAGAGTTGAGCTATCCCGACCATATTATCATAACCGCAGACGGCCACATCTTCAGGAATTCGATAGCCCTTAGCAAGCAAAAGCTGGTAAGCAACCAGCGCAATCCGATCATTACCGCAGATAATCACATCAAAAGGCAGAGGATCCGGCTTCTCCAGATAATCTATCAGGGGCTGAGCGCCTTCAAAATAGTCCTCTCCGTCTCTTCTCATAAAGAACTGTACAGGTTTCTGACCGGAGTGATTCGCCCAGGCATCTTCAAATGCCTGACGACGCTTGGCGGTCGCAATATAATTCTTTGGAATATGGAGAAAAAGAGGACGTTGATATCCCTTAGCAACAATTCTGTCAACCACTACTCGCTGTCCCTGATAATCATCAGGAATATAAGCGGCGACAGCCATATCCTGAGTTTGACAATTTGCCAGAACTAAAGGAAAGCTCCGTAATTTTTCAGGAATAGAGACATTCTTAAGCCCGTTACGGGCAATAATGATTGCGCTGGGGCGATGAGAAAGCATCTGTTCTACTGCATCTTCCATAGCCTGAGAATCATTTTCAAACGTATTGATAACAAAAGAATTCCAGCCGTGTTGGCGGACGGTCTGCTCAATTCCCAAAAGGATTTCCACAGAAAAAGGAGTAGTAGCCGTTCCTAAAGACAAAACGCCGATAGTATTAGCCGCTACTCCCCTGATATGCTGGGCGGCTAAATTAGGAACATAACCCAGACGATCAATTACTTCTTTGACCACCTTATAAGTCTTAGGTGATAGTTTATCAGGACTCTTAAGAGCCCGGGAAACAGTCATCAGAGAAACACCCGCTTCTTTCGCTACATCTTTAAGTGATACCATAAGCACTCCTATTGAAATAACAATCCCATAATATCTTCTTTTTGTTTAATTTGTTAACCTTAACACTATTTTTTGCGACATCGATCACAAATTTAAAATGTTAACGTTAAATTTTATGATCTACTTCACATTTTAAGCTAAAAATATTTGTTTTATTAAAATGCTAACGTTAACATTTTAATAAAGAGGGAATAGATTATTTTTTTCATCTCCCTATTTTCCACATTAAAATCCTTGATAAGGAGTGCTTATGACAAGCCAAAATAAGATAAATGCGGTTCCTTCAAATCAAAATTTTTATTTGAACAACCGTAACTATTGGATCTTTAGCGGTTACTTTTTCGTCTATTTCTTTATTATGGCCACATGTTATCCCTTCTTAGGCATTTGGTTGGGAGATATTAACGGTCTGTCGGGAGAAGATCGAGGCACAGTATTTGCTATGATGTCTTTCTTTGCCCTTTGCTTTCAGCCTGTTTTTGGCTATGTGTCAGATAAATTGGGATTGAAAAAACATCTCCTCTGGGTATTAGGTATAAGCCTTTTAATCTATGCACCGTTTTTTATCTATATTTTCGCACCGTTGCTTAAAGTGAATGTTTGGTTAGGTTCCTTGGTTGGCGGCGCCTATATCGGCTTTGTTTTCCAGGCGGGAGCACCGGCTTCGGAAGCTTATATTGAGCGGGTCAGTCGTCGTAGTAAATTTGAATACGGGCGGGTCAGAATGTTCGGAATGTTCGGCTGGGCTATTTGCGCCTCCATAGCCGGAGTCCTTTACGCTACCAATCCTAATCTGGTCTTTTGGCTTGGTTCTATAGCCTCTCTAATCCTTTTACTTTTGATAGCCCTAGCTAAGCCGGAACAAACCAGCACCGCGCAAATCGCGGAGAAATTAGGGGCTAATAAAAATCCGGTTAACCTCAGACAGGCATTCGCTCTCCTCAAACTACCGAAATTTTGGGCGCTTCTGGCTTATGTAATGGGAATTGCCTGTGTTTACGACATCTTCGACCAACAATTCGGTAATTTTTTTAATACCTTTTTTGAATCGCACGAACAAGGAATCAAAATGTTTGGTTATGTAACCACTGCCGGTGAATTGTTAAACGCCCTGATTATGTTCTTTGTTCCCCTTATCATTAATCGTATCGGTGCTAAAAATGCTCTGCTTATTGCGGGAACCATTATGAGCGTGCGGATCATCGGCTCTTCCTATGCAACCGAGGCCTGGCATGTGGTAGTTTTAAAAACTCTGCATATGTTTGAAGTTCCTTTTTACCTAGTAGGGCTATTTAAATACATTGCTAATGTATTTGAAGTACATTTTTCTGCAACCATTTATCTGGTAGCCTGCCACTTTGCCAAACAGATCGGCAATATGCTGGTATCCCCTTTGGTAGGCGCTTGGTACGATACCTATGGTTTCCAAGATACTTACCTAATTCTAGGCTGCATTGCCGCCGGATTCACCCTGCTTTCGGTTTTTACACTTACCGGCAAATCCTTATCGTCTCAATCATAATCAGGAGGAATTATGTTTATCCATCGTTATTTTGAAGACCCTCAAGCCTTGCATATTAATACGACTCCTCATCACGCCTATTTTATTCCGCAAAAGTGCGGTCAAAAATGGGAAAATTTTGAGCCTGAGCAATCGATTTTTTATTTAAGCCTGAACGGTTACTGGGATTTCCGCTACTATCTCAGCCCTCAAGAATTGCCGGAATCGCCAAATGAAGTGAATTTCGAAGCAAAAATCCCTGTACCCTCAAATTGGCAGACCCAAGGATATGATCGGCACCATTATACTAACATCAACTATCCTTTCCCTTTTGATCCGCCTTATGTTCCTCAGAATAATCCATGCGGAATCTATCGGCGGACATTTGAGTTGAATAAGAAAGAAAATAAACATTATCTGCTCAATTTCGAAGGGGTAGATAGTTGCCTTTATGTCTATATTAATCAAACTTTCGTAGGCTACGGGCAAATCAGCCACTCCACTAATGAATTTGATATTACGGATTTTGTGCAAGCGGGCAACAATGAAATTTTCGTAGTAGTTCTTAAATGGTGTGACGGTTCTTATCTGGAAGATCAGGATAAATTCCGCATGTCCGGTATTTTCAGAGATGTTTATATCTTAGAACGAGAAGCAAATTACCTTCAAGACTTTTTTATCCGCACCGACCTTTCTCCGGATCTCAATAATGCGCAAATTAAAGTAGAAACTAAATTCCTGGAGAACAATCAGAATATAGATTATGCCCTTTATGATCCAAGCGGGAAGCTGTTAATTCAACAACAAACCGACAAATTTGAAATCTCTTTTGATAATCCGGAAACCTGGAATGCCGAAAATCCTCGCCTTTATACTCTTATAATGTCTTATGGACAAGAACAAATTGTTCAGCGATTAGGCTTCCGCCGTATTCAAATAGAAAACGGCATTCTTTTATTTAACGGACAACCTATTAAATTCCGCGGAGTTAATCGTCATGACAGCGATCCCGTCACCGGCTATCATATCAGCCGCACTCAGGCTGTCCGAGATCTGCAACTGATGAAAGCTCATAATATTAACGCTATCCGAACAGCCCACTATCCTAATGCCCCCTGGTTTAGTGAACTTTGTGATCGGTACGGTTTCTATTTAATCGGCGAAAGCGATATTGAAAGTCACGGTTCTTCCATGCTGGCAGTTAGACAGACCGAACCAAGTATCTTTCTTAACGTTAAGAATAGCTATGAACATGAACGCATTCGACAGGATAATATTGATAATCTTTGCTATTTTGCTCGAGATCCGCAATTCAAAGAAGCTTTGTTGGACAGAACTTATGCAAATGTCGAACGGGATAAAAACCGAACCTCGGTTATAATCTGGTCGCTGGGTAACGAAAGCGGTTACGGAGAAAACTTTGAGGCTTGTGCCGCCTGGGTTAAATCACGTGATCCCGGCCGTTTGGTTCATTATGAAAGCTCTATCTACCAGCATTCCGCCCATCGGAATGACTTATCCAATCTTGATTTCTACAGCGAAATGTATGCTGCAACAGAAGATCTGGATGCCTATTTCGCCAATCCGGCAAACCTTAAACCCTTCATGCTCTGCGAATACAGCCACGCTATGGGTAATTCTAATGGAGATGCTGAAGACTACTTTCAAGCTTTCCACCGTCATCCGGGATCCTGCGGCGGCTTTGTCTGGGAATGGTGTGATCACGCCCCTTATAGAGATGATAAACCGGAACATTTCGGTTATGGCGGCGATTTTGGCGAAAGCCCTCACGACGGCAATTTCTGCGTGGACGGATTGGTCTCGCCCGATCGAATTCCCCATACCAACTTATTGGAATTAAAAAATGTCAATCGTCCGGTTCGTGCTTGGTTAGAACAAGGAAAAGTTTATATTAAAAATTACCTGGATTTTACCAATCTCAAGGAAATTCTGACCATTCGTTACAGTTTTAGTGAAAACGGAAAAGTGATTAATCAAAGTGAATTACAGATTGATTGCGCCCCTCATCAGATCCAAGTATTGGATATAGTCCTACCTGCCGATAACGGCAATCTCTGGTGGCTGAATTTGGACTATGTTTTAACTCAAGCGACAGATCTGCTAAGCAAAAACCATCTCCTAGGTTTTGATCAATTAATTATTTTCGAACGAGGTGCCCTACCCGCCCGAATCTTTAAAAATAAAACCGGACATTTTAAAATTCAGGATACCGCTCAAACATTGAAGATTTGCCAAGGCGATTTTAGCTATGAACTGGATAAGAATAAGGGAATTTTCTCCCGAATTACTTATCGGGAACAAAATCTTATCGAACAACCTCTGGATTTTAATATCTGGCGAGCACCTCTTGATAATGATCGACTGATCCGCCAAAGCTGGCAACAAGCAGGCTATGATAAAACCTATAGCAGAGCTTACCAAATCAACTGGATAGAGAAAAACGAAGGAATACTGATTCAAGCGAATTTAGCTCTGCTGGCAGTGTCTCAGGGGCGGATTCTGAACTTAGCGGTAGATTATCTGCTAGGCGCCGATGGTCAAATGAAAATCAGCCTCCGGGCAATCCGTCCTGAGCACTTACCCTATCTACCTCGCTTCGGTCTTCGTTTCTTCCTACCTAAAGGTCAAACCCAAGGGCAATATTTGGGGTATGGCCCGCAGGAAAATTATGTGGATAAACATCATCTGGCAAAACTGGGGATTTATCCTCTCAATGCAACGGACAACTATGTGGATTATCTCAAACCTCAGGAAAACGGCAGTCACTACGGTAGCCGGTACATAACCCTGAACAGTCTGCATGTCAGCGCCGATCAGCCTTTCAGTTTTAATTTATTGCCTTATAGTCAGGAAGAACTGACCACCAAAGCCCATAATTATGAGCTGAAAGAATCGCCTTGGGATATTCTATGCCTTGATTATAAAATGAGCGGAATCGGTTCCAATTCCTGCGGTCCGAACCTCAAAGAGCAATACCGGCTTAGCGAAACCGATTTTAACTGGGAAGTCTTTCTGCAATGGAGCAACCCGGCTCGTTAGCACGCAAAAAACAAAATAATTCTTTACTTACGGCCTCTTTACTCCCGGTAAAGAGGTCTTTTATCATAGAACCGAAAGCCCTTTGGTCGCAAAAATAAATTGCATAGGAAACGAAAGGAAATCAGAATTCTATTGATTTATGAAAACGATTAAGATAATTTAGACGCTTGTTTGAGAAGTGGTGCCGACTATCGGAATCGAACTGATGACCTACTGATTACAAGTCAGTTGCTCTACCTACTGAGCTAAGTCGGCACAAATTGAATGAGCCGCTATTATATGAATTTTTTAGCGTCTTGCAAGTAAAATTTTCGAAAGATATTAGGGGCTATTTATCTTTTATAAACAGACCCTATTCTGATTAATGAGGTAAAAATAAGTGAAAAACGTTCTCTCGATTCAATCACATGTAGTTTTTGGCTATGCAGGAAACAAATCGGCTACCTTTCCAATGCAATTAATGGGAGTGGATGTATGGGCGTTAAATACGGTTCAATTCTCAAACCATACTCAATATGGAAAATGGACGGGAATGGTCATCCCCAAAGAACAAATCGGTGAAATTATTCGCGGCATTGATGAAATCGGTGAGTTAAAAAACTGTAATGCGGTCGTATCCGGTTATTTGGGTTCCGCCGAACAAGTAGATGAAATTATTAAAGCGGTTGAAAAAGTAAAATCCCTTAACCCACAGGCGTTATATCTTTGTGATCCTGTTATGGGCCATCCGGATAAAGGCTGCATTGTTGCAGACGGCGTAAAAGAAGGTTTAATTAATCTTGCGGTTTCTCATGCGGATATTCTCACTCCTAACCTCGTCGAATTACGGAAAATCAGCGGGTTACCGGTAGAAAATTTTGAGCAAGCGATCGAAGCGGTTAAAGTGATCAGAGCAAAAGGCCCGAAAACAGTGCTGATTAAACATTTAAGTAAAGTAGGTAAATATGCCGATAAATTTGAAATGTTATTAGCAAATGATGAAGGTATTTGGCATTTAACACGACCGCTTTACACCTTTGCAAAAGAACCTGTCGGCGTAGGCGATTTAACCGCGGGGTTATTCCTTGCCAATAAGGTCAATGGAAAATCGGATCTTGAGGCATTTGAACACATGGCAAACGCCGTTAATGAAGTTATGAAAACAACGTTTGAATTAAACAGCTATGAACTTCAACTTATTGCCGCCCGCAAACTGATTGTAAACCCGGTCAGTTCCGTTAAAGCCGTGAAAATCGCCTGATTATTTTTTTGAACGAAAGAGCCGGTTATGGCTCTTTTCTTTTTTGAAGAATATCTTATACTTAAAATTCTTCAAACAAAGCGAATGAATCATGTCGGATATTTTTAATCAATTTCAACAGCAAATTTATCAACAAAAAATACTTATCGCATTCAGCGGCGGCTTGGATTCCACCGCACTACTCGCCTTATGCAAAAAACTTCAAGAAAATCGACCGCACTTTCAGTTTCGTGCCATCCATATTCATCACGGGCTAAGCCCCAATGCGGATAAATGGGCGTTGCATTGTGAAAATATCTGCCGGCAATTTTCCATTCCGCTGATTGTCGAAAAGGTTCGGGTAGATAAAAGCAACGGCATTGAAGCGGGCGCCAGAGAAGCGCGTTATCACGCCATAGCGAACCATTTAAACATCGATGAAGTACTTGCCACCGCCCATCATCTAAATGATCAGACGGAAACCTTTCTGCTTGCGTTGAAACGAGGAAGCGGTGTGCAGGGGCTAAGCGCCATGCAAAAAGAAAGCGTTGTATTTAACTTGCCGATTTTTCGCCCGTTATTACAATTTACCCGCGCGCAACTGGAAGATTACGTAAAATCTCAAAAGATTAATTGGATTGAAGACGAAAGCAATGAAGACAACAGCTATGATCGCAATTTTCTGCGCAATATTATCCTGCCGAAAATGAAAACCCGCTGGGCGCATTTTGATCAGGCGGTTTATCGGGCGGCTCAACATTGTTTTGAACAAACTCAATTGGTAAACGAATTACTTGAAGATGAATTTCAAAAAATCTTTGAAAAAAACGACCGCACTTTATCCGTCAAACTTTTTGACCGTTATTCTTATATCAAACAAAAAGCACTGCTTCGCCTGTGGTTAGCCCGCTTGCAACTTGCCATGCCAAGCCAAAAGCAGTTGGAACAACTTATTCGGGATGTTATTTTTGCTAAACCGGATGCCATACCGCAATTTAAATTAGCAAATCAGGTTATTCGCCGTTATCAGCAAAAACTTTATTTAACGGCGGATTTTGCCGACTTAACCACTGTCGCCATACCGCTGAAAATTTCACAAACCGTCCCGCTACCTGACGGATTAGGCCATATTTCGTTACGGGAACAAAGCGGGTGCTTTGTCTTTAGCTGGCGCCATTATCAGGTTCAATTACCGCCCTGTAAGCAACCTATTGAAATCCGTTTTGCTTATTCCGGTAAGGTAAAACTACATAAAAACGGCGTAAATCAGGATATTAAAAAGGTGTGGCAGAATTTGAATGTTCCGCCGTGGTTACGTAACCGTACTCCATTGATTTTTTACGGCGATCAACTTAAAAGTGCGGTCGGTTTTTTCAAAGTTTTTGACTGTTAAGTTTATATAAAAAAACCTCCTGTATAAGGAGGCCTCTATTGATAAATTTACAAGCGGCGGAATAAATCCCGCCTTACCATAACACTAAATTATTTAGCAGGTTGCGCTGGTGCGGCTTGTTCAGCCGGTTGTTGTGCCGGTTGTGCAGGAGCTTGTTCAGCCGGTTGAGCCGGAGCTTGTTCGGCCGGTTTTGTCTCTGCAGTTTTATCACCAAACTTAGCCTGTAAATCATTTTGTAATTTCATTAACTCTTCCACATTTTTATTCAATGCTTCGGTTTTTGCTTTTAATGCGTTAACGGTTTCTTCCGTACGGGAAACAACTAATACTTTTAAGCTATCCGCGGTAACGTCTTGAGATTCTAAGAATACCGCTTTAGTTTTTTCTTTCAACGCTTTAATTTCATTACTTTTAATATCTAATTGATCCAGACTTTTTACTAAATCCTGAACTTTAGCTTTATATGAAGCTAATACGGGCTCAAGTTCGCTCGGCTCTTTAACCGTTGATAAAGCCTGTTGCAACTCGGCTTGAATTTGTTGCTGAGCCGCTGCATTGTCTCTATCCCATGCCTGTAATTTTTTCAGATCCGCAGCCGGATCACTACAAGCCGCTAAAGTAAAGGCTAATAACGCTGCTGCACCTAATTTTGCTAATAATTTCATGTTTTTTCCTTCTAATTGATTAAATTGCCCAACCAAATGCGTAGAATGCGACTAATGCAAGAGCAATTAACACAGTTCCAACATTTAATTTTTTCATTTCACCGGAAACAATACGACCGATAACCAATGCTGCAAATCCCAGCATAATGCCGGTTACAATATTCGCCGTTAAGACAATAAATACCGCACAAATTAATCCAGACATCGCGCCGACAAAGTCATCGAAGTCTAATTTGCTTACATTGCTTAACATTAATAAACCTACATACATTAAGGCCGGTGCGGTTGCATAGCCCGGCACCAAAGTTGCAAGCGGTTGGAAAAACAGCATAAGTAGGAACAATACGCCTACAACTATCGCTGTAATCCCCGTTTTACCGCCTGCCGCCGTACCTGCCGCCGATTCAATATAAACCGCCGCAGGTGCCGTACCAAATAATCCAGAGAACAAACTACTCACGGAGTCGGCGGTCAATGCTTTACCACCGTTAATAATTTGCCCGTCTTTATCCAATAAATTTGCCTGCCCGGCAACTGCGCGAATGGTACCTGTCGCATCAAACACCGCAGTCATTACCAAAGCGAAAACCACTGGCAAAATTGCCGGTTGCAGGGCGCCTTGGATATCAAGCGCAGCAAATAAAGACTGTTCGCCGAAACTCGGCATTTTAAAGACTTCGCCGCCAAAAGTGACATTCGGATCAAAAATCAATCCGACTATCGTAATGGCTATAATCACCCAAAGAATAGCGCCTTTAATTTGTAATTTTTCTAAACCTATAATAAATGCAAGCCCGATTAGCGACATCATCACCGGAAAAGAAGTAAATTCACCAAACTTAACCGGCAATCCGGCTTGATTACTTACCACTGCGCCGACACCGTTTGCCGCAATGAGTAATAAAAATAAACCGATACCAATTCCCGCACCCTGTGCTATGCTGGCGGGAAGATTACGTAAAATCCATGCCCGAATTCCAGTAGCGGAAATTAAAGTAAATACCGCCCCCATCAGGAAAACCGCGCCAAGTGCCACCGGAATGCTCACCTGCTGCCCTAGCACAAGGCTGAATGCGGTAAACGCCGTTAATGAAATCGCACAACCTATTGCCATTGGCGCATTCGCCCAAAAGCCAATCAGAATCGAGCCTAACCCCGAAACCAAACAAGTTGCTATAAATACGCTTTCTGCCGGAAAGCCCGCTTTGCTTAACATTCCGGGTACAACAATAATGGAATAAACCATCGCTAAAAAAGTCGTTAAGCCGGCAATAATTTCTTGACGAACCGTTGAACCGCGTTCAATCAGTTCGAAACGTTTTTCTAAAGACATAGAATCCCCTCGAGATTAAAAATAGGGGGATATTTTACTCGAAAAAAATAAATAGTAAACGATTGCCGGCAAGATAGCGACAGATTCCATATTTGGCTCTATAAAAAAGATCCGCCGTTGCGGATCTTATTAATCTAAGGCGATTATTTTACCTGGCTACCGATTAAGCCGCCTAAAGCAGCCCCACCTAACGTAGCACCGGTAGATTCACCAATCGCATGACCGACAACACCACCGGCTACTGCGCCGATTGCCGTATTTTTTTGGGTTTTAGACATATTGCTGCAAGCGCCTACAGAACCTGCAATAACCAAAATACCTAATACTTTTACAATAGATTTCATGCTTTAAAACTCCATAAAGTTATGATTACTGTTTATCGTTTGTTAGTCAAAATATAACTCGGCTGAGTTTATATCGTTTGATTTTACGCTGTTTAAGACAGGCGTATTAAATAAAAAGTTCAATACCTTTCTTAATTATTTTTTTATTTATATAACAAAATTAAAAATTTCTAAAAAACATTGTTTTTTCACCGCACTTTTATATTGCGATTAACCGGCGCTAAAACTCAAGATTTGCTGATTATATCCGATTGAGTCCGTTTATTTTTTTCATATAGAAAATCCTGTTTGGGATTAACGCCGAAACGATTTGTGGTGAACGAACCGTCAAAACACCAAAAGACGATTAAAATCAAAATACCGATAACCGGAATAAAGCCTAATAACAACCACCATGCGGAACGATCCGTATCGTGCAAACGGCGGGCGCTTACGGCAATGGTCGGAATTAATACCGCTAAACTATAAATACCGGATAAAAAACCCTGTCCGGTTTGATGATCATAAAAACCAAATAACACATCCAGCACGCCTAAAGCGATACCGATTATCGTGGTAAACAGCATAAACATCCAAAATTCTTTACGTCTTGCTCTGCCCGAAAAAACCGCATATTTTTTCAATACCGAAAGATACCAATTCATATTCATTTCCTCTATTGGATTTGAGTTTATAACTCATTCTTCACTTTTCCTAGTGATTTAAAAGTTTTATACTAACGACGAAATTCACTTTATACAAGGATAAACTATGACAATATTAGTAACGGGCGGCGCAGGCTACATCGGTTCACATACCATAGTGGAATTATTAAATGCGGGCGAAGACGTAGTGGTTTTAGACAATCTCTGCAACTCATCCCCCAAATCCCTTGAGCGTGTAAAACAAATCACCGGAAAAAGTGTTAAATTTTATGAAGGTGACGTGTTAGACAGAACATTGTTACAACGGATTTTTGCCGAAAACCAGATCAAATCCGTAATCCATTTCGCCGGTTTAAAAGCGGTGGGCGAAAGCGTGCAAAAACCTGCCGAATACTATATGAATAATGTTACCGGCTCCCTTGTATTAGTGCAGGAAATGAAAAAAGCCGGCGTGTGGAATCTTGTATTCAGCTCAACAGCCACCGTGTATGGTGAGCCGGAAACCATTCCCGTAACGGAAAACTGCAAAGTAGGCGGAACCAACAGTCCTTACGCTACTTCCAAGTTAATGGTCGAACAAATACTAACCGATGTCGTTAAGGCTGAACCGCGTTTCAGTATGATTATCCTGCGTTATTTCAACCCGGTCGGTGCACATGAGAGCGGTTTAATCGGCGAAGATCCAAACGGTATTCCGAATAATTTAATGCCATACATCAGCCAGGTAGCGATTGGAAAATTGCCGGAATTATCTATTTTTGGTAACGATTATGACACTCATGACGGTACCGGCGTACGCGATTATATTCATGTTGTGGATTTAGCAATCGGTCATTTAAAAGCCTTAGCTCGTCACGAAGATGATGCAGGTCTACATATTTACAACTTAGGTACCGGCATCGGCTATTCCGTACTGGATATGGTGAAAGCCTTCGAAAAAGCCAATAATATGACGTTACCTCACAAATTCGTTGCGCGCCGTCCGGGCGATATTGCCGCCTATTATTCCGATCCGAGTCTTGCGGCAAAAGAACTTAGTTGGACAGCGCAGCGCGGTCTTGAACAAATGATGAAAGATACCTGGAACTGGCAAAAAAATAACCCGAAAGGTTATCGTGATTAATAATGCAGATTTGTGGTGAGATAAATTCTACCCGGCATCTCTATTGATAGTATTGATGGCGCACGCTTCCCGGCGTGTGCCAGAATATTTATAAACAGGATAACACCAGACTACCGTCATTAATAAAAGAAAGCTTCGCTAAAAAAATTAAAAAAACCGACCGCACTTTATGTCTCAAAATCATTTTTTCTCCCATATTTTCAACCGTAATATGCTGATCTGTATTTTCACCGGATTTAGCTCGGGTTTGCCCTTATATATTTTAACCTCCTTAATTCCTACCTGGTTGCGTTCCACCGAAATAGATCTAAAAACCATCGGCTTTTTCACGCTGACCAGCCTGCCCTTTATCTGGAAGTTTCTATGGTCGCCGTTCTTGGATCGCTTTGTACCGCCATTTTTAGGCCGTCGGCGCGGCTGGATGCTGATTTTCCAGTTATTACTGTTGATTTCATTGGGTTTATTCGGCTTTATCGATCCGCACACCAACCTGGGTTTAAGCCTGTTAATCGGCTTAGCCACCATGGTTTCCTTTTTCTCCGCCAGCCAGGATATTGTACTTGATGCCTATCGTCGTGAAATTCTGTCCGACCAAGAATTGGGCATGGGTAATTCAATCCATGTGAGCGCATACCGTATCGCCGGTTTGGTGCCGGGTTCCCTTTCCCTGATTTTATCGGATCATTTCAGCTGGCAGGCGGTATTTATCATTACCGCACTGTTTATGTTGCCGGGGTTGCTGATGACGTTATTTATCAGCCACGAACCTCAAATCGAACTCAAAAGCAACCGTACGTTAGCGGAAAATATCGTTGAACCCTTTAAGGAATTTTTCCAACGTAAGGGACTGTGGGGTGCAATCGGCATTCTCACCTTTATTTTTCTCTATAAATTCGGCGACAGCATGGCCACCGCATTAATTTCGGCCTTCTATCTCGATATGGGTTTTACCAAAACGCAAATCGGTTTAGTGGTAAAAAACGCATCCCTTTGGCCGATGATTATTGCGGGCATTATCGGCGGCATGATTACCCTGAAAATCGGCATTAACAAAGCCCTATGGCTGTTCGGTTTGGTACAAATCGTCACCATTCTCGGCTTTGCCTGGCTGGCGCAGCTCGGCCCCTTTGAAAAAGTGGACAGTTTTGCCATTTTCGCCCTAACCGTTGTGGTAATGGCGGAATATGTGGGCATCGGACTGGGCACTTCCGCCTTTGTAGCCTTTATGGCCAGAGCCACCAACCCCGTTTATACCGCCACCCAACTGGCGCTTTTCACCAGCTTATCGGCATTGCCGAGAGCGGTGTTTAATTCATTTTCCGGGGTGCTGATTGAAAACATGGGCTATTACCACTATTTCTGGCTCTGTTTTTTTCTGGCAATTCCCGGCATGCTGTGCCTGATCTGGGTTGCCCCTTGGAAAGAAAAATAAAAAAACTATAAAAAAATTGACCGCACTTTTCTTTAAAGGTAAGGTAAGCAAGTTATTCAATTAATGGAGATTTCTATGAAAATTATTCTTTTAGGCGCACCGGGCGCAGGCAAAGGAACACAAGCTCAATTTATCATGAACAAATTCGGTATCCCGCAAATCTCAACGGGGGATATGTTCCGCGCCGCAATCAAAGCGGGCACCGAATTAGGTAAACAGGCTAAAGCATTAATGGATGAAGGTAAATTAGTGCCTGACGAATTAACCGTCGCCCTGGTTAAAGACCGTATTGCCCAGCCGGATTGTGCCAACGGTTTCTTATTAGACGGTTTCCCGCGCACCATTCCGCAAGCGGATGCGTTAAAAGACTCGGGCGTGAACATTGATTACGTATTAGAATTCGACGTGCCGGACGAAGTGATTGTAGAGCGCATGAGCGGTCGCCGCGTGCACCAGGCTTCCGGTCGTTCATATCATATCGTTTATAACCCGCCGAAAGTGGAAGGCAAAGACGATGTGACCGGTGAAGATTTAATTATCCGCGCTGACGACAAACCGGAAACCGTTTTGGATCGTTTAGCAGTTTATCACAAACAAACCCAACCTTTGGTTGACTACTATCAAGCGGAAGCCAACGCAGGCAACACCAAATACTTCCGGTTAGACGGCACCAAAAAAGTAGAAGAAGTGAGTGCCGAATTAAATTCCATTTTAGGTTAATCTCTCAAAACGGCAAAAGGCGAATTTTTAATTCGCCTTTGTTCTCTTCTTAGTTCTCTTCTTAAAATTTCGGATTATTTGACCGCACTTTCAATCTCAGAAATCATAGTATCCATAGACTGCAAGCCGCCGAAGGCTAAATACCAGTTTTCGGCATTTAAATACACAATATGATTATTTTTTGCCGCTTTAGTCGGTTTGATTAAGGCGTTATCAAGCACGGTTTGCGCATTATTGGCTTTGTCCGTAATTGCCGCCGTGCGATCAACCACCAATAAATAATCAGGATTTTTCTCCGCAATATATTCAAACCCTACGCTATTGCCATGAGTCGATGAGGATAAATTTTTATCAATCGGCGTAAATCCGAATTTTTGGTATACCAAAGCATAACGGGATTTATCGCCAAATGCGCTGATACGGCTTTCGTTTACAATTGTCACCAACGCGCTTTTACCGGCGGTTAATTTGGCAAGAGCCGTCATTCGGTTATCTAACTGAGCCAGTTTTTCCTTAACCGCGGATTCTTTATTAAAAATTTTCCCTAAGGCTAATAAATTTTGCTCAAACGACGGATAATAATTTTCGTAGTCGTTTTCCATATAAAATACCGGTGCGATTTCTTTTAACCGAGCCAATACTTTTTTCTGACGCCCCGAAGCAATAATTAAATCGGGAGACATTTCATTAATTTTCTCAAACGCCGGTTCCGGCATTGTTCCCGCATTGGCATACTTGTCCGTATCAAATTCGGCTAAATATTGCGGAATGCGCCCTTTTGAAATTCCCACAACCGCCTCTTTCGCACCGATTTCACGAATCGTATCCAGCGCGGCAAAATCCAGCACCACTACCCGTTTAGGATTTTCCGGCACAATTTGTTTGCCGCCGAAAGTCTCTAAGCCGATATCCGCCGCTTGTGCGCTTACCACCCCAAATGCCGCAACCAAGCCTGCCGCCAATGTAATTAATGTTTTTTTCATTGAGTTCTCCTTATCAATCAATGCTAATTTTTAAAATAAACGGCAATTTTGTTGCCATTAATTTCCTGAATCGGAATTTCCATGCCGTAAATTTCCTCTAATACGGATGTTTGCATGATTTCCGCAATACTCCCTTGCTTGACCAATTTACCGTTTTTCATGGCGACAATATAATCGGAATAACAGGAGGCGAAATTAATATCATGGATCACAATCACTACGGTTTTATTCAGTTCCGTTACCAATTTGCGCAACACCTGCATAATCTGTACCGAATGTTTCATATCCAGATTATTCAAGGGTTCGTCAAGCAGGATATAATCGGTATCCTGAGCTAAAGTCATAGCGATATACGCCCGTTGACGCTGACCGCCGCTGAGCTCGTCAATATACTGATGGCGGAATTCTTCTAAATCCATATAACCGATGGCGTTGTCAATAAAAGTGCGGTCGTTTTTTTTCAAATTTCCCTTTGAATAGGGAAACCGCCCGAATGCCACCAGTTCTTCAACCGTTAAACGCAGATTAATGTGATTGGATTGCTTCAATATAGATAACTGCTTGGCAATATCCGCACTTTTTTGTTCGTTTAATAATTTCCCGTTCAATAATACATCACCGCTATCGGCGTTTAGTAAGCGGCTGATAATGGCAAGCACCGTGCTTTTGCCGGCCCCGTTAGGGCCGATAAACGAGGTGATTTTCCCTTTAGGAATAACTAATGAAACGGAATCTACAACCTTTTTCGAGCCATAGCTTTTATTAACATGTTTAATTTCTATTGCCATTTTTTGTTTGCTCTTAATAATAAGTAAATAAAATATACGCCGCCCGTAAAGTTAATGATAATGCTCAAAGTGGTATTAAAAGTGAACACCTGCGAAACCAGTACCTGCCCCATAACCAACGTCATTACGGAGATGAGCATCGCCGCCGGAATTAAGATTTTATGTTGATATCCGCGGATAAATTCGAACGTTACATTCATCACTAGCAATCCTAAAAAGGTTAAAGGCCCTACAAGTGCAGTGGAAACCGAGGTCAGAATCGCCACAATAATCAATAACCGGCGGGTTACGGCTTGGTAATCGACACCTAGATTAATCGCCTGATCCCGCCCAAGAGCAAGTACGTCAAAATAGCGAAGATAACGGCAGGTATAAAAAATCACTACCAGCAAAATGCCGAGCGCAATCCAAAGAATATCCAAATTAATGCGGTTAAAACTGGCAAAACCGATATCCTGCGCAATTTGAAACTCGTTCGGATCAATCAGCACTTCCATAAAAGTCGTTAAACTTTGGAAAAACGTACCGAAAATAATCCCCACCAATAATAAAAAGAAAATATTTTGCCTCTCCCGTTTAAACAGGAAATGATACAAGCCCAGCGCAAACATAACCATGGCGCCGGTGCTGAGAAAAAACAGCAATGTCTGATTAATTCCCAATAAGGTTTTGCTACCGAACAAGAAAATAATTAAGGTTTGAATTAATAAATATAAGGAATCCAGCCCTAAAATACTCGGTGTTAAAATTCGGTTGTTCACGATGGTTTGAAAAATCATGGTTGCCAATGCAATTGCCGCACCTGTCACCACAATGGCTACCAGGCTTAGCGAACGGTGATATAACGCATATTCCCAGCGATTAGGCAGCCGATAAAACAAATAGGCAACCACCGCGACAAGGCTCAACATGCCTAAGATACCCAACTGACGGATCAGTTTGCTATGTATTTTATTTTTATAACTAGACATGCCGATACCGCTTAAATAACAAATATAAGAAAATAGCACTGCCGAATACACCTACAACCGCATTGATGGCAATTTCATAAGGATAAATCACAATGCGCCCGAAAATATCGCAAAACAAAACAAAAACGGCGCCTAAAAGTGCGGTATGAGAAAGGATTTTTTTCAGATTATCCCCCAAATACAGCGTGACTAAATTAGGAATAATCAAGCCGAGAAACGGAATCACGCCTACGGACACAATAACAATCGAAGATACCGTGGCAACAATGGCCAAACCGAGATATAGCACCTGCTGATAATTCAAACCGAGATTGACCGCAAAATCCTGTCCCATACCCACAATAGAAAACCGATTGGCAAACAAATAAGCCGTAATCAAGGCGGGAATGCTGAAATAAAGAATTTCATAACGTCCGCTCATAATCAATGAAAAATCGCCCTGCAACCAGCCCGATAAATTCTGCAGAATATCCTGCTGATAGGCAATAAATGCGGTAACGGAACTGATAATATTGCCGAACATAATGCCGACCAAAGGCACGAAAATACTATCCTTAAATTTAAGGCGGGAGAGGATTGTCATAAACAATAAGGTGCCGAGAAAAGAAACGACAATTGCGATCACCGTTTTAAACAGCATAGAAGCGGTGGGAAAAACCAGCATCGAAATAAGAATACCAAGACGTGCGCTGTCCATCGTGCCCGCGGTGGTAGGCGAAACAAAGCGATTACGGCTTAATTGCTGCATAACAAGGCCGCAAATACTTAGTGCCGAACCGGCAATTAAAATACTGATTAAACGGGGAACGCGGCTAATCAACAGAATTTGCCACTGCTCACTGTTAAAATACAGTAATCCCTTAAGATTAACCGAGCTCACACCGAGGAATAAAGAAATTATAGATAATAAGAGAAGTAATAAAATTAAATAACGACGATGAATCATAATAACAAATGAGAATTATTTTTAATTCTAAATATTATATTTTTCATGACGTCTATGCAAGATATAAAACGAAAAAAGTGCGGTTAAAATTTTTGAATTTTTAACCGCACTTTGAAATTACATTTTTAACTGACGCTCTACGTATTTTGCCTTGGTGAGAAATTGTCGGCGTTCGCTATCACGCATTTCGTTGCTGGTGCCGGGCAATTTCACCGTTAACGGGTTTACCGGTCGCCCGTTAATATGGAATTCATAATGTAAATGTGCGCCGGTAGAAATCCCCGTATTTCCCGAAAGCGCGATGCGTTCACCTCGTTTAACCGATTGACCCGCCTTAACTAAAGGCTTACTTAAATGCATATAAACGGTTTGATATTCGCGACCGTGGCGAATCATAATATAACGCCCCGCCCCGCCTTTCTGGTAAGCCACTTTTTCTACCACGCCGTCGGCAGGTGAAATCACCGGCGTACCGGTAGGTACACCGAAATCCACCCCTTTATGCGGGCGAACGTGGCCGGTTACCGGATGTCTGCGACGAGGATTAAATTGCGAAGAAATCCGTGCCTGACGCTGCAACGGATAACGGGCAAAGCCCTTGCCTAAGGTTTCACCCTGACGGCTGTAATAACGTCCGTTTTCCGCCTGAATAGCATAATAACTCTTGCCTTGGCTAATAATATGAATAGCCTCAACGTTACCCTGCCCAGTTAATTTATCGCCTAAATATTCGCGAAAAATCAAAATCGCAAAATTATCGTCTTTCATCAGTTTTTTCATACTGAACTGCCATTGTAACGCGTTAGTTAATTGGCTGACTTGACGCTGATCCAAGCCTAACTTCAGCAAACTTGCACGGAATGACGAAGTGATTTTTCCTTTCAGCACTTCCTTCTTCCAAACACTTTTTTTCTCTAAAATCTGGCGCTCGAATTTGCCGCTTTCCAGTCGCTCATAAATACGTTCTTCTTTTTCCGAAACAAGCCAGTTTAAATATTCCAGTTCGCCGTTTTTATCCAGGATCCAGTACATTTGTTGACCGGCTTTAAGTTTTTTCAATTCCGGATAACTTGCGATTAACCCTTCAGCTGTCATAGGTTCCAAACCTGAAAGTTCCAATACGTCTTTTAATTCGTCGCCGCGAACTATGGTATGACTGAACTGATCCGAAATACGCTTGGCTTGATCCGCCACGTCCAACAGATCACTTAACGCGCTTTGCGCTTCCGGCGGCAAAGAAGATATATCAAAGTCGTCCGGATCGATTTTTATTTCATCAACTTCATCGTCCTGACCGGATAAATCGTCGTCATAAGAAGTGGCGTTATTGTCTTCGGCTAATACTTTCGCCTGCTCCAGCAGGTGTTGAGTCAGTCTGTCTGATGTTCCGGCATCCGGCGTTAATTTTTCAAATTGTTCCGCTTGCGCCAAAGCCGTATCCCCGTCAATATTTTTGTCTTCCACAGAATCCTTTAAACTAAGAAATGTACCGGTGAAAATAGATATAATAGCCATAAAGAAAATCGCCGCTTTAATACGTGATTTTCGCTTACGTCTATCCCTTGCTAATTTTACGTGCTGCACCACTCTATTTTCCCTTTACATAAATTTACATAAACATTACGTTTCGTTCAGACAAAAAAAATCTGAAAAAATTCATTATACACAAGAAAAATTTTTTAGAAGTACAATTTCTCCGCACTCAAAAATAAACGTAAGGAAAATTACGACGTTATCTTACGGATTTGCAGCAAATTATTCCCGGAAAACTTGAGAACTCGACAAAAATAGGCTATTGTTTAGCACATTTTTTAAAGTACGTGACATTTCATCAATGCAAATAAATTCTATCAAAATCCCACTTATCGAATTGCAGAATATCAAAGTGGTTTTTGGCGCGAAAACGGCACTACAAAATATTAATCTCAGCATTTACCCGAATACGGTCATTACTATTGTGGGACCAAACGGCGGCGGTAAATCCACGCTGCTTAAAGTATTACTTAAATTACTGTCGCCAACCGACGGTAAAGTGATTCACCATCGGGATCTACGTATCGGCTATGTGCCGCAAAAAATTCATTTGGAGCAAAGTTTACCTATTACGGTGGAAAAATTTTTATCCTTAAAAAAAGGTATTTCAAAAGCGGAAATTCAGGATGCCATCGAACTGCTTTCCATTAAACATTTAATTCACAGCAGTATGCAAAAGCTATCCGGTGGTGAAATGCAGCGGGTTCTGCTTGCCAGAGCATTGCTTAACAAACCGAATTTATTGGTATTGGACGAACCTATGCAAGGGGTTGATCTCGGCGGGCAGATTGAACTTTATCAGTTAATCCATCAAACAAGAGAAAAACTCAATTGCGCAATTCTTATGGTTTCCCATGATTTGCATATCGTTATGGCGGATACCAACGAAGTAGTTTGCATTAATCGGCATATTTGTTGCGCGGGTTCGCCTGAAAAAGTATCCAATGACCCTACTTTTATTCACTTATTTGGCGCTCAATTCTCCCAAAATGTGGCGTTTTATACTCATCATCACAACCATCAGCACAATATGCACGGTGATGTTTGCTGTATTGGGAATAAGCATTCCGTTCAATGTATCAACAACGGGAGATAATGGAATAAATTATGTTTGAAATTATTTTTCCCGCTTGGTTAACAGGCATTTTACTCTCATTTATTACCGCTCCGTTAGGTGCGTTTGTAGTTTGGCGTAAAATGGCTTATTTCGGCGATACCCTTTCCCATTCCGCATTATTAGGCGTCGCACTGGGAATTTGCCTGGATATTAACCCTTATTTATCCATTCTGATTCTTACCTTGATTTTAGCGGTGGCAATGGTATGGCTGGAAAGTAATACGCAGTTTTCGGTAGATACTTTATTGGGCATTATCGCTCATAGCTGTTTGTCATTAGGCGTAGTAACCGTAGGATTGCTGCAAAATGTGCGGGTGGATTTAATGGGATATTTATTCGGCGATTTGCTGGCGGTCAGCTACGAAGATTTAATCTATATCGGTATCGGTGTTTTGATCGTCTTAATTTCCCTTATTTATTTTTGGAAACCGTTAATTTCCACCACGGTAAGCCCGGAACTGGCTCAAGTAGAAGGCATTAACATCCGCCGAATGCGGTTTATTTTAATGATCTTAACCGCACTAACCATTGCATTAAGCATGAAATTTGTCGGCGCGTTAATCATTACTTCGCTACTCATTATTCCCGCCGCAACCGCCAGACGATTTGCCCGAACGCCGGAATCCATGGCAATCATCGCGGTCGGGTTAAGTATTGTAGCGGTATCTCTGGGATTAACGCTTTCCGCATTCTATAACACGGCTGCAGGCCCGTCCGTGGTAATTTGCTCTTCATTTATTTTCTTAATTTCATTGCTGAAGAAAGAAAAAATTTAGCCACCATCCCCAAAAAATTAACGATGCGATAATAGGTCTGTTTATCTTTTATAAACAGACCCTAAAGCACCGTTAAATAAAAATTTCGTAAAAAACGACCGTACTTTTACTTCGGTCTGACGCCTAATATATGGCAAATCGCATAAGTCAGTTCGCTGCGGTTTAAAGTATAAAAGTGGAAATCTTTCACGCCTTCGCGGGAAAGTACCCGTACCATATCCAAGGCTACACTGGCGGCAACCAGATTTCTGGTGGTTTGATCCTCATCCAGCCCTTCGTAATTTACCGCTAACCAATTAGGAATTTTCACATTCGTCAGCGCCGCCATTCTTTGCAGCTGTTTAAAATTCGTCACCGGTAAAATCCCCGGTACAATTTCCGCATCAATCCCGATTGAAGCGCAACGATCACGAAAACGCAGGTAGTTATCAATATCAAAGAAAAATTGCGTAATCACATGGTTCGCGCCGGCATCAATCTTACGTTTTAAATTAATCAGATCCGCCTGCGCCGATTTTGCCTCGGGGTGCACTTCCGGATAGGCCGCCACGGAAATATCAAAATCCGCAACGGAGCGCAGCAACGCCACTAAGTCGGAGGCATAAAACGGCGTTTTTGTATAGCCTGCCGGAATATCGCCCCGTAATGCCACAATGCGGCGAATACCGTTATTCCAATAATCCTGTGCAATTTCTTTTAATTGTTCCGGCGTTGCATCAATGCCCGTTAAATGTGGTGCAGCTTCCAAACCAGTTTTTTGCTTAATGTTTTTCACCACGGAATGGGTACGTTCCCGCTCACCGGAATTCGCCCCGTAAGTTACCGAAACAAACTTCGGATTAAGCGTTTTTAAACGATGAATTGATGACCATAGGGTTTCTTCCATTTTTTCATTTTTCGGCGGGAAAAACTCAAAAGACACATTAATTTGCCCGTTTAAATCCGCAACGTGCTGATTCAATGTATCAATGTCTTTCGCATAACTCATAATTCACCTCATTAATATTTATAATTGCATGGCCGATTCTGTTAACTGCAATGTATGTAGATTATTTATCTTTTTAATATGTGTCAATTTTAAAAAATTCAATTTGAATATGAATTTAATTAATAATAGAACAATAAATTAAGATATTTTCCTTCGTTTCTTTACAATTCGGTAAATCTCCATAAAATACACAGTCCTACGGTTCGCCCCGGCGAATCACTGATTTGAACTCAGACCTTAAAGAGAAACTTATGACTACTCCATTTAAACCGGAATTATTATCCCCTGCCGGCACGCTGAAAAATATGCGTTATGCCTTTGCTTACGGCGCCGATGCCATTTATGCCGGGCAACCGCGCTACAGTTTACGCGTACGTAACAACGAATTTAATCACGAAACCTTAAAGCAAGCCATTGATGAAGCTCATAGCCTGGGCAAAAAATTCTATGTAGTGGTTAACATTGCGCCGCACAATTCAAAACTAAAAACCTTTATCAAAGATATTCAAGCCATTGTGGACATGAACCCCGATGCGCTGATTATGTCGGATCCGGGTCTTATCATGATGGTACGGGAAAACTTCCCGGATATGGACATTCACTTGTCCGTACAAGCCAATGCGGTAAACTGGGCGACGGTAAAATTCTGGAAACAAATGGGGCTTACCCGCGTAATTCTATCCCGCGAACTTTCCATTGAAGAAATCGCCGAAATCCGCCGACAAGTGCCGGATATCGAACTGGAAATTTTCGTTCACGGCGCATTATGCATGGCATATTCCGGCCGTTGTCTGCTTTCGGGCTATATAAATAAACGAGATCCGAATCAGGGTACTTGCACTAATGCCTGTCGTTGGGAATATAAAATAGAAGAAGGCACCACGGACGATGTGGGCAATATCGTACCGAAAGACAACGTTCAAAAATACGAACCTGAAATTGTGGTTAAAAACGTATCGCCTACCTTAGGGGAAGGCGCAACCACAGATAAAGTGTTCCTTTATACCGAGCCTAACCGCCCTGATGAACAAATGACGGCGTTTGAAGACGAGCACGGTACTTACTTCATGAACTCCAAAGATCTTCGTGCCGTACAACATGTAGAAAAACTCACTCAACTAGGCGTGCATTCGTTAAAAATCGAAGGTCGCACAAAATCCTTCTATTATTGCGCGCGTACCGCTCAGGTTTATCGTAAAGCCATTGATGACGCGGCGGCGGGCAAACCTTTTGACACCAGTTTGCTAGATACATTGGAAAGCCTGGCACACCGCGGTTACACGGAAGGTTTTTTACGTCGTCATACTCATGATGAATATCAAAACTATGAATACGGTTACAGTATTTCCGAACGTCAGCAGTTTGTGGGTGAATTTACCGGTAAACGTAATGCACAAGGCATGGCGGAAGTGGCGGTAAAAAATAAATTTCTGCTAGGCGACGAAGTGGAAATGATGACACCGAAAGGTAACATCGTATTTAAAATCAATCGTATGCTGAACCGCAAAAATGAAGAAGTGGAAGCGGGGCTTGGCGACGGACATTTTGTGTTCTTAGATGTACCGGCCGATATCGAACTGGATTATGCGTTGTTAATGCGTAATTTAACCGGCGGCAATACGCGCAATCCTCACCAAAAGTAAATGTTAAAAATATGTTGTAAAAGTTAAAATTCCGCATACATAATACAAACATACTTTAAAAATATAACTCCAAATGTATTTTGCCCTTTCATGATGAAAGGGCTTTTTTCTACCCGCCAAAAAAACGCAAATTTTCACCGCACTTTTAATTGCCCGATACCCGTCTTTTGATCTTAAGTAATAAAACGCAAAATAATTCGTTTTATTAAAATACACCGGAAACTTCGGGATTATAATAGAACTTATTTATCTTTTAACGAACTTATTATGCAAAACAAATTCGCTGTTTATCTTGCGGCAATCGGGCATCTCGTCACCGATATGGCGCAAGGAGCGCTCCCCGCCCTGCTTCCGCTTTTTATAAAAAATTACGGATTGACCTATCAGGAAGCCGGCGGATTAATTTTCGCCAACACGGTTCTCGCCTCAATTGCTCAACCGTTTTTCGGCTATTTGGCGGATAAACGTTCTATGCCTTGGTTAATTCCTTTGGGAATGATGCTGTCAGGCTGCTGTATCGCCGCTATGGGCTTTGTCCATTCCTACCCGGGTTTATTCTTTTTTGCCATGATTGCCGGCATAGGTTCCGCTCTGTTTCACCCGGAAGGAGCGAGACTGGTTAACCGGATGTCCGGCGGAAAAAAAGGCAAAGCTATGGGAATTTTTGCCGTCGGCGGAAATGCCGGTTTTGCTATAGGACCGATGTTCGCGGGGCTCGCCTATTTATTCGGTGCGCAAACCTTAAGTATTTTTGCCCTGATTAACACGATCATCGCGCTCATTATTTTCTTACAGTTGCCAAAATTAACAGTCGAAAATGTGGTTAATAAAGCAAAAAACACCGCTTCTACCACATTACAAAACGATTGGCGCAGTTTTGCCAAATTGTCGGTGATTATTTTTGTCCGCGCCACCAATTTCACAGTACTTAACGCTTTTATTCCTATCTATTGGATTCATATACTTCATCAACAAGAAACCGACGCTAACTTTACGCTCACGATATTTTTATCAATGGGGGTCGCCATTACCTTTATCGGCGGGTTGCTTTCCGATCGCTTGGGTTATGTCAGAATTATCCGCTACGCTTATTTGATTTTTTTACCCACTATTTTAATTTTTACTCAAAGCGAAAACTTATGGCTCTCATTTATTTTTCTAATTCCGTTGGGATTGGGCGTTTTTACTCAATATAGTCCTATTGTCGTGCTTGGTCAGACTTATCTTGCCAAAAGCGTCGGCTTTGCGGCTGGCATTACCCTTGGGCTGGGAATCACTATGGGCGGGATATTTTCACCAATTGTGGGCTGGATTGCAGATCATTACGGTCTGCAAATCGCCTTGCAGACCTTATCCGTTTTAAGCCTGTTGGGATTAATATTTTCCTACCGGTTAAAAATAACCGATACGGAAAAACCGGAGAAAAAATAGCAAAAAAAGACCGAACTTTGAGTTAAAAGTGCGGTCTTTTTTGACTGATTTTTTAAACTATTCTTTTACGTTAGCTCTTGCGCCCAGCACTAATGCCGCAGCGAAAGCCACACAAAACGAAATTACCATCCCCACGGAATACATTCCCCAGTCGCCGGCACGAATTGATGCGATACCGATTAAGCCCGCCGCGCCAAGCGCAGTGGCTTTAACATTGAAGAACGCGATAAACGCCGCGGCGGAACCGGCACCTAACATAGCCGCATAGAACGGATAACGGAAGCGCAAATTCACCCCGAACATGGCAGGTTCGGTAATCCCTAATAATGCGGAAATACCGGAAGGCAACGCCAGACCTCGGGTTTTGGCATCTTTATTTAACACGGCAACGGCTAAACAAGCGGCACCCTGCGCAATATTCGACATGGCGGCAATCGGGAAGATAAAAGTTGCCGCAGTGCTTGCCAGCAATTGCGTTTCAATGGCGATAAAGGTTTGGTGCATACCGGTAATCACGATAGGTGCGTATAATGCGCCGAACACGCCGCCGCCGATAAAACCTAAAGTATCATATAACCAGGTTAAACCCTGACTTAAAAATTCCCCCGCTTCACGACCGAAAGGTCCGATTACGGTGAAAGCCAAAAAACCGGTGATAAATAATGAAAATAACGGCGTGACTAAATTATTTAATACGGAAGGCACTACTTTCACTAAGAATTTTTCTAAAGTCGCCAATACCCAGGCGGCAATTAAAACGGGAATAACCGTGCCTTGATAGCCGACTTTTTCAATCTCTAGCCCGAAAATATTCCATAATTGAAGATTGCCGCCGGCTAACGCTTCCGCATAACCGTAAGCATTGGTTAAAGCGGGGTGAACGAGCAACATACCTAATGTCGCTCCTAAGAACGGATTGCCACCGAATTTTCTGGTTGCCGAAAAACCTAACAATACGGGCAGAAACACAAAAGGCGCGTTAGCAAAGGTATTAATTAAATCCGCTAAATCTTTGTATTGCGGATAAAGGTCGAGTAATGTCTTCCCTTCTTCGAATAAATCTTTTGCGGTAAAGACATTATTAATCCCCATTAACAAACCGCCGGCGACAATAGCCGGAATAATGGGAACGAAAATATCAGCCAGACCTTTAATTAATCGTTGAATCAAACCTTGCTGCGGCCCTTTCGCCTGTTGACTTTCCCCGGTGGAATCCGCCGACGGCGAACCGTTCATAATGGTATTCATTTCGGCGTAAACTTTATTCACCGTACCTGAACCGAAAATAATTTGGTATTGACCGGAGGTTGAAAACTGCCCTTTTACGCCCTCGATATCTTCAATGGCCTGTTTGTCGATTTTACTTTCGTCATTCATTGTCAAGCGCAAACGCGTTGCACAATGCGCAAGATTAGCGATATTTTCTTTTCCGCCAAGTTTTTCGATAACCTGTTGGGCAATTTTAGGGTAGTTCATAGCGACTCCTCGTTTATAAATTAAGCAAAAATTTTCGCCAATTCTAGCTAAAACGAGCAAGCAACACTAGAAAAATATAAAAATTAGGTAAATTTCCTAGATTTAGATCAAATTCAAAAGAAACGGAAGTTTAAAAAGAAAAGAGCCAGAGCAAAAATACTCTGGCTAAAAGGGTTTTATGAATAAAATATTTAAAGTTTAGCTCTATCAAAGTCACTCTTAGATAAAACGTCAAGAAGTGTAAAGTTATTTACTGTTTATGTCAATATTGAATTTTTAAATAATTCGCTTTTCTTCACAATTTTAAGCAAATTTTTGCAGAGCCTGATCTAAACGTTTAAATCCTTCCGCCACTTCCTGTTGACTAATATTTAATGCCGGCGCAAAACGTAGCACATTCGGCCCAGCGACTAAAATCATAAGTTGATTATCCGCACAGGCTTTGACAAACTCTGAGGCTTTGCCCTGATATTTTTCAATTAATTCCGCCCCGATTAATAATCCTTGACCGCGAACTTCGTTAAATAAGTGATATTTCTCATTAAGTTTGTTTAATTCGCTGATAAAAAGTGCAGATGTTTTTTGCACATTTTCAAGAAACGCCGGATTTGCAATCGTCTCAATCACTTTCGCCCCGACCGCACAGGCTAACGGATTACCGCCGAATGTGGTGCCGTGCACGCCCGGTTTGAAACTGGCGGCAATTTTTGTGGTGGTTAACATTGCGCTAATCGGAAAACCGTTAGCAAGGGCTTTTGACGAGGTCAGAATATCCGGCACTACATCATAGCTTTCATATGCGTATAAATAACCGGTACGCCCTACCCCCGTTTGTACTTCGTCAAAAATCAACAGAGCGTTATTTTCGTCGCAAAGTCGACGTAAACCCTGTAAAAATTCTTTGGTGGCCGGAATAATACCGCTTTCTCCCTGAATCGGCTCAACGATTACCGCACAGGTGTGATCATCAATCATCGCTTTAACAGCATCAAGATCATTAAACGGTAAATGCACGATTCCGGCAGGTTTCGGGCCGAATCCGTCCGAATATTTCGCCTGACCGCCGACGCTGACGGTAAATAAGGTACGTCCGTGGAAACTTTTTTTGAATGAAATAATGGTATCTTTTTGATAGCCGTAATTATCCACCGCATAACGACGCGCCAATTTAAGCGCCGCCTCATTGGCTTCACCGCCGGAATTGGCAAACATCACACGTTCGGCAAAGGTATGTTCAACCAATTTGGAGGCAAGTTCCAGAGTCGGTTCACTGGTGAACCAGTTGCTTGAATGCCATAGAGTTTCGCCTTGTTTTTTCAGCACATCGACGATTTCGTCAGGACAATGTCCCAATGCATTTACGGCAATTCCGCTGGTAAAATCAATATAATCTCGCCCTTGCTGATCCCAAACTTTGCAACCTTTGCCTTTCACAGGAATAAAATCCGCAGGTACGTAGTTTTGGATCATCACTTCATCGAATGTTTTGCGAGTATATTGGCTCATAGTTTTATCCTTTTCTTTCTTATGTTGTGTTAAATTGGATTTAGCATAGAACTTATTGAATAATTAGTCAAATATAATGAATATAAATTCACATAAAAAAGACCGCACTTTTATGTACGGTCTTCGTTATTGTTTAATTTGTACCGCCAACGGTGATTTTTTCGATTTTTAATGCGGGTTGTCCCACGCCGACCGGCACACTTTGTCCCTCTTTACCGCACACGCCGATACCATGGTCGATTTCCATATTATCCGCCACCATTGAAACCTGCTGCATCACTTCAATACCGCTGCCGATTAAAGTAGCGCCTTTTACCGGACGAGTGATTTTCCCCTTTTCAATAAGGTAGGCTTCTGTGGTGGAGAAAGTGAATTTTCCGGAAGTAATATCCACTTGCCCGCCGCCGAAATGCGAGGCAAAGATACCTCTATCAATTGAACCGATCAAATCCTCAAACTTGCTGTCGCCAGACAACATATAAGTATTGGTCATGCGGGGCATCGGCAAATTCGCATAAGATTCGCGGCGCCCGTTTCCGGTCGGCACGACCCCCATCAGGCGGGCATTCATTTTATCCTGCATATAACCTTTTAAAATACCGTTTTCAATCAATACGTTGCGCTGACTTGGCGTACCTTCGTCATCAATGGTAAGTGATCCGCGGCGGTTCTCTAACGTGCCGTCATCTACAATCGTACAAAGCGGCGAAGTAACTAATTCGCCGATTTTGCCCGAAAACAGCGAGCTTTCTTTGCGGTTAAAATCCCCTTCCAGACCGTGCCCCACGGCTTCATGCAATAATACGCCGGGCCAGCCCGCACCTAATACTACGGGCATTAACCCCGCCGGTGCCGGAATCGCTTCTAAATTCACCAGCGCTTGACGCACTGCTTCCTTGGTAAAGGATACGGCTCTAACTTCGCCTTCGAAAGACTCCAGAAACCAATTCAAGCCAAAACGCCCGCCCGCACCGGCACTTCCGCGCTCGCGCTTACCCTCTTTTTCCACCAGTACGGAAACGGATAAACGTACTAAAGGACGAATATCGGCGGCTAATGTGCCGTCCGTTGCCGCTACCAGCACTTCTTCATATATGGAACTTAAACTTGCCGAAACCCGGCTTACATAAGGGCTCATACCGCGCGCCGTTTTATCCACCAAATACAGTAATTCGATTTTCTGTTCTTTCGTTAAGGTATCTAACGGATTAACCGCGGCATAACGTAAAATCGGATTGACCCGATTAAATCCCGTCGGAGTGATAATCCGCCCTTGTTCTGCCGGCGCAATACCTTTCACCGCATTGGCGCATTGCTGCAGGCTTGTCAAATTGATTTGATCGGAATAGGCAAAACCCGTTTTCTCACCGCTAATAGCTCGCACGCCGACCCCGCGATCAATATGAAAACCGCCCTCTTTAATAATGCCGTCTTCCAGCACCCAGCTTTCGTCTTGACTGAGCTGAAAATAAAGATCGGAATAATCTAAATGGCGATGAGCAAGTTGATCAAAAATATTGGGAAGATCTTTTACGGATAAATTACTTGGCGTAAGCAGACTTTCTACAACTTTATTTAACATTTTGTTCCTAAAATGAATTGGCTGAAGTGAAAAACTTGTTAATAGGGCCTGCTATTCACCCATTTTACGCCTTACCTGTGGCTATTTTAGATAACAACGCAACCGGTTATAAAACATAAACAGATCCTAACGGCGGCTATTATATATAAAAGTGCGGTCGATTTCTTCAAAGTTTTAAAACTTCGGAAAAATTGACCGCACTTTTTACGGATAACTATATGACGACTTACATAACAACGACGTCAAACTGATCCTGATTATAATATACTTCTGTCTTCACCTGTACCTGTTTGCCGATAAAAACCTCAAGTTCAGCGATTAAGCCGTGGCTTTCTTCGTTGATCAGATATTCGGATACCGCTCTGGAGGCGTAAACCACAAATTGTTCGCTTGAGAATAAATGATGAACGCGAATGATTTCACGCATAATTTCATAACACACGGTTTCCACGGTTTTCACATGACCCCGTCCCTGGCAGGCGGGGCATTCGCCGCATAAAACGTGTTCCAGACTTTCCCGGGTACGTTTACGGGTCATCTCCACCAAGCCGAGCTGGGTAAAGCCGTTCACATTGGTTTTTACGCGATCTTTAGAAAGCGCTTCTTCCAAAGACTGAATAACCCGGTTACGGTGTTCGTCGGTTTGCATATCAATAAAATCAATAATGATAATACCGCCGAGATTACGCAATTGAAGTTGTTGGGCAATGGCTTGCGTCGCTTCAATATTGGTATTGAAGATGGTTTCTTCCAGATTGCGATGGCCGACGAAAGCACCGGTATTAATATCAATAGTGGTCATGGCTTCGGTTTGTTCGATAATCAGATAACCGCCGGATTTTAAATTCACGCGCTTATCCAATGCGATTTGAATTGCCGTTTCCACCCCGTACACATCAAATAACGGCTGATTGCCCGAATACAGCACCAGTTTATCCACCAGTTCGGGCATAAATTCTTCGCAAAATTCATTCACTTCGGTGAAACATAATTTTGAGTCGATACGGATTTTTTCGATGCCGGCGCCGACAAAATCGCGCAACACGCGCAACGCCAAAGCAAGTTCGCCGTAAAGCATGGAACGGGTCGGATATTTTGCTTTGCGTTCCATTACTTTTCGCCATAAACGTTTAAGAAAATCCGCATCCTGTTTTAATTCGTCTTCTGTGGCGCCTTCTGCGGCGGTGCGGATAATAAAGCCGCCCAATTCGTCGCAATAAGGCTCTACCAAGGCTTTTAATCTTGCCCGTTCGTCTTCGCTTTCAATACGCTGGGAAACGCCCACATGGCTGTTTTCCGGCATAAATACCAAATAGCGGGAAGGCAGCGTAATATCCGTGGTCAGGCGCGCGCCTTTGGTTCCCAAAGGATCTTTCACCACCTGCACTACGATATCCTGCCCTTCTCGCACTAATTCGGCGATATCTTTCACGATAAATTGTTTCTGTTCGTTTTCATCCACGCATTCGGTGTGAGAAACAATGTCGGAGGCGTGTAAAAAAGCGGCCTTTTCCAAACCGATATCCACAAATGCCGACTGCATACCGGGCAGAACGCGGGTCACACGGCCTTTATATATGTTACCGACTATCCCTCGTTTCGCCTGACGTTCGATATGGACTTCCTTCAAAATCCCCGTATCCACCAACGCAATCCTGGTTTCATTCGGCGTTACGTTCACCAATAATTCAACAGAATTCATAAAAAATACCTAAAACTTAACAAAATTGAACATAGTCTAGCGAAAAGGACAATGGAATAACAGAGCTAATTATTGTAAAATGTGAGCTTTCTCAAATTTTGCCAAAATAAACACAGGCTTGTGCGGGTTTTAAATTATTGTTAATCGTATTTAAGTTTTTACCGTTAACAAACTTAATTTGAAATTACGATTAATCATGGAGATTCATAATGTTTGGATTAGATCCAACACTCATTACATTTACGATTTATATTTTAGGTATGCTCGCCATCGGCGTACTTGCTTATTATTATACCAATAATATTTCGGACTATATTCTCGGCGGGCGCCGTTTAGGCAGTTTTGTGACCGCCATGTCTGCGGGCGCATCCGATATGTCCGGCTGGCTTTTAATGGGCTTGCCCGGCGCGGTTTATGTTTCCGGCTTAATCGAAGGCTGGATTGCCATCGGTTTAACTATCGGCGCCTATTTAAACTGGTTGTTTGTCGCCGGTCGTCTGCGCGTTCATACGGAATTTAACAATAATGCGCTGACCTTGCCCGAATATTTTCATAGCCGTTTCGGTACCTCGCACAATTTGTTAAAGATTATTTCCGCCTCAATTATTTTAGTATTTTTTACTATTTATTGTTCGTCAGGCGTGGTTGCCGGCGCTAAATTATTCCAGAATTTATTTGATATCCCTTACGCTACCGCACTTTGGTACGGCGCTTTAGCGACTATCGCCTATACCTTTATCGGCGGATTTTTAGCGGTAAGCTGGACAGATACCATTCAAGCCACATTAATGCTGTTTGCCTTGATCTTAACCCCTGTTGTGATCGTGGTTTCTCTAGGCGGAATAGACGGCTTTTCAGCAGCAATGCAAAGTGCGGAAATAAATATGCAAAAAGACTTTACCGATTTATTCACCGGCACCTCAACATTAGGTTTATTCAGCCTTGCGGCATGGGGTTTGGGTTATTTCGGTCAACCGCACATTCTCGCCCGTTTTATGGCGGCTTATTCGGCAAAATCCTTACACAAAGCCCGCCGTATTAGTATCACCTGGATGATTATCTGCTTAATCGGCGCAATCAGTATCGGTTTTTTCGGTATTGCCTTCTTCCATGCCAATCCGCAAATCGCCGAGGTGGTCACCAAAGAACCCGAGCAGGTATTTATCGAATTAGCGAAACTGCTCTTTAACCCTTGGGTTGCGGGTATTCTGCTTTCCGCTATTTTAGCCGCCGTCATGAGTACTTTAAGCTGTCAGTTATTGCTCGCCTCCAGTGCAATTACCGAAGACTTCTACAAAGGTTTTATTCGCCCGAAAGCAGGCGAGAAAGAACTGGTTTGGTTGGGGCGCATAATGGTATTGATTATTGCCGCGCTCGCCATTTGGATTGCCCAGGATGAAAACAATAAAGTATTAAAATTAGTAGAATTTGCCTGGGCGGGCTTCGGCAGCTCTTTCGGGCCTGTGGTATTGTTCTCCTTATTCTGGAAACGCATGACCTCATCAGGTGCAATTGCAGGTATGCTGACCGGCGCAATCGTAGTATTTAGCTGGAAATCGGTAATTCCTGCGACATCCGAATGGGCGGGAGTTTATGAAATGATTCCCGCATTCTCGTTAGCCTCATTAATGATTATCCTGGTTTCATTGCTTTCACCGGCGCCAAACAAAGAAATTGTCGAAACCTTTGAAAAAGCAAACCTTGCTTACAAAAATGCGGAATAAACCATGATTGATTTTCGTCCGTTTTATCAACAAATAGCCGTGAGCGAACTTTCCTCATGGCTGGAAACCCTGCCGTCGCAACTTGCCCAATGGCAAAAACAAACTCACGGCGAATACGCCAAATGGGCAAAAATCGTGGATTTTTTACCGCACTTGGAAACCGCGCGTATCGATTTAAAAACTGCGGTCAAATCCGAGCCGGTTTCTCCGCTTTCGCAAGGCGAACAACAACGTATTATCTATCACCTCAAGCAGCTTATGCCGTGGCGTAAGGGGCCTTATCATTTACACGGCATTCATGTGGATTGCGAATGGCGTTCCGATTTTAAATGGGATCGCGTACTTCCCCATTTAGCGCCGTTGCAGGATCGCCTTATTTTAGATGTAGGCTGTGGCAGCGGGTATCATATGTGGCGCATGGTTGGTGAAGGCGCCAAAATGGTGGTGGGTATCGATCCTACGGAATTATTTCTTTGCCAGTTTGAAGCGGTACGCAAACTGTTAAATAACGATCGCCGGGCAAATTTAATCCCGTTGGGTATTGAAGAAATGCAACCGCTGGGCGTATTTGACACGGTTTTTTCCATGGGCGTGCTCTATCATCGTAAATCGCCGCTGGATCACCTGAGCCAGTTAAAAAATCAATTGCGCAAAGGCGGAGAATTAGTGCTTGAAACGCTGGTGACGGATGGTGACGAACATCATGTCTTAGTGCCGGCGGAACGTTACGCCAAAATGAAAAACGTTTATTTTATTCCTTCCGTGCCTTGTTTAATTAATTGGCTGGAAAAATCCGGTTTCAGCAATGTGCGTTGCGTGGATGTGGAAGTCACCTCACTGGAAGAACAGCGTAAAACCGAATGGCTGGAAAATGAAAGCCTGATTGACTTTTTAGACCCGAATGATCACAGCAAAACCATTGAAGGCTATCCGGCACCTAAACGGGCGGTTATTTTAGCCAACAAATAATTCAAAAGGCTCCTATATTAAAAGGAGCCTTTACTTTATGCGGGCTTGCGCAAAGAAACTTCTCCCCCGTTAAATTTCAAAAGCTCGCCGTTTTTAGTTTTAATCAGAATATAACCATTTTCATCAATACCTTGGTTTATGCCCGTAATAGTTTGCTTTTCGGTAATAATGTTCACTTCTTTATTAAAATAATAATCCGTCTCCGCCCATTTCTCACGGAACACCGCATTAATCCCTTCCCGTTCAAAAGCGGCAAGATAAAGATAAAGATGCTTAACTACCCGAATCAGCAATTCGTTACGATCTAACTGAGGTAACATTTCGCAAAGTTCCGCCCAAGGCTGATCAATTTGAGCTTTCAGTTTTGGCAGCGAAAGATTAATGCCGATACCTATCACCAGATTTAATTGATCCTGTTGCCGGTTCGCGATCTCAATCAAAATACCGGCTAATTTTCGCCCGTTTAATAAAAGATCATTCGGCCATTTCAAATTTATCTCTTTTCCGCCCGCACTTTTTATGGCATCGGCAATCGCCATACCAATTACCAGGCTCAAACCGTCCAAAGGTTTACGGGCGTTCAACGTCCAATAAAAGCTCAAAATCAATTGCCCGGCAAAAGGCGAAAGCCATTGGCGACCGCGCCGCCCCCTGCCTGCGGTTTGATGCTCGGATAAACATAAATCGCCTTTTTTCAGTTCCGCTAAATGATTCAGAATATATTGATTAGTGGAATCAATGACCGGTTGAATTACAACCCGATGAGGAAATAAAGCTTTGCTCAGGCGGGCGCCGTCCAGTAAATCAAGCTGAGGTATTAATTGAAGGGTTTGCGGTGAGGCTTTAATTTGAATGCCCAAAGTTTGTAAGCGCTCCGTTTCATCAAGCAATTGCGCTTGGCTGAGCGATAAAAGTGCGGTCAATTTTTTAAAAGTTTTTGGCTGACCGTCGGCTAAAATCTCTAATAAGGACGACATAAATTTCCCCGAAAAAATGTAATTTGTCTTTTTATCATAAAGTTCAAAAAAGTAAAAATTTTTTTTAAAAAATCCATTCCCAAACGATTGCCAACCCTGTATAATCCGTCCGCAATATTTTTTAACATCCACATAAAACAAGAGAGAATATTGCTATGTTACGAATCAAACAAGAAGCATTAACTTTTGATGACGTTCTTCTAGTTCCTGCCCATTCCACAGTATTACCTAATACGGCCAATCTATCCACTCAATTAACAAAAGAAATCCGTTTGAACATCCCAATGCTGTCGGCGGCAATGGATACGGTAACTGAAACTAAATTAGCAATTTCTTTAGCCCAGGAAGGCGGCATCGGCTTTATTCACAAAAATATGTCTATCGAACGTCAGGCGGATCGAGTTCGCAAAGTGAAAAAATTTGAAAGCGGCGTGGTTTCCGAACCTGTGACGGTTTTTCCCGAATTATCCCTTGGCGAGCTGGCGCAATTAGTGAAGAAAAACGGCTTTGCCGGTTATCCCGTTATCGATCAGAATGATAATTTAGTCGGTATTATCACCGCTCGCGATACCCGTTTCGTTAAAGATTTAAATAAAACCGTTGCGGAAGTGATGACGCCGAAAGAAAAACTGGTTACCGTAAAAGAAGGCGCAAAACGTGAAGACATTATTGCCTTGATGCACAGCCATCGTGTAGAAAAAGTGCTGGTAGTTGACAATAACTTCAAACTAAAAGGCATGATCACAGTTAAAGATTTCCAAAAAGCGGAACAAAAACCAAACGCCTGTAAAGACGAATTAGGCCGCTTACGCGTGGGCGCTGCCGTCGGAGCAGGCCCGGGCAACGAGGAGCGTATTGATGCGCTGGTAAAAGCCGGTGTGGATGTGTTACTTATCGATTCTTCACACGGTCACTCCGAAGGCGTATTACAACGCGTTCGCGAAACCCGCGCGAAATATCCTAATCTGCCGATTGTCGCAGGCAATATCGCCACCGCGGAAGGCGCAATCGCGCTTGCCGATGCCGGCGCAAGCGCAGTGAAAGTGGGCATCGGCCCGGGTTCAATCTGTACAACCCGTATCGTAACAGGTGTGGGTGTACCGCAAATTACCGCTATTTCCGATGCCGCAGCAGCCTTAGAAGGCAGAGGCATTCCGGTTATTGCCGACGGCGGTATCCGTTTCTCCGGCGATATTGCAAAAGCCATCGCCGCCGGCGCCTCTTGCGTCATGGTAGGTTCCATGTTTGCCGGTACGGAAGAAGCGCCGGGCGAAATCGAACTTTATCAAGGCCGTTCATACAAATCATACCGCGGCATGGGTTCATTATCTGCAATGTCTAAAGGCTCTTCCGATCGTTATTTCCAATCCGATAACGCAGCGGACAAATTGGTACCTGAAGGTATCGAAGGACGCATCGCTTATAAGGGTTTATTAAAAGACATTATCCATCAGCAAATGGGCGGTTTGCGCTCATGTATGGGTTTAACCGGCTCCGCTACCATTGAAGATTTACGTACTAAATCTCAGTTTGTACGCATCAGCGGCGCGGGTATCAAAGAAAGCCACGTGCATGATGTGACTATTACCAAAGAAGCGCCGAACTATCGTTTGGCATAAGCGTTTAATTAACCCTAGGGTGGGCTTGCTAAGCCCACCTTTTCTAGTTTAAAGTGCGGTTGAAATTTACAAAGTTTTGTGAAATCTGATTGTCATAAAAGGAGTATGACATGAAAAAAGCAGGATTAACGTTAGCTTTATTATTAACTGGCTGTGGTATTTTAGGACCATCATATTCTGGTGAAACAACTGCGGGAGCGTTGCTGAAATCAGACACTGAACGCAACATTAATATATTTTTTAGAGCTATTCATCAATGCTCACCTGAAAAAATTCATACACAAATAAATAGCGCAAAACCAGCAACGCAAAATTCAGTTGAACAAGCCCAAGAAACTTGGACTGTAACAGGATGTGGAAAAACTGAAGTATTTAATATTCAATATGTAGGTGATGGTGTTGGCGGAACCTATATTCGTATGAGCAAAAAGAATTAATTAATCATCATTGGAAACAAAATGAACAACATTCACAACCATAAAATCCTAATCCTCGACTTCGGTTCCCAATATACCCAGCTGATCGCGCGTCGCGTGCGTGAAATCGGGGTTTACTGCGAACTTTGGGCGTGGGACGTAACGGAACAACAAATCCGTGAATTTAATCCGACCGGGATTATTCTTTCCGGCGGTCCGGAAAGCACCACGGAAGACAACAGCCCGCGTGCGCCGGAATATGTATTTAACGCAGGCGTGCCGGTATTAGGTATTTGCTACGGTATGCAAACTATGGCAATGCAGCTTGGCGGCTTAACCGAACCATCTAACCACCGCGAATTCGGCTATGCTTCCGTTTCTCTTGAAAATTCCACCGCACTTTTTGCTCAGCTGAATGATGATTTAAATTCCTCCCAGCCAAAACTGGATGTCTGGATGAGCCACGGCGATAAAGTAACCCGTTTGCCGGAAGGTTTTCAGCTGACCGGTACCACGTCGACTTGCCCAATCGCCGCCATGTCTGACGAAAGCCGTCATTTCTACGGCGTGCAGTTCCACCCTGAAGTTACCCACACCAAAAGCGGTTTGGCGTTATTAACCAACTTTGTGGTGAATATTTGCGGATGTACAACCAACTGGACGCCGGAAAATATCATTGAAGACGCGGTAGCTCGTATTAAAGCGCAAGTGGGCGACGATGAAGTGATTTTGGGTTTATCCGGCGGTGTGGATTCATCCGTTACTGCTCTACTCTTACACCGCGCTATCGGCAAAAATTTACACTGTGTGTTCGTAGATAACGGTTTGCTCCGCTTAAACGAAGGCGATCAAGTAATGGAAATGTTCGGCGATAAATTCGGCTTGAACATTATCCGCGTCAACGCCGAAGATCGTTTCTTAGACGCATTGAAAGGCATTGATGAGCCAGAAGCAAAACGCAAAATGATCGGTAAAGTATTTGTGGATGTATTCGACGAAGAATCCCACAAACAAACCAGCGTTAAATGGCTGGCACAAGGCACCATTTATCCGGATGTGATTGAATCCGCCGCCAGCAAAACCGGCAAAGCCCATGTGATTAAATCCCACCATAACGTAGGTGGTTTACCGGATTATATGAAGCTCGGCTTAGTGGAACCGCTTCGCGAATTATTCAAAGATGAAGTACGTAAAATCGGCTTGGCGTTAGGCTTGCCTGCCGAAATGCTCAACCGCCACCCGTTCCCGGGCCCGGGTTTAGGGGTGCGCGTATTGGGTGAAATCAAAAAAGAATACTGCGATTTACTGCGCAAAGCCGACGCCATCTTTATCGAAGAACTTTACAACTCAGGCTGGTACTATAAAGTCAGCCAGGCGTTCACCGTATTCCTGCCGGTGAAATCCGTCGGCGTAATGGGCGACGGGCGTAAATACGACTGGGTGGTATCGTTACGTGCGGTAGAAACCATCGATTTTATGACCGCACATTGGGCGCACTTGCCTTATGATCTATTAGGCAAAATCTCAAACCGTATCATCAACGAAGTGGACGGCATTTCCCGCGTGGTGTATGACGTCAGCGGAAAACCTCCTGCGACGATTGAGTGGGAGTAGTTAAAAAAGGAATCTAAAGCCTTATAAATAGCCGTTTTGCAAGTGTTATGCTTCTTACAAAATGCTTGCATATTTTAGAAATACATCACCTGAAGAATAATTCTTTAGGTGATTTTTTTGTATTTTAAAATGCTACGGGAGTTTCCCCATAGCATTTCTTTTTTATAGTAAATTATGGTACAGACCCATGGGAGCAACAGCGCTCCCCTATGTAATTTATTAATTGTTATTCCCGATCATCCGCTAACAATCCTGTTTGCCGTATTGTTCTCGGCGCAGTAATGCGCGGACGCTTTCGTCGAATTGGGCTAATACGTTATCGGCGTCGAGCGCGTCTTTACCTTTGGCATCCAGATAAAACTTGATTTTTGGTTCGGTTCCGGACGGACGAGTAATTAAACGGCTGCCGTTTTCTAAAGTAAACACTAAAATGTCGTTATTACGCTCTGTTTTTAAGTGGTCGATAAATTGCGTTACTTTGAATCCGCCGATTTCGCTTGGCGGGTTGTTACGAAGTGCGGTCATTAATTTGCTGATTTCCGTAAGATCGCTTACGCGAATTGAGATCTGTCCGCTTACATAAGCGCCGAATTCCCGATTGAATTCATTCATGTAATCTAAAATGGTTTTGCCTTGTTTTTTCAGATAAAGTACCAGATCTAAAAACGCAACGGCGGCGGAAATACCGTCTTTATCCCGAACCTTATCCGGGTCAACCAAATAGCCGATGGCTTCTTCAAAGCCAAATAATAAGCCTTTAACTTTACCGATATACTTGAACCCGGTTAAGGTTTCTTCCGATTGCAAGCCGTATTTTTTCGCGATTTCCGCCAGTGCCGGTGAAGAAACCAACGAGCAGGCCAGTACACCTTGTTTTCCTGCGGCATGATATTTTTTTGCTAAATGCCAGCCCAACAGGCAACCTAATACGTTGCCATGCAGGCTTTTCCAATTACCTTTGGCATCCGGAATCGCCACTGCCAAACGGTCGGCATCCGGGTCGTTGGCAATAATAAATTCGGCGTTTTGTTTTTTCGCTAATTTAACGGCTAAATCCAGTGCGCCTTTTTCTTCCGGATTAGGAAAACTCACAGTCGGGAAAGTACCGTCGGGATACACTTGTTCTTTCACCAAGTGCGGTTGGGAAAGCCCGGCTTTTTGCAATGTTTTGCTTAACACTTCATAACCGACACCATGCATTGCGGTGTAAACGTAATTGATGTCCGTTCTAGGCTCTTGTGCAATACTCGCCGTTTTTTCAATATAGGCATCCACCACTTGATCATCCAGCACAACATAATCTTGGCTGCGCGGTAAATTCTTAATATTGCCCGCCGCTACTTTATCAATTAATGCCGCAATATCTTTATCGGCGGGTGAAACAATCTGACCTCCGCCGTTTTCTTTACCTAAATAAACTTTATAACCGTTATCTTCCGGCGGGTTATGGCTTGCGGTGACCATTACACCGGCTGTGGCATCAAAATAATTAATCGCATAAGCCAATACGGGAGTCGGTAATTTGCGTGGCAATAAATAGGCTTTTATACCCGCACCCGACATAATTTCCGCCGTATCGCGGGCAAATATATCGGAGTTTTTACGTCCGTCGTAACCAATTACGATTGACGGCGCATTATGATCATATTGTTTGATATAATCGGCTAATCCGCCTGCCGCTTGCGCCACCAATACTCTGTTCATGCCCATTGAACCGGCTTGCAGGCGACCGCGCAAACCTGCCGTGCCAAACTGCAACCGTCCGTCAAAACGGGCGGTTAATTCTTTTAAAGCATTTTCGTCACCCGCTTTTGCATTATCAATTAATTGCGCTAATTCGGCTTTAGTTTCGAGATCCGGATCTTGTTCCAGCCAGTTTTGAGCAATAGTAAAAATAGTTGTCATAGTGCTTCTTTCCCTTTTAAACTGTTTATCAAAAATAATATTTGTCTAGCCTATCTGAAAATTACGTAAATTTAAATGGCTTCTTAACCTTTTATCACCTATTTTGTGATTTATCTCTCAGGCAAACGGTTGCCGTTATTTATATGAAATATAACGCATTTTATTTTAAACGATGAATTTAAAATTCATTAAAATTCTACCGCACTTTTTAATTTGTGAAATCCTGAGTAAAATGAGGTTTAATTTAAGTTAAAGAAAAGATAAGTTTATCAGTCGAGACTATTCCAATATGCAAAATCTCATAAAAAAAGCGATCGAAAAAATACGTAATCAAGTAAATAAGCAATTTCGCCGTTCTATTAATAGAAAAAATCAACGCTTATTAACCAATCATGAAATGTCGGTGATTGCCAGCAATTGTAACGGCGCTTTTATTTTGCATGATTTGGCGGAACAATTCCGTTCGCCTTTCGTTAATCTTTATCTGGAACCTGCCGACTTTGTTAAATATCTGCAAAATATTCATCATTATATGCAGGCGGATTTGCAGTTTATTAAAACGGATAAAGCCTATCCCGTAGGCAAATTAGAGGATTTAACCGTTTATTTTATGCATTATCATTCGGAACAGGAAGCCCGTAACAAATGGATCGAGCGAACCAAACGAATCAATCTGGACAATTTATTTATCCTGATGACTGATCGCGACGGCTGCCGTTATGAAGATTTAAGCGCCTTTGATAAACTGCCTTTTGCGAATAAAATCGTGTTCACTCATAAAAAATATACCGAATTTTCATCCGCACTTTATATTCCCGGTTTTGAAGCGCAATCGCAAGTGGGCGATTTATTTGAATTTTCCGGTTGGAACGGGAAGAAATTTTACGATCAATTGGATTATGTAAACTGGTTCAATACGGGAAAATATTAGGGTCTGCTTATCTTTTATAAACGGCTGCGACGAAGTTTATAAAAGATTAACGGCCCTAAATCATACGTAATAAAGTGATGAGCCTGATAACAGGCTCAACCTGATAAAAAATTCAATAATTTCACTGATTTTTTCCGCAAAAAAGCATAGAATATGTTACTAAATTGCACACCTATAAAAATACTGGTAAAGTGCGACATTATTTTGTGATAACTAAGGTCTGTTTTCTTTTATAAACAGACCCTATATTGAGAAAAAAAATGAGTCAACAAAACCAAACAGAATATCTAGATTTTGAATTACCGATCGCAGAGCTTGAAGCAAAAATCGAATCTTTACGTTCGGTAACGGATCAAGACAGCAAAATCGATCTTGACGATGAAATTAAACGCTTGCAGAAAAAAACTGCCGAGCTTACCAAAAAAACCTTTGCTGACCTAGACGCATGGCAAGTTTCTCGTATGGCTCGTCATCCGAACCGCCCTTATACTTTAGATTATATTTCCCGTATTTTTACCGAATTTGAAGAATTAGCCGGCGACCGCGCTTTTGCAGACGATAAAGCAATTGTCGGCGGTTTGGCGCGTTTAGACGGTCGCCCGGTGATGGTTATCGGCCATCAAAAAGGGCGCTCGGTCAAAGAAAAAGTATTACGCAATTTCGGTATGCCGGCGCCGGAAGGTTATCGCAAAGCATTACGTTTAATGCAAATGGCGGAACGTTTCCGTTTGCCAATCATCACCTTCATTGATACGCCGGGAGCGTATCCGGGCGTTGGTGCGGAAGAACGCGGTCAATCGGAAGCCATTGCCCGCAACCTGCGTGAAATGTCAACATTAACCGTGCCGGTGATTTGTACGGTTATCGGCGAAGGCGGTTCCGGCGGGGCGTTAGCTATCGGTGTGGGCGATAAAGTCAACATGTTGCAATACAGTACCTATTCGGTAATTTCACCGGAAGGTTGCGCGTCAATCCTGTGGAAAAGTGCGGAAAAAGCCTCTACCGCCGCTGAAGTGATGGGATTAACGGCCAGCCGGTTAAAAGAACTTGAGCTAATTGACAATATCGTGACCGAGCCGTTGGGCGGTGCGCATCGTCAATATGACGAAATGGCACAAGCATTAAAACAACGCATTTTAAGCGATCTTGAAGACCTTGATATACTAGATAAAGAAACCTTATTAGATCGCCGTTATCAGCGTTTGATGAATTACGGCTACGTGTAAAAACAAAAAAAAAACGGTAAGTACCAACAATACTTACCGTTTTTTATTACAAAATACAGAGTCGGCTTGAAATTTCCTCAAAAATGACCGCACTTTTTATCCGTAAAACTATCTTCTGTTCCACAATCGTTGATCAAGGCGCAGTTTTAATAAACGCGGATGTAACATAATATCTAATACCGGTACAATACCCTGCTTGGCTTGACGGTGATAATCCTTTAATAACAGCCACACAATAGGCGACAAAATAATCAGCGAAACCAAATTAATCATTGCCATTACCGCCATTACCGTATCGGCAAACGCCCACACAATTCCACCGGAATTAACCGCGCCAAAATATACAAAAAACAGCACCATAGCGCGAAACAGATTCACCACAACAGGGTTATTTTTTATAAAACGGATGTTACTTTCGGCATAAGCGTAATTGCCGATGATCGAAGAAAAGGCAAACAACAACAAAATAAACGCCAGAAAATGCAAACCGAACTCACCCATATGATACTTTAATGCGTTTTGAGTAAGTGAAATGCTTTGCAACTGTTCGCCACCGTAATTATCGGATAATAAAATAATAATCGCGGTGCAGGTACAAACCACCATAGTATCCACAAATACTCCCAGCATTTGAATCAATCCTTGACTTGCCGGATGTTTCACATCGGCGGTTGCCGCCACATTGGGTGCCGATCCCATCCCCGCTTCGTTAGAAAATAATCCCCGTTTGATCCCCAGTAACATCGCTTTTGACAACATAGCGCCAAAAACACCGCCCGCCATGGCGGAAAAATCAAAGGCGCTACGGATAATCAGGCTGATTACCGACGGAATCCGATCGTAATGTATTAACAAAATACTGACGGCAATCAGCAAATATACCAATGCCATTACGGGTACAATGCGGGCTGAAAATTTACCGATACGTTTAATGCCGCCAAAAATAATAAGCGCGGTTAATAACACCAGCCCCATGCCCACATAATGTTCATCCCACAGCCAGGCATTGCGGGTTGCCTCAACAATCGAATTGGACTGTACCGCATTGAAGGCAAAGCCAAAGGTAAAAATCAATGCAATGGCAAAGGCCGCCGCCAACCATCGGGAACCTATGCCTTGAGTAATGTAATAGGCGGGACCGCCGCGAAACGAACCGTCCGCTTCCTTAATTTTAAATAATTGAGCTAATGAAGACTCGGCAAAAGCACTGGACATACCGATTAATGCGGTGAGCCACATCCAAAAAACGGCACCGGGTCCGCCAAGTGCAATGGCGGTTGCTACACCACTGATATTCCCTACCCCGACCCGGCTTGCCAGCCCGGTTGCAAAAGCCTGAAACGGCGTTAAGGAATCGCCCTGAACCTCACGCCCGAACCACATTTCCCGCAGACTATGCGGAAATAAACGGATCTGAACAAAACCTGTGGTTATCGTGAAAAATAATCCGACACCGAGCAAAATCACGATAGTAGCATCCCATAACGGACCTTCCACATTATCTACCAACCAGTGAATTCCCTGCTCCACCATAATGACAAAATCGTTTAACACGCCAAAATACCTTTTTGCATTCAATAGAAATAAAAGGGCGAATTTTAATCATTTTTTGTTCAATTACCAGCAAAATAGATATATTAATTAAAAAATATTACATTAAATTAAATAATATTTAATTCTTACCTATTTAATCCGGCTAAATTAGAAAATAGTTAAATATTCTCTTTGTTATATAAAAAAACAGCACTACTTCGCAGCAGTGCTGAATTTATATTGATAAAAGTGCGGTCAAAAAACGAGAAATTTTGAGCCTTGGCTTTGCCAATAACGCCGAAAAAGCGAACGCTCCTTTCAAAAATTATAAATTAAAATTACAAATTTTTGAGAAATAAAGCCCTAATTAACAAATACCGCCTGTACTAAAAACATATACAACCCGGTTCCCACCGCCATTGAAAGAAACATATTTTTCTTCCACAGATGTAGCGCTAATGTAATTAGCCCCGCCAGAAACTCGGGAAAACCGTGAAACCCGCTGAAAATATCCACATTTTTATAGCAATAGATCACCAGCATGCCGAACATTGCCGCCGGCAAAACCTTACCGAGATAACGGATATATTCGGGAATCGGGCGATTTGGCGGGAAAATCAAAAAAGGCAACACACGGCAAATATGTACGCCTAAAATACCCATCCCGACGGTGATAATTTGTTCTGTCAGCGTCATTATTCTACCTTATTCAATGCGTTTCAATTTGCTGCTTAATTTAGGGCGACTCAATGTCAGCATAATCCAAATGCCGAGCAGAGACGGAATCAAAAATTGCTCTTTACCGACAATAATCAGGCTGGTCAGTGTGATGCCCAATCCAAGTAACGAGCTTTCATGGGATTTTTCTTTCAACCAGTTTTCGGCAAAAATAATGATGAATAACGCGGTCATGGCAAATTCGATACCTTTAAGATCAAAAGGCAGCATCGCGCCGAACAGATTGCCGATCCCCGCACCCATAACCCAATAAATTTGCAGATAAAGGCTCACAAAAAACATATACCAGCCTTTATTGATATGACTTGGGATTTTTGCCATATAATTCAATGAGAAAGCTTCATCTACTAATGAAGTAATCAAATACCAACGTTTTTTGCCTAAATGCCCGCCGTATTTTTCCAGCATCGAAATGCCGTAAAAAATTTGCCGTCCGCTCACCATTAAACAAATTAAGAATACATTTAACGGTGAAAAAGGCGCAACCAGTGCGGCGGCAACAATAAACTCAACGGAACCGGCATAAATAAGCAAAGCCATAAAAACCGGAAACAGCACGCCGAAGCCAAGCTGTTTCATATATAAGCCATAGGCGATACCGAGAAAGATAAAGCCTGCAATCATCGGGGCTGAATAAGGAAAAGCCGCTTTGGCCGCGTCCCGAACAGGGGTTTTTGATACGATTTCGGACATTTTTACAACAACCAATTATTCCAAAACAGACAACCCGGGCAGGGTGGAAAAACTTTGCGATTTAACGGTTTCATAAAAATCTTCTAAATACGCGCTATTTGCGTCTTCTTCGCGATAAGCTGCATAAAGATTACTGTACAAGCCGTTTTGCGTAATTTTGCGCGCTACCACATAACCCCGATCCAAATAAGGTTTTGCCGCCCAAAACGGCAGTGCGGCAACGCCCCTTTTGCTTGCCACCAATTGAATAATAGCAATGGTTAGTTCGCTGGTTCGGCGAATGGGGTTGATTCCCGCGGGTTTCAATACTTGACGTAGTAAATCCAGCATATCGTCCGGCACCGGATAGGTGATCCAGGTTTGATCGGCAAAATCTTCCGCCTCCCATATTTCCTTGTGGGCGAGCGGATGATCTTTCGCGCACAAACCGACCATTTCATAAGAAAACAACGGTTTATGAACAATGCCGTCGGTTTCTTCCACTTCCGAAACCACCGCCCAATCGGCGCGATGAGTAAGCAGCAAACCAACGGTATCCGTATGGAAACCGGATACGATATCCAATTCCACCAAAGGCCAGTGCTGACGGAAGCTGTCCATTGCCGGCATTAACCAGTCAAAACAGGTATGGCATTCCACCGCGATACGCAATTCGCCGGCTTCACCTTGTTTTACGCGGGAAAGATCCCGTTCCGCCGCAACCACTTTTGGCAAAATATCACTGGCTAATTGCAGCAAACGATCGCCAGCTGCGGTAAAACGCAAAGGATTACTTTTCCGTTCAAATAAAGGCAAGCCGTACTGCTCTTCTAACAATTTAATTTGATGAGAAAGGGCGGATTGGGTTAAATAAACCCGTTTGGCGGCTAGAGAAACGGAACCGGTTTCTTTCAGGGCAAGCAGAGTTTTTAAATGGCGCAATTCAAGAAATATAGGTTTCATTAGAATAATTCATCAAAACAGAAAAAATCATGAGCGATATTCTACCCCAATTCAGCGCCTGTTCAAAACGCTAACATCAGAAAAAAGTGCGGTATTTTTTGGAGGAATTTTGAAGATTTGATTTATCCGAATAATAAACAAAGCGCTCAAAGGGCAGTCTTACGACAAAAAATCTTAAAATTTTAACCGCACTTTTATCTCCGCTTATTTACCGATACCGTATTGCTTAAGTTTATTGGCAATGGCGGTATGGGAAACGCCCAATCGGGAAGCCAGTTTTCTTGTACTCGGATATTGTTCATAAAATTTGCGCAAGACGCTCGCCTCGAAGTTATTCATGATTTCTTCCAGGCTTTCATTGCCGAATTGCTCTAACGTTAAAGGCACGGTTTCATTCTCGGACAAATTTAAACCGTCGATGGTCAGTTTGTTATGTTCGGCAAGAGAACAGGCCCGATACAGCGCGTTATACAGTTCCCGCACATTGCCGGGCCATTGGTAATCTTTTAAATATTGTAAAAACTGCCCGTCAAATTCAGGCGTTCGAACGCCTAACCGGCGGCTGATTTGCCGAACAAAATTCTCGGTTAATACGGCTAAATCTTCTTTACGCTCGCGCAGCGGCGGGATTTGCAACGATAACACATTTAGCCGATGAAATAAATCACTGCGCACTTTTCCTTCATCCACATAATGCTGCAGTGAAATCTGTGAGGTGCAAATCACCCGCACATTGGCGTAATGTTCCTGTTCTTCCCCTACCCGGCGAAAAGTGCCGTCATTTAAAAAGCGCAATAATTTTGCCTGTAGATTTAATGACAATTCGGCAACGCCGTCCAATAATACAGTGCCGCCATTGGCGTATTCAAAAAAGCCGGTTGAAGTTTTATCGCCGTCGGCGCGACCGAACATTTCGCTCTCGGCATCCGTATCGGGCAACCCGGCGCAATTTACCGCAATAAATTTCTGATCTTTTCGCGCGCTTAAATTATGGCAAGCCTTTGCTATCAAATCCTTACCGGTACCGGTTTCGCCTTGAATAAGCAACGGCGCGTCAAGCAGGGCGAATTTTTTTGCTTTTTCAACCAACGCCGCCATTTTAGGGCTTAACGCAACCACATCCGTAAAATTTTCATACTGATTCACTGTAAAATGCGCTGACCTTTTAGCAGTATTTTTCGACATAGTTTTCCCTACAATTGACCGAATAAAATAATTGCCTTCATCATACCCTTTCACTGTAAACATTTAAAGATTAATGGCAACTTTTATTTACATTTTCTCTTTATCTTTTATTTTAGACGAGGTAAAAACCGTTGATTTTAATGTACTTAATAATTCCCGGTGAATCGCCGTTAATTTCGGTTTTTCTTGCTTGCTAAATACCAGCGGGCGACAAAATTCCATGGCTTTAATACCTAAACGCGCGGTTAACAAACCGACACCGATACCCTGTGCCGCTCGTGCCGAAAGCTTGGCGGCGATATCTTGCGAAAGCCAGTCCATACCGATTTCCTGTGCGAGCTCCGTAGCACCGGCAAACGCCACATTTAAAAGCACCAAGCGAATTAACCGCAAACGGCTCGCATAACCTAATTCAATACCGTAAAGTCTGGCAATGCGATTTACTAACCGAATATTCCGCCACGCGATAAAAAACATATCCACCAATGCTAAAGGGCTGATTGCCACAATAGTACCCGCCTCAACGGCACTTTTGGTCACTAATTTAATCGCTTTGGCATCAATCGGCTTTAACAGGGTTTGGCTGAATAAATACGCCACTTCCTGCGCCGAATAACTTTCATTAATTTGCTTCTGCCATTGATTTAATGCCGGATGTTGCGGTTCCAGATTCATAGACTCGGCAATTTTTAAACAAAGCTGCTTGCCGCTTTCACTATCCTGTGCCGGCAAATCTTGCTCGAAATTCACCGTACTTTTTTGCAATAAAGTTTCACTTTGTCGCTGTAAATCAATATGCCGGCGCAATATGGCTAACCGTCGCCATTCTCGGAATAATGCGGAAAAACCAAGAATCACCACAAATAAACTGACCAGAGCAAAAACGAAATAGATCCACTGCTGTTGCTGCCATGTATCAATCAGCCATTGAACGGATTGCGCAACGGTTGCCCCGAAGAATAAAACTGCGGTCAAAATCAGCAATTTTTTCCACCATCTTGGTTTAGGCGTTAGGCTTTCCGTTAAATTTTCAGTCAACAATTCGCCTTCTTGCCCTAGTGAGGACTCGCCGGTTAAATCTTCCGGGTCAAGCCGCACATCGGCATCAGTTATATCGGTAAATTCCTGTTTCGCCACAAAATCGGTCGGTTCTTTCGAATCTTTTGGATTTTCCGATTGATTAAAAATAATTTTGTCGTTCATTTTGCTTTTCTTCATTCATTTAGTATTTACTAAATTATAAACATCCGCTGCGGTTTTGTAAAAATAAGGCAAAATTAAACGAAAATGATCTAAATCACAAAAAACGCTTTTCGTAAATTTTCTTCATTTCAATCCTACCTCCCAGGTGTTAGAATCAGTTCAAATTTTTTATTTATTACAATGAGGTGATACAATGACAGCGTTTCGTATTGAAAAAGATACTATGGGTGAAGTGCAGGTTCCTGCAGATAAATACTGGGCGGCACAAACCGAACGTTCTCGCAATAATTTTAAAATTGGTCCTGCGGCATCTATGCCACATGAAATCATTGAAGCATTCGGTTATTTGAAAAAAGCCGCTGCTTTTGCAAATACAGATTTAGGTGTTTTACCTGCCGAAAAACGCGATTTAATCGCTCAGGCTTGCGATGAAATCCTTGCCCGTAAATTAGACGACCAATTCCCGTTGGTAATCTGGCAAACCGGTTCGGGTACGCAATCTAACATGAACCTGAACGAAGTTATCGCTAACCGCGCCCATGTGATCAACGGCGGAAAATTAGGTGAAAAATCTATCATCCATCCGAATGACGATGTAAACAAATCCCAATCTTCAAACGATACTTACCCGACTGCAATGCACATCGCGGCATATAAAAAAGTAGTTGAAGCCACTATTCCGGCGGTTGAGCGCTTACAAAAAACCTTAGCGGCAAAAGCTGCAGAATTCAAAGATGTGGTGAAAATCGGCCGTACTCACTTAATGGACGCAACACCATTAACTTTAGGTCAGGAATTCAGCGGTTATGCGGCGCAATTAAGCTTTGGTTTAACTGCAATTAAAAATACCTTACCGCATTTACGCCAATTGGCATTAGGCGGTACCGCCGTAGGTACAGGCTTAAATACGCCTAAAGGTTATGATGTGAAAGTTGCGGAATATATTGCGAAATTCACCGGTCTTCCGTTCATTACCGCAGAAAACAAATTTGAAGCTTTAGCAACCCATGATGCCATTGTGGAAACCCACGGCGCGTTAAAACAGGTTGCCATGTCATTATTCAAAATTGCTAACGACATTCGTTTATTGGCATCCGGCCCGCGTTCAGGTATCGGTGAAATCTTAATTCCCGAAAACGAACCGGGTTCGTCAATCATGCCGGGTAAAGTAAATCCGACTCAATGCGAAGCCATGACAATGGTTGCCGCACAAGTGTTAGGTAACGATACCACCATTTCATTCGCAGGCTCACAAGGTCACTTCGAACTAAACGTATTTAAACCGGTAATGGCGGCGAACTTCCTGCAATCAGCTCAATTAATCGCGGACGTTTGTATTTCATTTGACGAACATTGCGCAACCGGTATTCAACCAAATACACCGCGTATTCAACATTTGCTAGACAGCTCATTAATGTTGGTAACCGCATTAAATACCCATATCGGTTATGAAAATGCGGCGAAAATTGCGAAAACCGCACACAAAAACGGCACTACATTACGTGAAGAAGCAATCAATTTAGGCTTAGTTTCAGCCGAAGACTTCGACAAATGGGTGGTACCTGCCGATATGGTTGGTAGCTTGAAATAAGTAAATTTGTGAATAAATTCGAAAAGGCGACATAGGTTCGCCTTTTTTCTTTTCATTATTTTGCTATAATCAGCAACAATTTATGTTTAGTAAGAAATTTTTTTTATGAAGATTAAACCGCTTTTCTTATCGCTTTTCTGTCTCGCGCCCGCTGTGCTCAATGCACAATGGGCTAATGTGGGCAAAGCCGATTATAACTGGGGTCCGTTCCTTGTTTATACCGTTTCATTTGATACTGAAAACGGCGAATATCAAGATCATCAGTCACCGCTGATGTTTTCATTCGACTATGCAAAACCGGTTGAAGGAAAAAATTTCTCTATTATTTTAATTAAAGAAATGACCTCATTAGGCGCAACTAAAGAGCAAACGGAAAAATGGTTAAAGGAATTATCCGCAATACCAATGCCGGATTTTTTACCCAATGATCGTTTAAGCTATATTGCGTTAGAGAATACGGGTTATTTTATTTTGAATGATCAGGTGTTAGATCATTATTTTGATGCGGAATTTAACCAATACTTTATTCAGGTTTGGTTATCAGGCAAAACCGGCTTTGCGCGATTGCAAAATCAATTACTCGGCAAAGAAAAAGGCACGGTAACGGAAAGTTATCCGAGAGCGCCGGCAGTTGTACCGCTCACCGAAGAAGATGCGGACCCGCAATTACCGCCGAATTATCAATTAACAGACAGAACAATTATTAATTGCTAACTTATTCCATTCTATAAGGACGCCACAAGGCGTCCTTATTAATTACGCCGCTTTAAATTCTTTTAGGCGCTGAATATATGGCGCGATATGTTTGAATTGATGTGCATCCGTATCGTCCCAAATCACTTCATAATAATGGGATAACAAGGCTTCGGAACGTTTAGGATCCACCACTTTGTCATTTTTTGATAAGAATACAAGGCACCGGCTTTGGTTTTTTTCGCGAAAATCTTCAATACATTTGGTTTTAATATCAAGATATTCTTCCGGACGGTCTATTTTGCCTTCCATATTTTCTTCCGGAAATAAATTCGGATTCAAAATAATTTGCTTAACACCGCACAAAAAGCCGACCCGCTCAGCCCAATAACCGCCCAAACCTACACCGCAAATCATCGGTTTATCATCTTGAGTTTCAGAAACTAATTTATGGGTCTCATTCAGGATATAAGTCATGTCATGGCGAGGGTGAACCGTACTATAACTGATAACTCGCACATCAGGATCAATCATTTTTAACTGCATCACATTCTCATAATCATCCGGTCGGCTGGATGAGAAACCATGTAAATATATAATCATAATTTTCTCCTTTAAAACTGACTTTATCTTACCCCTAAGTTGGCAAAAACAAAATGTTGTTTAACGATTTTTTCACAAACCGGCAATTCTCTTTTCTAAATAAGCAATCATTTGTGTTGCCACATCAATGCCGCTGGTTTTCTCTATCATCTCCAATCCCGGACTGGCATTTACTTCCAACACCAATAATCCCTTTTTAGATTGGATCAAATCCACACCCGCTACATCCAATCCTAATGCTTGAGCCGCGCGTACGGCAATAAGCTTTTCATCATCGCTCAAAGTTATTTGTTGAGTTATGCCGCCACGATGACAATTGGCTCGGAATTCGCCTTTTTGTCCGCTACGTTGCATAGCGGCAACAACTTTATCGCCAATCACAAAACAACGGATATCCGAAGCTCCGGCCTCGCCGATAAAGTCCTGTAACAAAACCGGAATATGAGACAGCGTGAGAGTTTCCATAATACTGACCGCACTTTGCGAGCGATCGGCGAGGATAACGCCGATACCCTGCGAACCGTTGAGCGTTTTCAAAATAGTCGGTGAAGAAACCTTCTCTACCGCGCTTCCCGCTTGGAAATCCTGCCCGGCAAACACCGTTACCGGCACGGCAATATTCGCAGCGGCTAACGCCTGTAAACTCAGCCATTTATCTCGCGCAAGAGCAAAAGACGCAGGGTTATTTAGACAGGGAATATTTTTCGCCGCTAAATGGGTTAACACCGAACAGCCCATTTTTGTACTTTGCGTACCAAAACGGGGAATTACCGCATCATAATCAGGTAATAAATAGGGCGTTCCTTGATTAGGCTGATAATACAATGCAAAGTGCGGTCGATTTTCCTGAATTTTTAACAAAAAACGATTCGGATCCAAAATATCCATTTTATGACCCGCATTTTCCGCCGTCATTTTTAAACGGCGGCAGCTATACAAATTTGGTTCGCGACATAGCATCAATAGTTTCATTGCAGCCTACTTTTTCACAAAACCCTGTTTTTGCAAATAACCCAATACCTGCGGACGAACGGGTTTACCTAAGGTTTTCGCCACATTACGAGACCAATCCATATCCGCTTGGCTGCGTTTTTTATAATACTCCGCCACTTCTTTGTCATAATCGTTCAACATCGTTTTATCCAACGGCCGATATTGATTTTCAAAAAACATCAGTTCCTGCGGTAAACGGGGTTTTAACGGCGGATTCTGATCCGGATAACCTAAACACATTCCAAACAACGGCACGACATATTCAGGCAAATTCAACAGCTCGCCGACTTTTTCGATTTGATTGCGGATAGAACCGATATAAACACCGCCTAACCCGAGGTTTTCAGCGGCGGCCAACACATTTTGCGCCATAATACCGGCATCCACCGCACCGATTAACATTACTTCCGTATAATCCAATTGCGCCTCCGGGCAAATTTGTTTGTGTTTATTAAAATCCGCACAAAATACCCAAAATTCCGCCGCACTTTCAACATAAGCCTGCCCTGATGCACAAAGCATTAATTCATGACGCAGTTGCGGCTGCATAACCCGAACAATTGAAATACATTGCAAATGGTTGGAACTGGACGCAAAACGTGCCACATCGACTAATTGCTCAATAATATCCGACGCTATTTGCTGTGATTTAAACTGACGAATAGAACGATGGGATAATAGAGTTTCGATAAAATTCTTCTCTGACATAATCACCTCCTGATAAGCTGTTTGATATATTACACCAATCGCAATAATGCTGAAAAACACTTTATTGTTTTGTTCTTTATCAAGTAAAATGCAAAAAGTATTTCAAACAAGAAGGAAAAAATCATGTTCGTAGTTATTTTTGGTCGCCCTGGTTGCCCATATTGTGTACGTGCTAAAAACTTAGCAGAAAAATTAAAAAACAGCTTAGATGATTTCGATTATCGTTATGTTGATATTATTGCCGAGGGCATCAGCAAAGCGGATTTATCAAAATCCGTCGGCAAAGAAGTGGAAACCGTGCCACAAATCTTTATTGATGAAAAACCAATCGGCGGTTGCACGGATTTTGAAGCTCTAATGAAAGAACAATTTAATATTGTTGCATAAAAAGATTGTTCCCCCCCTCAGTCACTGCGTGACAGCTCCCCCCATAAAGGTGGGAGCGATATTTTGCCTATTACAATAGCGCTAATGTCATTCAGCCCATTCCCTCCCCCGCGAAGTCGGGGGAGGTGCCTGAAAGGCGGAGGGGGAAATTCTTCCCCTTAGTCACTGCGTATCTGTTCCCTCCATAAAACTAAGAGCGAAAAGTTGCGTTACATGACAACGTCCATAGTAAAGGTTGATCGAAAAAACACTTTAATTTCCCTTGCATATTGATTAAAATGAATATAAATTCAAAATAAGTGAATAATTATATAAACGGATAATAAAATATGCGCAGTACAGAATTAGTTCAATGGTTTAGACAATCAACACCTTATGTCAATATGCACCGCGGTAAAACCTTTGTCATTATGCTTGACGGAAACACTATCGCCAGTAGTAATTTCATTAATATCATTAATGATATCAGCCTGTTGCATAGTTTAGGCATTAAATTAATTATTGTTTACGGCGCAAGAGTCCAAATTAATTCCTTATTAGCCCAAAATAATGTCACTTCCGTTTATCACAAAAATATTCGAGTGACCGATCCGAGAACATTAGAATTGGTCAAACAGGCGGTCGGTCAGCTTAGTTACGATATTACGGCGCGCCTTTCCGTACGTTTGCCGCATTCACCTGTTCTGAATGTAGTGAGCAGCAATTTTATTCTTGCTCAGCCTATCGGCGTGGATGACGGCGTCGATTATATGTTAAGCGGGAAAATCCGGCGTATCGAAATTGATAATATTAAACATCATTTGGATAATAATGCCATTGTGTTGCTGGGACCGATTGCCCCGTCGGTAACAGGCGAGACATTTAATTTACCGTTCGAAGAAATTGCGACTCAGGTTGCAATAAAACTTAAAGCGGAAAAACTTATCGGCTTTAGTTCCACTCAAGGTATTCTCGATCCGCAAGGCATATCTATTCCCGATTTATTACCGCAGGATGCGGCAAAATATCTCAATCAATACATTCAGCAAGGCGAATATCATTGTTCCCAAGCACGTTTCCTGCAGGCGGCGATTGAAGTTTGTAAAGCGGGCGTCAAACGTTCTCATTTGTTAAGTTATGAGGAAGACGGTTCCTTATTACAGGAATTATTCACCCGTGACGGTGTGGGAACCCAGCTTTCCGTTGATAATTCGGAAGATATCCGTATCGCTACGGTTCAAGATATTCCGGGATTAATCGAATTAATTCATCCGCTTGAACAGCAGGGGATTTTGGTCAAACGTTCCCGTGAACAGCTTGAAATGGACATTGCCAATTACACCATTATCGACCGGGACGGCGTGATTATCGCTTGCGCCGCCTTAAACCAATATCCGGAAGAAAATATGGCGGAAATGGCGTGCGTGGCGGTTCACCCGGATTATCGAAGTTCTTCCCGCGGGGATATTTTATTAGAAGCCATTCAGAAACGGGCAAGACAGTTAGGCATTGAAAAACTATTTGTGCTCACGACAAGAACCGTACATTGGTTCCAAGAACGCGGTTTCCGTCTTGCCAATGTGGAAGATCTACCGAAAGAAAAGCGCGATCATTATAACTATCAGCGTCGCTCAAAAATTTTGATTCAGCCGTTGAATGAAGAAGAATAAGTGAAAAATAATTTATATCAAAGGTGAGCGCTTTGCTCACCTTTTTTACATTCTATTAACGCCGGTTTTCCGATTTTTATTTAACACCTCTTTATTATTAATTTAACTTATTAAATTTACTCATTTTTTAATTTCCACAAATTTTCTGTAAATATTTTGTTAACTAAGTCACAATTTAGCAATTTTTAACTTTTTTATTAACATTTTTTTAATATTATACAGACTTCCGTATTAACATTTTCGATAAGGAATCAATATGGCGTTTTTCCTCAGTATTCTTCCAATTATTTTACTTATTTATTTAATGGTCAAACGTAACGCTTGGCCCTCTTATGTCGCTTTACCCTGGATCGCAGTTTGCGTTTTAATTATTCATCTCGCTTTTTTCGGCACCAATATTGCTATCGTTAGCGCAAACGTAACGGCAAGTATCATTGCCGTACAAACACCAATCACCGTTATTTTCGGCGCTATCTTATTCAATCGTTTCTCCGAAGTATCCGGGGTTACGAATACATTACGCAAATGGTTGGGTAATATTAACCCTAATCCGGTCGCGCAATTAATGATTATCGGTTGGGCGTTTGCCTTTATGATTGAAGGCGCCAGTGGCTTTGGTACGCCGGCAGCTATCGCCGCGCCGATTTTAGTAGGATTAGGCTTTAACCCGATTAAAGTAGCCGTTTTTGCCCTAATCATGAACTCCGTACCAGTTTCTTTCGGTGCGGTAGGTACACCGACCTGGTTCGGTTTTGGCCCGTTAAACCTTAATGACGAACAAATTCTTGAAATCGGTTCAATGACCGCCCTTATCCACTGCTTCGCCGCTTTCGTTATTCCGTTACTCGGTTTGAGAATTATGGTAGGTTGGCAGGAAATCCGTAAAAATATTTTATTTATTTACCTCAGCGTGTTTGCTTGCGTCGTCCCTTATTTCCTGATTGCACAATTCAACTATGAATTCCCTGCGTTAGTAGGCGGCGCTATCGGCTTATTAATCTCCGTATTAGCGGCAAACCGTAATATCGGTCTTGCCCGGGTGGAAAACAACCTTGATAACAACGCGGTATCTTTCAAGGAAATCAGCAAAGCATTGTTACCGACAGGTATGCTAATTGCGATTTTAATCATTACCCGTATTCAACAGCTTCCGTTTAAAGCATGGATGAATGACGCCACCACTTGGTTCGCCGTTCGAATCGGTTCGCTGGGCGACTTTGAAATCAGTCGCGGTTTGATTTTTAGTTTAAAAAATATCTTCGATACCAGCGTTAGCGCAAGCTATAAACTACTTTATGTACCGGCGTTTATTCCGTTTATCGTTACCGTATTAATCGCCATCCCGTTGTTTAAAGTGTCATTCCGTAATGCGACAGACATTTTCGGTGACAGCTTAAAACGCAGTAAAAATCCGTTTATCGCGTTGATCGGTGCGTTAATCATGGTGAATTTAATGTTAGTCGGCGGTGAAGGCTCAATGGTGAAAACTATCGGTAAAACATTTGCGGAAACCACAGGTGAACACTGGACGTTATTCTCCTCCTATCTGGGAGCCGTCGGCGCGTTCTTCTCAGGTTCCAATACCGTATCCAATTTAACTTTCGGCAGCGTACAACTTTCTACCGCCGAATTAACCGGCTTATCCACAACGCTCATTCTTGCCTTGCAATCTGTGGGCGGTGCAATGGGTAATATGGTTTGTATAAACAATATCGTTGCCGTATCCTCCGTGTTAGGCACCAATAATCAAGAAGGTAATATTATTAAACAAACTGTACTGCCGATGATTATTTATGGCATTATTGCCGCATTGGTAGCGCTTTTTGTAATCCCGTTATTTTATAATATTTAAAATTTACTAAAAATCGACCGCACTTTTTCTCCAAATCAAATCTAAAGTGCGGTGGATATTTTGATTTTTTCACGTTAGGAGTGATAAATGAACGTTAACTTTTATGTAACCTGTTTAGCAGATGTAGTAAAAGCCGGTGTTGCCAAAAACACCGTACTTTTACTTGAAAAACTTGGCTGCAAGGTTATCTTTTTAGAAAAACAAGGTTGTTGCGGACAACCCGCCCTCAATAGCGGTTATACCAAACAAGCTCTGCCCGGAATGAAAAATCTGGTGGAAACATTTGAAGTCAATGATTACCCGATTGTCGCCCCGGCAGGTTCTTGCGTTTACGCAATTAAAAACTACCCGGAATATTTTACCCGTTTTAACGAGCCGCAATGGGCCGAACGGGCGCAAAAAATCGCAGATCGTTTTTATGATCTCACGGATTTCATCGTTAACGTGCTTGGCGTCACCAACGTTGGCGCAACCTTAACCGGCAAAGCGGTTTATCATCCGTCTTGCAGCCTTTCCCGTAAACTGGGCATTGTAAAAGAACCGGTTTCTTTATTACAGCAAGTGAAAGGCTTAACCCTGTTACCTATTGCAAATCAACAAACCTGCTGCGGCTTCGGCGGCACATTCTCCGTGAAAATGGCTGAAATTTCAGGCGAAATGGTAAAAGAAAAAGTCGCCCATATTTCCGAAGCGGATCCGGATTATTTAATCGGTGCGGACGTAAGCTGCCTAATGAACATTGCAGGGCGCCTGGAACGCGAAGGCAAAAAAGTGAAAGTTATGCACATTGCCGAAGTATTAATGCAAGAGGAGAAATAAAATGTCATTAAAAACAAGCAACCTTGCATTTAAAGAACGTGTAAACCATGAAGTTAACAACGAGATCATGCGTAAAGCCGTGGTTAAAGCGCAGGAAACCATCGGAGCAAATCGCCAAAAAATGGTGGACGAATTAGGTCATTGGGAAGAATGGCGTGATCTCGCCAAACAAATCCGTAATCATGTTTTACAGAATCTAGATGCTTATCTTTACCAGCTGAGCGAAAACGTGATAAAAAACGGCGGTCATGTGTTTTTTGCCGAAACCGCCGAAGAAGCCACCAATTATATCCGTCGTATCGCCCGTGAAAAAAATGCCAAGAAAATTGTAAAATCAAAATCTATGGTAACGGAAGAAATCGGTTTAAATGCGGTACTTGAACAAGACAATATTCAAGTTATCGAGACCGATTTAGGCGAATATTTATTACAGATTTCAGGCGATAAACCTTCTCATATCGTAGTACCCGCCATTCACAAAGATCGTCATCAAATCCGTAAAGATTTGCATGAAAAACTAGGTTACGAAGGTGCTGAAACACCGGAAGACATGACCTTGTTCGTACGTAAAAAAATCCGTCAGGATTTCCTGGAAGCGGACATCGGTATCAGCGGTTGTAACTTCGCCGTTGCGGAAACCGGTTCCGTATGTTTAGTGACCAACGAAGGAAACCTGCGTTTAGCCACTACTCTGCCGAAAACCCACATTGCGGTAATGGGTATGGAACGTCTTGCGCCTACTTTTCAGGAAGTTGACGTCTTAATCACCATGCTTGCCCGCAGTGCCGTAGGTGCCAAACTAACCGGTTACAATACCTGGTTAACCGGTCCTCGCCTTGAAGGCGAAACCGACGGTCCTGAAGACTTCCATTTAGTTATTGTGGATAACGGACGTTCCGACATCTTAGCCAGCGAATTCAAAGAAGTATTGCGCTGTATCCGTTGCGGCGCCTGTTTAAATACCTGCCCGGCTTATCGCCAAATCGGCGGTCACGGTTACGGCTCAATTTATCCGGGTCCGATCGGTGCGGTTATCTCGCCACTACTTGGCGGCTACGAAGAATTTAAAGATTTACCGTATGCCTGCTCTCTTTGCACCGCTTGTAATTCCGTGTGCCCGGTACGTATTCCGCTTGCACAATTAATCAATAAACACCGCGAAAAAATGGTCGCGCAGAATCTTCGTCCTCCATTGGAAAAACTTTCTATTTTGGGTTTCAATTTTGCCAACTCCCACCCGGCGGTATGGAAAGTCGGCGTTAATATGGGCGCTAAGCTAATGAATAAACTCATTAAAGACGGCAAAGCGCCGATTTCTGTAGGTGCTTTGGGCGAATGGACAAAAGCCCGTAATTTACCGCAATCCGACGGCGAAAGTTTCCGTGACTGGTTTAAAAAAAGAGGGAGTAACTAATGGATTTCCAACATAATCGAGAACAATTTTTAAATCGTTTAGCGGCAAAAATGGGGAAAGCCCGCAGTTTCAGTCCACAAGCGATGGAAGAACCGCTAAACCGCTATCCGACCGAGCGTTTAACGGAATTATCACAAGCGCAACTATGCGAAGAATTTGTCAATTTTGCCAAAGTGATGATGGTTGACGTCAAGGTTTGCCCGGAATCCGACGTTGTTTCGAGCGCACTTTCATTATGCGAAAAATACGGCGGAAATTCCGTTATTCTAAACGACGACGAGCGCTTAACCCGGCTTGGCATAACTCAGGCGTTACAGGAAAAATATCCTTGCCATATTTGGTCGCCGAAAACCGGGCAACAAAACATTGATAAAGCGGAAAAAGCGAATATCGGCGTTGTTTATGCGGAATACGGCTTGGCGGAATCCGGCGGCATCGTACTTTATTCGCAGCCGGAAAGAGGGCGCGCCGTAAGCTTACTGCCGGAAAAATCCATTGTTGTGCTACGCAAAAGTCAAGTGCTTCCGCGCGTCGCTCAACTGGCAAAAGTGTTGCACGATAAAGCGCAAAAAAGCGAACGTATGCCCTCCTGCGTTAACATCATTTCAGGTCCGAGTTCCACTGCGGATATTGAATTGATCAAAGTAGTAGGCGTACACGGCCCGGTTGCAAAAATCTATTTATTGATTGATGATTTGTAATCGCATTCGTCGAGATCATAAGGGCACCTAACAGGTGCCCTTATTTATTACAAAATTCGTCAAATTTGTACCGCACTTTGCTGAGTGCGATTACAATTTTTATAAAATCTGCAATCTGAAGCCGCAATGCCATTTGTTTTCTTTCAAACGGTATATTGCTTTCAAAACCGGTCCGCAGGAATTCGAGCCTATTCCGCTCATTTTGTAATCAATGCAAAGCACCGTTGAGTTTGAGTCTTCCAAATCATAATTATGTTTCGCCTTTTGCAGGCTCTCTTGCTTATAAGGCGAAAGATTAAAACTAAACGGCTTGTCGGAAGTTACACAAATTTCCTCGTTTTCCGACCGCAGTTTGACGAAAGAACAACCCCAATGGCTGCCGTTTTCCTGCGGTTTGAGATAATCCCGATGATTTTGTTGCGCCGTGGTACGATACAATCCCAATTTTGCTCCATGATGTTTATCCGCATAACTTTCCGTTTCGCCATAACCAAAATATTCACCCTGTTGGAAAGCCTTATCCAACACAAAACGCAAGCCAAAACGAGGCAAAAACGGCAACTGTGGCGCTTTTTCCGCATCGATTTCAATTTTCAGTTCGCCGTTGGCATAAATATGGTATACCACATCAAGGGTCAAAATCCGCGCTTTCGACAACGCAACCAGCCCGCATTTCGCTTTAACCACCGCCTTGTAGGAAAAATCCTCCGCCTGAATCTCGTAAGCCCGTGTTATTGCGCGATCATAACCCGCCGCCTGCCATTGCCGTTTGATCAGATTATCATTGTCCGCTAACGCCCGCCAAATATTGAAATCCAGCGGCTCACGCAATAATCCGCCCTGTTCCGTCATAATCTGTTGCACGATACCCTTGCGTTTATCCATCACAAATTGCGCTTTTTCCGTTTGAACCTTGATCACCGCAGAATCTTGCCAGATTTTGACCGCACTTTTTACCCGGCCGATTCTTGCCACCGGCACGATCCGTTGCCCGAACAGCGCAATTTGATCAAATCCGAGCTGGTGATTTTTTGCCACAAGCGGCGTTTCCTTTTTTTGATAATAAGTTAAATCCAGCAACCATAAATTACCGTTATCTTCAGGCAAATCCAACGGCAAAAGTGCGGTCTGTTTTGGCGAAATTTTCACGTCATCAATATAACCTTCGCCGACAACAATGCCGTTTTCGCTGAATTGATAATGCACGGCGATAAAATCTTCCGTATCGGTAAAGTCCAGATAGTTGGTTAATTCCACTCCTTGCGCCGTTAAATTTGCCCGCAACGGACGATTAACGTTCTTCATTTCCAGCAAACTGCTTTGCACCTGCCGATCCGCAGTGACCAAACCGTCGGCACAGAAATTGCCGTCATTGGGCACATCGCCGAAATCACCGCCGTACCCCATTTTTCCATCGGCTAAATAAGGCGAATGATTGCACCATTCCCACACAAAACCGCCGCAAGCCTGCGGATATTGATTAAAGATTTGCCAATAATCTTCCGCATCGCCGCAGGAATTACCCATAGCATGGCTATATTCGCACAGCAAATAAGGTTTGCGATTATTCGGATCGGCAAAATGCGCCTGCATGGATTCCGTGCTTGCGTACATTTCGCTGTATAAATCAATGTGAGTTAAATCGTTTGTATGCTCGGAATGCTGATAAATAGAATTTTCATAATGTACCAAACGGCTCGGATCAAACCCCTTAATCCATTTTGCCGCCGCTTCGAAATTCTCACCGAAACCGCTTTCGTTACCCAATGACCAAATCACTACGCTGGCGCGGTTTTTATCACGCTGAACATTGGCGTAAGTACGATCTAGAATCGCTTGTTTAAAATTAGGATCGCGCGCGAAATAGCAATATTCGTCCACAGTTTTTTGCTGAATTTCATCCGTTTTCGGATCAGTTTTTACATTCAGCAAAATACTCGTTTCCGGCATTTCTACATAAACCGCATTGCTGCCGTGGCTTTCTATATCGCTTTCCGCAATCAAATAAAAACCTAATTCATCGCATAATTCCGCAAACCAAGGCGCGTTAGGATAATGTGCGGTACGGATTGCATTAAAATTATGGGTTTTGATTAAACGTAAATCCGTCAACGCCTGTTCCCGGCTAATGACATAACCGGTTTTGGGGTCGCTGTCATGGCGATTCACGCCTTTAAACTTAATCGGCTGATGATTGAAATGCAACACGCCTTCTTTTACCTCGATTTTCCGGAAACCGATTTTCTGGCAAATAACTTCCGAGCCGTACCGAAACAGTAAGGTATAAAGTTTCGGTTGCTCGGCATTCCAAAGCTGCAGTTCGTTTACGACATACTCAAAACCGCGCTCCGTCACCGCACTTAGCAGAATATTGCCCTGCGGATCACTCAACTGCCATGCCATTTCCCGCAACGCTGCGGGTTCCCCAGCCTGCATGAAAAAAGGTTCCACTTTTAATACCGCACTTTTCAGATCTTCCGCCAATTCGGTACGAATAAAGAAATCCTGCAAATAATGGCTTTCACGTTCTAATAAATACACATCGCGGAAAATACCCGACATACGGAATTTATCCTGATCTTCCAAATAAGAACCATCGCACCATTTCAATACAAGCACATGAATTTCGTTTTCACCTTGGCGTAAAAAATCCGTGACATCAAATTCCGAGGTGCAGTGGCTGATTTGACTGTAACCGACAAACTGTTGATTAATATAGACAAATAAGCAACTATCCACACCTTCAAAATTCAATAAATAGCGTTTAGCCTTATTCAAATTAATACAAAATTTGCGCTGATAAAGCCCGCAAGGATTATCCTGCGGCACATAAGGCGGATCAAAAGGAATCGGGTAATTCACATTGGTATATTGATGATGATCATAGCCGTGATTTTGCCAATTTGCCGGCACCGGAATTTTATCGGGCAAATGCCGGGTTAAAAACGCCTCCGTTAAATCATGATAACTTGCAAAATACTGAAAATTCCATTCACCGTTCAGCAAGGTAAAAAAAGCGGAAGATTCTCGCGGATTTTTGACCGCACTTTCCACCGAATCATGAGGAATAAAATAAGCGTGATGAGGCGTGGCGTTAACATGAAGAATTTGCGGATTTTGGAAATAATTAGGTAAAAACATGAGTGTAACTCCTACAACTTAAAATATCTCTACTATAAAAACTCTATGCTAAACAAGCAATTAGCAAATATCAAAAGTGCGGTCAAAATCACAAAAGTTTTGGTTATCTATAAATAAATTATTCCAAATATAAAAAAATCCTTGCCGGGCTGTACACCGACAAGGATTCTCATTTATAAAATTCGGCAAGAACCGACCGCACTTTTATACGGTCAATTCTTTATTACCATTGGTAACCCACGCTTGCAGCAGCTCCCGTATCACCACGAGTATTGCCGTTTACGGAGAATTTCACACCGAGTTTACCGTTATCGGACAAGCGTGAATAACCTACCGCAATCGCACTTTCACCACGGTATGTACCCACACCGGCAGCAACCATGGATTTACCCGGAAGCGTTGCATGGTATAAACCGCCGGCCGCCATTGCACCCGCAATACCCGCACGTAAGTTACGATCCACTTTATTAACATGGTTCGCTACTTGGTTAATCGCTTGTGCATTACGTACGACCTGTTGGTTTGTTGCGTGTAATTGGCTACCGTTCACCGCATCGGTACTGTCTTGACTTACTTCGCCCGGTGCGACATTAGTGATACGGTTACCACCATTATTCAGACCGTTCTTAGTTAAGCTTACAGGACTACCCGCCGCGCCGTTATTAATAGTAATACCCTCAGAATTCATGGTTGTATCACCGGTAGTAACGGAATTTAATCCGCTAATATCTTTCGCTAATTTAACGGTTAAATTACCCTTACCGTCAGATACTACGCCGATATTATTATCTGACAATTTAGTACTATCGGATACGCCGCCTTTAATGCTGACGGTTGAACCCAATCTCATTTCGGAATTAGAACCTGAGTCCGCAGCAAATGTAAGAGGTTTGCTGATCGCCGTATTTAAACCGTTAATCGCATCACCAACATTATTTGCCGTCGTTGTCGCATTAGTTGACGGATTTGTTACTACCGTATAAGTAGGTGCCGTAACATTACCGTTTTCATCAACTTTTGAACCGCCGCCTAAATGGTCAGCCACATTTTGGTTTGCGGTATAAAGTTGCGAGCCGTTAATTGCATCGGAACTAGTTGCCGAAATATCGCCATTCGCAATACCAGATACTTTATTCGTATCTTTATTAATGGTTACATTTCCGACGGTTACTTTATCAAAATCAACCTCTTTCGCCGTTTCGACGGTATAAACGGTTTGACCGTTAGCTCCCGTCGAGTTGGTCACGACAATATTCTTACCTGCTTCCACTTCGGTTTTCACACCCGCGGTTGCATTTTGAATAACATTATACAACTGACCGCCGTTAACGGCATCCGTACTGTTAGCGGAAATATCACCATCCGCTACACCGGTAATCTTATTACCGCCGGCGTTAATACCGTCTTGTTTTACAGTTACATTGCCTGTAACTAAACCGTCGTTATTGATTGTAGTATTACCTGTAGTCAATGTTGTAGTCTTAACATTATCACCGGTAATCGTAGTATTTCCGGTCGAAATAGAACCGTTAGTACCATCTACTTTCACTGTGTTCGCACCGTTACCGATATTCAGTGTACTGTTCAATCCAAAAGTCACATTACTGCTATTCGCATCTTTAGTAATTACAACATTATTATCGCTATTATTCAAACTGACTGTTGCATTCGGTGCCACTGTAGAAGTGCTTGTGCCATTTACTGCGAGTTTCCAACCCGCATTTGCCGTTTGATTAACTTGACTCAATTGTGCCGTTAAATTACTTACGTTTTGGTTAGTCTCATATAACTGACTACCGTTTACCGCCTCAGTTGATGCCGCATTTAATGTGCCCTTTGCTACACCACTAATTTTACCGGTGGAGGCAATCGTAACACTACCTATTGTCGCAGAGCCGTTACTGATAGTTGTCTCATTACCAACTTTGATACCGTCATTATTTACCATTGTGTTACCGATGGTGACCGAGCCAGCATTGGTTAATGTAATGTTATCCGCTAAATTGTAAGTGACATTCGTGCCGTTTACTACCGCAATGGTATTGCTACCGTTGTTGAAACTTACTGTGCTGTTCCCTACTGTTTTCGCATTTGTCGCATCGTTATTCTCCGTGATCTTCCACGCTGAACCACTTGATGCATTATTAACCGCATTAGTTAACTGCTGTACGTTCACTGCATCGGTCGCATTAGTACCATTCGTCACATTAGTAATGGCATGGTTACCCGCATTGATACCCGCTTGAGTCAATGCCACATTACCGACTTTAACACTGTTATTTGCCGTTAAATTATCCACCGCAATACTGCTCGCTAAGGCTAGTTTCACACCGTCCGCAACAGTGCTTACTTCGATATTACTGTCGGAAGTCACATTAATCGTGCTGCCTAAAGCAAAATTATTGGCTGTCGTGCCGTTACCGAAGTTAATACCTTTGTTGATCGTCGCCGTGTTGTTGGCAATCGCATTCGTATTGTTGGTGATATTTGCCGTATTACCCGCTACCGTGGCATTGGTGGCATTTAAGCCGTCCTTAGTGCTTTGAATATCCGCCGCATTTTTCGTGATATTTTGCGTATTGTTGGCTATCGCATTGGTATTATTGCTAATATTTGCCGTATTATTGGCTATCGCCGCTGTGTTGTTAGTAATGTTTTGCGTGTTGTTGGTCACGTTCGCATTGGTAGCGTTTAACTGACTTAAATTCACCGCGTCACTGTCTTGGGTACCGTTGGCCACATTGGTAATTGTTGTATTACCCGCATTGATACCGCTATTGCTGATACTGACGCCACCGGCATTGAAGGTGCTGGCATTCACTGTATTAAAGGTGACATTATCCGCCGTAGAGACACTGATATTGCCGTTTGCATCCGCCTTGACAATTGTGTTGGTACCGTTGACAAAATTGACCGTATTGTTGGTTTGGTTAACCACTTTCGCATCTGTGCCGTTTACTTGCGCCGTCCAGCTTTGTAATGCGCTGTCCGCTTTATTCAGTGAACTTTTCGCTGCCTCGCTTAAATCCACCGCGTAGTTGCTGGTATGGTTTCCCGCATCCGTTTGAGTAACGGTAATTTTATCCGAACCATTGCTTACCGTTGAGCTATTCGCATTCACGGTGTAAACCGTGCCGTTCGCGTCACTGGTTGATGTCACCGCTACGTTATCACCCGCTTCTACCGACGATTTACTGGCGTTTAATTGACTTAAGTTCACCGCATCCGTCGCATTGCTACCGATTGCCACGTTAGTAATGGTGTTACCGCCATTATTTAAGCCGTCTTTCGTTAAGCTTACGGTTTGATTGTCGGCTGAACCATTATTGATGATCATACCGCTACCATTCACGACCGTATCACCCATAGTTACCGAACCCGCGTCCGTTAAGTTCAACGTGTTACTTAACGCAAACGCAATCGCGTTATTCGTTACGGTTGTCACAATATTGCCGTCGCCGTTAAAGTCAACTTTTTCGCCTAATTTAACGTTGTTGTCCGTACCGTTATCCGCACCAATATTGAAACCTTGATTGACCAAGTTCGTTACATTTGTGATGTTTTTCGTGTTATTGGCAATGTTATTAGTGTTGTTAGTCACGTTCGCATTGGTAGCGTTTAACTGACTTAAATTCACCGCGTCACTGTCTTTCGTACCATTCGATACGTTAGTGATTGTATGATTACCCGCATTAATACCGCTATTGCTGATACTGACATTACCGGCATTAAAGGTGCTGGCATTCACTGTATTAAAGGTGACATTATCTGCCGTAGAGACACTGATATTGCCGTTTGCGTCCGCTTTTACAATGGTGTTAGTACCGTTGACAAAATTGACCGTATTATTGGTTTGGTTAACCACTTTCGCGTCTGCACCGTTTACTTGCGCCGTCCAGCTTTGCAGCGCCGTTGTGGCATTGTTCACCGCGCCTTTCAATTTATCGGATGCCGCGACTTCTACTTTGCCTGCCGACACGGTGGTATTGATTAAATCCCCGTCACCGTTAATAGCCAGGGTTTCACCCAGTTTGCGCTCTGTTGCCGTACCGCTGTCCGCCGCAAAGGTAATACCTTTAGTATTCACCGTAGTATTGGCATCAACGCCCTGTTGAATATCGGCTTTAGTTTTATTGCTTAAATCCACAGATACATTGGTACCGTTAAGTTCAGTCACAATACCGCTGGTATTGGCACTGTCCCCATTCGCCGAACCTGTAATCGTTACCGTACTGTTATCCGCTACCGCATTATTGTTGGTACCGTCAGAAAGATTCCAGTTATAGGAATTATCACCCACATAACTTTCCAATTGACTTAGGTTGACCGCATCGGTGGCATTTACCCCTTTGGCTACATTGGTAATGGTATGGTTACCCGCATCAATACCTGTGCTATTGATGGTCACATCGCCTGCTTTGAAGGTATCGTTTACCGTTATATTATTCACCGCGATACTGCTCGCTAAGGCTAATTTCACGCCGTCCGCAACAGTGCTTACCACAATATTGCTATCCGAGGTGACATTAATGGTATCCCCCAGGTTAAATTTATTTGCATCAGTACCGTTACCGAAGTTGATACCTTTGTTGATCATCGCCGTGTTGCTGGCAATCGCATTCGTATTGTTGGTGATATTTGCCGTATTATTGGCAATGTTATTAGTGTTGTTAGTCACGTTCGCATTGGTAGCGTTTAACTGACTTAAATTCACCGCATCACTGTCTTGGGTACCGTTGGCCACATTGGTAATTGTTGTATTACCCGCATTGATACCGCTATTGCTGATACTGACGCCACCGGCATTGAAGGTACTAGCGTTTACCGTGTTGAACGTTACGTTATCCGTCGTCGCCACTTTAATGGTGCCGTTATTGTTAGTAATGTTGATATTGTTACCGTCAACAAAGTTTACTGTGTTGTTGGTTTGATCAACTACTTTCGCATCTGTGCCGTTTACTTGTGCCGTCCAGCTTTGAAGCGCCGTTGTGGCATTGTTCACCGCGTCTTTCAATTTATCGGATGCCGCGACTTCTACTTTGCCTGCCGACACGGTGGTATTGATTAAATCCCCGTCACCGTTAATAGCCAGGGTTTCACCCAGTTTGCGCTCTGTTGCCGTACCGCTGTCCGCCGCAAAGGTAATACCTTTAGTATTCACCGTAGTATTGGCATCAACGCCCTGTTGAATATCGGCTTTGGTTTTATTGCTTAAATCCACAGATACATTGGTACCGTTAAGTTCAGTCACAATACCGCTGGTATTGGCACTGTCAGCATTTGCCGAACCTGTAATCGCTACGGTACTGTTATCCGCTACCGCACTACTGTTGTTTCCGTCTGACAAATTCCAGTTATAGGAATTATCACCCACATAACTTTCCAATTGACTTAGGTTGACCGCATCGGTGGCATTTACGCCTTTGCCTACATTGGTAATGGTGTGGTTACCCGCATCAATACCCGTGCTATTAATGGTCACAGGACCCGCAGTCAATGTAGTGGTATTAACATTGGTAAAGGTTACGTTATTTGCGGTTGCAACCGTAATATTTGTACCGTCACGGTCAATTTCGATGTTTTGACCATTGATAAATTGTACGGTATCGCCCGGAGCCACTTTAGTTGCCGTGTCACCGTTTGCTTGTACGTTCCAACCCATATTAGCTACATTAGAAACATTCTGGATTGCATCGTGAATAGTATTTGCACCCGTACCGCCAATGTCAGTAAATGTGATGTTACCGTTTTGATCAACAGTTGCATTACCACCGAAGTTATTCACTACGGAATTCGCTACATTACCAATTACATTTTGAGTAGCATAAAGTTGGCTACCGTTGATGGCATCTGTTGAAGTTGCAGAAACATTACCCGCTGCCACATTTTTGATTTGACGCTCTTCACCTACCGAACCAACACTTACATAATCACCTGTAGCAACATTATCCGCACCGGCAAATCCGGAATATGTCAGATTATTAACTGTCGCCGTAGTTTCTGTAGTAGCACTTGCGGCAGCAGAACCATTACCCAATACAACCGAACCTTCCGTATCCACATTAATATTATTGCCTAATGCTGTTGTATTCGCACCGGTCACGCTAGAGTTATATCCGACAACTGTTGCGCCACCCGCCGTAGCCGTCGTATTCGAACCTACCGCTGTTGCAGCCGATCCTGTTGCATTTGCTCCCGCACCAAGGGCTGTCGTCCACTGTGAAGTTGCTTGCGCGCTAGAGCCTAAGGCTGTTGCATAATCATCAATGGCCTTGGCTGAAATACCCATTGCCATTGACCAGGTATGGTTAGCCACTGAATTCGTACCTACAGCAATACTGTAAGATCCGGTTGATTGAGCGTTATTACCGATAGCGATAACACTGTCATTTCGGCTTGATGTCGCATTTGCATTGTTACCAATAGCAATCGCCGCCGCACTGTTTGCCTTCGTACCTTGACCGATTGCCGTCGCATTATCACCGGAAGCCACTGCATTAGCACCTGCTGCCATTGCATTTATTCCGGTTGCTCCATCATTATTTCTGTTACCTGCAACAGTCGAGTTTACGGAATAATAACGGGTAGTATTGGCTTCTAACTGTGCTACATTAACTGCATCGCTAGCATTACTACCATTCGCTACATTAGTAATGGTATGGTTACCCGCATCAATGCCGTTATTATTGATGGTGACATCACCGGCTTTGAAGGTGTCGTTCACCGTTACATTACCCACCGCAATACTGTCTGCTAAAGCAAGTTGTACGCCTGACGACGTTGTATTCACTACGATATTGCTGTCGGAAGTCACATTAATCGTGCTGCCTAAAGCAAAATTATTGGCTGTAGAACCGTTACCAAAGTTGATACCTTTGTTGATTGCATTGGTATTATTGGTAATGTTCGCCGTATTGTTGGCAATATTATTCGCGTTACTGGTGATGTTTTGCGTATTATTGGCAATATTATTGGTGTTGTTAGTCACGTTCGCATTAGTGGCGTTTAACTGACTTAAATTCACCGCGTCACTGTCTTGGGTACCGTTGGCCACATTGGTAATTGTTGTATTACCCGCATTGATACCGCTATTGCTGATACTGACGCCACCGGCATTGAAGGTGCTGGCATTCACTGTATTAAAGGTGACATTATCTGCCGTAGAGACACTGATATTGCCGTTTGCGTCCGCTTTTACAATGGTGTTAGTACCGTTGACAAAATTGACCGTATTGTTGGTTTGGTTAACCACTTTCGCCGCTGCGCCGTTTACTTGTGCCGTCCAGCTTTGAAGTGCCGTTGTGGCATTGTTCACCGCGTCTTTCAATTTATCGGATGCCGCGACTTCTACTTTGCCTGCCGACACGGTGGTATTGATTAAATCCCCGTCACCGTTAATAGCCAGGGTTTCACCCAGTTTGCGCTCTGTTGCCGTACCGCTGTCCGCCGCAAAGGTAATACCTTTAGTATTCACCGTAGTATTGGCATCAACGCCCTGTTGAATATCGGCTTTGGTTTTATTGCTTAAATCCACAGATACATTGGTACCGTTAAGTTCAGTCACAATACCAGAGGTATTTGCACCGTCCCCATTCGCCGAACCTGTAATCGCTACGGTGCTGCTATCCGCTACCGCATTATTGTTGGTACCGTCAGAAAGATTCCAGTTATAAGAATTATCACCCACATAGCTTTCTAACTGAGCCAGGTTTACCGCATCGGTGGCATTCGTACCCGCAGCTACGTTGGTAATGGTATGATTACCCGCATCAATACCCGTGCTATTGATAGTCACATCGCCCGCTTTAAAGGTGTCGTTTACCGTTATATTATTCACCGCAATACTGCTCGCTAAGGCTAGTTTCACGCCGTCCGCAACAGTACTTACCACAATATTGCTATCTGAGGTGACATTAATGGTATCCCCCAGGTTAAATTTATTTGCATCAGTACCGTTACCGAAGTTGATACCTTTGTTGATCGCATTGGTATTATTGGTAATGTTCGCCGTATTGTTGGCAATATTATTCGCGTTATTGGTAATGTTTTGCGTGTTATTGGCAATGTTATTGGTGTTGTTAGTCACGTTCGCATTGGTGGCGTTTAACTGACTTAAATTCACCGCGTCACTTGCATTTGTACCATTTGCAACATTAGTAATGGTTGTATTACCCGCATTAATACCGTTATTGCTGATACTGACATTACCGGCATTGAAGGTGCTGGCATTCACTGTATTAAAGGTGACATTATCTGCCGTAGAGACACTGATATTGCCGTTTGCATCCGCTTTTACAATGGTGTTGGTACCGTTGACAAAATTGACCGTATTGTTGGTTTGGTTAACTACTTTCGCGTCTGCGCCGTTTACTTGCGCCGTCCAGCTTTGTAAGGCGCTGTCCGCTTTATCTAACGACACTTTCGCTTTATCGCTTAAATCCACTGACACATTGGTACCGTCTAACATTGTTACGATACCGCTTGTATTCGCGCTATCTCCGTTCGCTGAACCTTCAATCGCTACCGTGCTGTTATCCGCTACCGCACTGCTGTTCGTACCATCCGATAAGTTCCAGTTGTAAGAGTTATCTCCAATAAATTGCTCTAATTGACCTAAGTTCACCGCGTCGGTTTTATTAGTACCCGCTGCCACATTGGTAATGGTGTGGTTACCCGCATCAATACCCGTGCTATTGATGGTCACATCGCCCGCTTTGAAATTCGTGGTATTCACATTCGTGAAGGTCACGTTTTCCGCTGTTGCAATCGTAATGCCGTCCGCAGATGGCGTTAACCGGATGTTGCTACCCGAGATAAAGTTCGCATTGCTATTATCTTTATCTAAGGTTTGCGCCTTCGCTCCATCCGCACTGGTGGTTAAGCTTTGTAATGCACTGTCCGCTTTGTCTAACGATGCTTTCGCCGCATCGCTTAAGTCCAGCGCGTAGTTGGTTGTATGGTTACCTGTACTGCTTGAGGTAACGGTTACTTTATCCGAACCATTGCTTACCGTCGAGGTATTCGCGTTCACTGTGTAAACCGTGCCGTTCGCGTCACTGGTTGATGTCACCGCTACGTTATCACCCGCTTCTACCGACGATTTGCTAGCGTTTAATTGGCTTACATTCACCGCATCCGTCGCATTAGTACCATTCGTCACATTAGTAATGGCGTGGTTACCCGCATCAATGCCGTTATTATTGATGGTTACATCACCGGCTTTGAAGGTGTTGTTTACCGTTACATTGTCTACCGCAATATTGTCCGCCAAACCAAGTTGTACACCGGCATTTGTGGTATTCACCACGATATTACTGTCGGAAGTCACATTAATGGTGCTGCCTAAAGCAAAATTATTGGCTGTCGTACCGTTACCAAAGTTAATACCTTTATTGATCGCATTAGTATTGCTGGTAATATTTTGTGTATTATTCGCAATATTATTGGTGTTATTCGTCACGTTCGCATTGGTAGCGTTTAACTGACTTAAATTCACCGCGTCACTGTCTTTCGTACCATTCGATACGTTAGTGATTGTATGATTACCCGCATTAATACCGCTATTGCTGATACTGACGTTACCGGCATTGAAGGTACTAGCGTTTACCGTGTTGAACGTTACATTATCCGCCGTCGCCACTTTAATGGTGCCGTTATCGTTAGTAATGTTGATATTGCTACCGTCAACAAAGTTTACTGTGTTGTTGGTTTGGTTAACCACTTTCGCATCTGTGCCGTTTACTTGCGCCGTCCAGCTTTGTAAGGCGCTGTCCGCTTTGTCTAATGACTCTTTCGCTTTATCGCTTAAATCCACTGACACATTGGTACCGTTAAGTTCAGTCACAATACCAGAGGTATTTGCACCGTCCCCATTCGCCGAACCTGTAATCGCTACGGTGCTGTTATCCGCTACCGCACTGCTGTTAGTACCGTCAGAAAGATTCCAGTTATAGGAATTATCACCCACATAACTTTCCAATTGACTTAGGTTGACCGCATCGGTGGCATTTACCCCTTTGGCTACATTGGTAATGGTGTGGTTACCCGCATCAATACCTGTGCTATTGATGGTCACATCGCCCGCTTTGAAGTTCGTAGTATTCACATTCGTGAAGGTCACGTTTTCCGCTGTTGCAATCGTAATGCCGTCCGCAGATGGCGTTAACCGGATGTTGCTACCCGAGATAAAGTTCGCATTGCTATTATCTTTATCTAAGGTTTGCGCCTTCGTTCCATCCGCACTAGTAGTTAAGCTTTGTAACGCACTGTCCGCTTTGTCTAACGATGCTTTCGCCGCTTCACTTAAGTCCAGCGCGTAGTTGGTTGTATGGTTACCTGTACTGCTTGAGGTAACGGTTACTTTATCCGAACCATTGCTTACCGTCGAGGTATTCGCGTTCACTGTGTAAACCGTGCCGTTCGCGTCACTGGTTGATGTCACCGCTACGTTATCACCCGCTTCTACCGACGATTTGCCGGCGTTTAACTGACTTAAGTTCACCGCATCCGTCGCATTGCTACCGTTCGCTACGCCGGTAATGGTGTTACCGCCATTATTTAAGCCGTCTTTCGTTAAGCTTACGGTTTGATTGTCGGTTGAACCATTATTGATGAGCATACCTGTACTGTTCACTACCGTATCACCCATAGTCACCGAACCCGCGTCCGTTAAGTTCAACGTGTTACTTAACGCAAACGCAATCGCGTTATTCGTTACAGTTGTCACAATATTGCCGTCGCCGTTAAAGTCAACTTTTTCGCCTAATTTAACGTTGTCGTCCGCACCGTTATCCGCACCAATATTGAAACCTTGATTGACCAAGTTCGTTACATTTGTGATGTTTTTCGTGTTATTCGTCACATTCGCATTAGTGGCATTTAACTGACTTAAATTCACCGCATCACTTGCATTTGTACCATTTGCAACATTAGTAATGGTTGTATTACCCGCATTAATACCGTTATTGCTGATACTGACATTACCGGCATTGAAGGTGCTGGCATTCACTGTATTAAAGGTGACATTATCTGCCGTAGAGACACTGATATTGCCGTTCGCGTCCGCCTTGACAATTGTGTTGGTACCGTTGACAAAATTGACCGTATTGTTGGTTTGGTTAACTACTTTCGCGTCTACGCCGTTTACTTGCGCCGTCCAGCTTTGTAAGGCGCTATCCGCCTTATTCAGTGAACTTTTCGCTGCCTCGCTTAAATCCACCGCGTAGTTGGTTGTATGGTTACCCGTACTGCTTGAGGTAACGGTCACTTTATCCGAACCATTGCTTACCGTCGAGGTATTCGCGTTCACTGTGTACACCGTGCCGTTCGCGTCACTGGTTGATGTCACCGCTACGTTATCACCCGCTTCTACCGACGATTTACTGGCGTTTAATTGACTTAAGTTCACCGCATCCGTCGCATTAGTACCATTCGTCACATTAGTAATGGCATGGTTACCCGCATTGATACCCGCTTGAGTCAATGCCACATTACCGACTTTAACACTGTTATTTGCCGTTAAATTATCCACCGCAATACTGCTCGCTAAGGCTAGTTTCACGCCGTCCGCAACAGTGCTTACTTCGATATTACTGTCGGAAGTCACATTGATGGTGCTGCCTAAAGCAAAATTATTGGCTGTCGTGCCGTTACCGAAGTTAATACCTTTGTTGATCGCCGCCGTGTTGTTGGCAATCGCATTCGTATTATTGGTGATATTTGCCGTATTACCCGCTACCGTGGCATTGGTGGCATTTAAGCCGTCCTTAGTGCTTTGAATATCCGCCGCATTTTTCATGATATTTTGCGTATTGTTGGCTATCGCATTGGTATTATTGCTAATATTTGCCGTATTATTGGCTATCGCCGCTGTGTTGTTAGTAATGTTTTGCGTGTTGTTAGTCACGTTCGCATTGGTGGCGTTTAACTGACTTACATTCACTGCATCACTTGCATTTGTACCATTTGCAACATTAGTAATGGTTGTATTACCCGCATTGATACCGTTTGTACCGATACTGATATTACCTGCATTAAAGCTACTTGCGTTCACCGTATTAAAGGTCACATTATCCGTCGTAGAGACACTGATATTGCCGTTTGCATCCGCTTTGACAATTGTATTGGTACCGTTTACAAAGTTAACCGTATTATTGGTTTGGTTAACCACTTTCGCATTAGCACCGTTTACTTGCGCTGTCCAGCTTTGAAGCGCGCTGTCCGCTTTATCGAGTGACGATTTAGCTGCATTACTTAAATCAACAACATAATTGGTTTTAGTTCCCGTTGTAGTACCTGTTACAGACACTTTATCCGAACCTTTCTCCACTGTTGTCGTTTTTTCAGAATCATTGATCGCTTTGGCAACCTGTTCTGCTGTTGCAAAATTATCACCGTTTGCTGCTGCTGTAACAGTACCGTCCGTAGCAACACTTAAGCCAGACTTATTAACAGAATATTTGACAGTTGAAGTTTTACCGGTTGAATCTACGCTTACATTTGCGGTGGTACCTGTACCATTAGCAAAACTTACGTTATCACCAGCATTAACAATGTCTTTTTGCGTACCGTTTTCTTGAATATTCCAAGAAGTATTTACAGAACCAATTGCCGCTTTTAATTGCGCAACGTTTACCGCATCGGAATCAGCAGAACCTGCCGCTACATTAATGATTTGGCGCTTAACTGTGTCTGAACCCACACTTACCGCACCATAATTATTAGTTGCTTTTGTTGCTGTAATCGCCGCACTTTGGGAAGTATTAGCATTTGCCGGAATATAAGGATCATATGCAGCCTGATCCCAACCTTCTCTGCCGGCAACACTATCAGCCCCTAATGCTACCGCTCTTTGAGCAGTAGATGTTGCATTAGCGCCTAATGCAAGACCATTGTAGTTAGATACTATTGCGTTATAACCTACGGCCGTACCATCATTTTGTGTTACGTTACTTCCGGTACCGATAGTTGTCGCATTAACCACACCTTCCGCAACATTACTTGACGAACCGATAGCGATGGAGCGTTGCCCTTTCACATTGACATGATCACCGATTGCAACCGCATTACCAACCGTTACATTAGTATCTGAACCTACCGCTACCGTGCCTTGCCCTGTATTTGTCACATTTGTATTATTACCGATAGCAACAGACCCTTGCTGAGTACCCGTCACACTAGCATTGTTACCTAAAGCAATCGAACTAACACCGGTTACATTTGTTTTTTGACCAAGTGCAATAGAGCCATTATTTGCAGAAGAACTAATAGTGGAACCGTTACCAATAGCGATACCGCCAACTGCGGCCTCTACCTTACTTTGGTTACCAATAGCAATAGCACTGCTTTGCACACTATTACTTACCGTAGCATTTGTACCGAAAGCAATACTGCTTTCACCACCTTGAATTTTTGCCGATGTACCGATTAAAGTATTATTTGTCTTAGTAGAGGTTGGTACGGAAATGTTTGTACCAAAGGCTAAGGTATTTTGTGCCGTATCAGAAATATAAATTGAATTACCTACAGCAAAACTATTATTTGCATAAATTACGTTATTATTACCGAGCGCATAAGAATTTGATCCCGTGATATTATTAGGGTCACCAATCGCTCCCGAATTTTCACCTGAAACGATATTGCCGGTACCAATAGAAATAGTGTTTGTATTTAAAGCTTGCGCCCCTGTACCTAAAGCAATGGCGTTTAAACCGCTAGCATTAGATGAAGAACCAATTGCAGTTGAATTGCTAAGATTGGCTGAAGCGTTATAGCCGGCAGCTAAAGAATAAGTGGAATATGCGGTGGAATTATGACCCAAAGCGAGTGAACTCGTACCATTAGCAGTGGAATTAGCACCTACAACAGTTGAATAGTTACCTAATGCTTCGGCACTATAACCAATAGCTGAAGATCTGATGCTTTTTGCACGAGATAGCGCACCGATTGCAGTCGCTTCAATTGCAGTGGTACTAGTTGTATCATTAGTGAAAGTGATTCCATTATCACCGGCAGTTGAATATACACCGATTGCGGTGGAGCCGTTACTCAATGCTTGACCATGTACACCAACAACTACGGAACCTATTCCAGAAGAAAGAGAACTACGGTAGTTTGAATTATCGCCAGTTGCCGTATTAGCTAAATATCCAATACGTTCTCCACCTAATGCTGTCGGGGTATAAGGATCCGAATTAGGATTGCGACTATAACCGGTATCATCACCACCAATAACAATGGAACCAAAGCCATTAGCTTTAGAGTCATTACCAATAGCTGTTGCTTGCTCTACAGCAGAAGCTGAAGCACCCAATACAACAGATTGATTACCCAGGGCAGTAGTTTTAGGACCGATAGCAACAGCACCTTGTGAATGACCACCCCCAGTATTTGAAGCGGCAGCATTCCAACCAATACTAATAGAAGTAAGGTTGGTTGAAGTTGCATTATAACCTAAAGCTAAACTGTAACCGCCATTTGCCGTTGCATTTGAACCGATTGCAACAGAATCTTGATAACTTGTGGATGAACACCAACCGATAGCAATTGCCCCCGTACCAGCGTTTGTTTTTGAATTAGAACCAATTGCAATTGAATCATTTGAGGTAGTAGAAGTGTTGACCCCGAAAGCAATAGTTCTGTCACCCTGAGCTTTGGTGTTAGTTGTACCAACATAATCGGTTCTATAACTTTCGCCGCCAGCGCTACCAACTTTTTTCTCCATTGCAGCACTACCAATCGCAATAGACTGATTACCTAAAGCCAAAGCGGAGGA